>JAUSMU010000176.1 GCA_030645995.1 Gammaproteobacteria bacterium | reverse complement strand
CGTCGTTGGCGACCGGGGTCTCGGCATTGAACAGCACCACCATGGCGATATCCAGCTCCGGCACCAGGACTACCTCGGAACGAAAGCCGCGCACGCCACCGCCGTGGTGAATCACGCGGCGACCGCCGTAATCAAAGACCCGCCAGCCCAGCCCATACCAGGCTTTCTCCAGCCGGGGCCAGCGATTGAAATAGTTGCCGCTGGGCGTCTCGACGACCGGCGCATGCTGTTCTTTGAGTACCTCGGGCGGCAGCACCGTCGGAAAGGCGCCGAGATTGGCCTGCGCCCACAGCATCATGTCCTCGACACTGGCGTTGACGCCGGCCGCTGGGCCGACGGTGTAATACGCGGCATTAGTGGTGGCGACCCGCCAGTGCTCTCCCCCGAACTGATGCGGCGCGCTGACATTGTCGCGGCCCGCGTAGCCCTCCAGACCGAGAGAGGCGTTCTTCATGCCCAACGGCGTGAGAATTCGCGCCTGCACGAACTCCTCATAAGTCTGGTGCTCGGAAACCTCCACCACGTCGGACACCAGCGAGAACACCACGTTCTGATAACCATAGCAGCGACCGGGCGGGCACACGGTCGGGATTTCCTGAAACTTCTCCTGAATCTTGTCATAGGCCACCCCGGCGTCCAGCATGTTCGAGTAGGCATGCGGCATCAGGCCGGTGGTATGACTCAGCACATGGCGCAGCGTCATGTCCTTGCTGGCCGGTTCGGTGCCGATGTGATACTGCGGCAGCAAGGTGATCAACGGCGTATCCCATTGCTGCTTGTGGTCATGCACCAGCAGCGCCGCCACCGCACCGGCGAAGGTCTTGGAGACAGAGGCTATGCGAAACACCGTCTGCGCATCGACAGGGGCCACCCCGTCCCGCGATCTGACGCCCCAGGTCTGCACGTCCAGCACCTCGTCCGCTGTCACGATGCCCATGGCTACACCTGGAATTCCACGAGTGTTGATCTCGCCCGCCAGCCACTGCTCGAAAGCGCCGAAGTCGGTGACGGGGGAAGTCTGCTCCTGGGCAATCAGGGGGATCGGGGCAACGAAAGTCAGCGGCAGGACTGTCGTCAAAAGCAGGGTCAGGCGGCAGGTCAGTAGGGTCATGGAAACCAAGAGTGCTCCCCGGGGATCAGCGAGATTGGCAATACGGGTTGGTGAAAATCGATTGGCGCTGGAAAATAGCATGTTGGCGAGTAATTGCAAAAACAAAAAAAAGCCGACCGGAGTTTCCCCGCGATCGGCCAAAGGTAGGCACCGTCTTGCAAAACCTTCCTGTATCAACCTCTCTAAAACCGTCGTACTTGAGCTGCGTTTGGCGGTTGCTACGAATCACGCCTGTGTGTGGATCAGGAAAGGATGACCAGCAGCTGTCGATTCTCGCGCAACACACCCAGCACGGTGACTTGCGAATCCTCGGAGATCATGGCATTGAACTCGCCAAGCGTGGTCACCGCATTGCGATTGATTTCCTGAATGATGTCGCCGGGACGCAGACCTGCACGAAACGCCGGACTCTGCTCGTCTACCTCCAACACCTCGACTCCTGCACTCACGCCTGTGGCTCTGGCAATGGCGCTAGAAGGATCCAGTGTACTCAGCCGGGCACCCAGGAAATCCGGCTCATTAAGCCCTCTGCCCTCCTCGGCATCGGTCTGCGCGGCGGCTACGCTGCGATCCTCACCACCGATCACGGCCTTGATCTGCTCTCTATTGCCGTCGCGGAACAGCACCAGACCGACCTCTTCACTGCGACGCAGCAGACCAACGATATTGCGCAACTCACGACCGCTCTCGACCTTGCGCCCCGCGATCTCGACAATTACATCGGACACCTGGATACCGGCCGCCTCTGCCGCACTGCCAGGGACCACGCTGGTGACCAGGGCGCCTTTGCCCGCACCGGTCTTGAGAGTAGATTCCATGGCGCTGGTCAGGTCCTGAATCTGCACCCCGAGCTGGCCACGACGCACCTCGCCGTCACGCTCCAGGTGCTCCATCACGGCGGCAATCATGTCCACCGGCACCGCAAACGCGATCCCCGCGCTGGAGCCACTGCCGCTGATGATGGCGGTGTTGATGCCGATCAGACGTCCTTCAAGGTCGACCAGAGCACCGCCGGAGTTGCCGACGTTGATGGCGGCGTCGGTCTGGATGAAGTCTTCGTAGTTCTCATTGTTCAGCCCGCCGCGCCCCAGTGCGCTGACGATGCCGGAGGTGACAGTCTGACCAATGCCGAAGGGGTTGCCGATAGCCACGACGTAATCGCCGACGCGCAGGTTGTCGATATTGGCGAAGCTCAGTGCCTGCAGCCCATCAGCCTCGATCTGCAGCAGGGCGACATCCGTGCTGGCATCACTGCCAAGCAGCTTGGCCTGATATTCCCGACCGTCCTGAAGTGTCACGGTGATCTCATCGGCATTGTCGATGACGTGGTGGTTGGTCACGATGTAGCCCTTGGCAGCGTCAACGATCACGCCCGACCCCGTGCCTCTGACCTCTCCTCCAGGACTATTTCCTCCAGGACCATTGCCCCCGCGACCGTTGCCTCCCGGCAGACCGGGCGGCACCTGTCCATCCGGGCTATTGAAGAAGCGACGCAGCTCCTCCTCGTTGAAATAGCGTAACTGCTCAGGCGCCGCCGCCTGCTGTGAGGTGGAGACAATCACCACAGCGGGAGTGACGTTCTCCAGCATGGGGGCCAATGACGGCACACCGCCATTGCTCGCCTCTTCACTAAGAGCCTGGACATTCGCAACACCCAGACCTGTCATGGACACCAGAATCAAACTGACTGCCAGCAACTTCTTCATCTTCGAGTCCTCCTGTTTAAGCGGTGACGGCGTCCGCCGCACCTTGCATGGGGCTCAATCTAGGGAGTGGGGAAGAAAAAAACCTGACGAAGGCGTGAATTTAATATCCAGAAAAGGTGAAGAATACGCCGGGGGGGCAGCGCGCCTCCTGGAAATTCATCTAGAATCGCGACAGGAGTTCATACAAGGCGCGTACAAACAGGCGTATACAAAATATCGCTTGAATTTGAACACAAGCGACCAAATAGATGTCCAAGCGGATAACAGTGTTACAAACACGTACAAGAGTCATGCAGGGCAGAGGCGAATCATGGACAGCAAGGGTTCTGGAAAAACTGCAGTATCGGTAGTGCAACACTCCGTACTGAGTGCGGGTGGATGTCCAACTGCACGCGCGCTGGCTTTTTGTCTGGATGGCTGGCTGGTCAAACCTGACAGCAATGAACTGATCGAGCTGGGCAGTCTGAGCTCTGGCGATCAGCAGCGCCGCTCACTGGAGCCGCGCCTGATGCATCTGCTGAGTCTCCTCGCCGCCGCCCCCCAGCGGGTATTCAGCCGCGAGGAACTCATGAGCGCCCTGTGGCCACGGGTCATCGTCAACGAGAATTCTCTGACACGCGCGGTTTCCGAGCTGCGTAAACAGCTTGCACTGCCTGGCAGCACTACCCGCTTCATCGATACCATTCCCAAGACTGGTTACCGTCTGTCCGCCGACTGCAAGGTGCGGGAGTATATCGAGCCTGTCTGCAAACCTGTCTATGCAACTACAGGCCGCTGGACGGCATTCATCACTTCCGCGAGAGGCTTCGCTCTGGCTGCGTCGTTCACACTGGCCGCCGTGCTGCTGGGCAGCCTGCAACTGCCCTTCTCCAATCCAGATGCCAGCGAAAGTGCAATTGCGCTGGCCGACATCCACGTCAGCAGTCAGGCTGCCTTCGATGCGTTGCTCGACGGACGCCTGGAGACGGTAGCCGCCCAGAGCAGCAGTCAGGATGGGGAGATGCTGGTGGAAATCGAAAAGCTGGATGCCACGCAGCCGGTGGTCTCCAGAGACGGCGGTCTGTTTGCCTACATCCGGCATCACGATCAAGGTTCCAGCCTGGTCCTCGGCTCCACGCAACTGCCCAGTTCGCCAATCACCGTGTTCACCACAGAGGATGCCATCTACAACCTGCAGTGGTCACCCATCGACCGCGCCCTGCTGTTTGCCCAGAGCCCGCGCATCACCACTATCACCACCGCAGCCATGCTGCCGCTCGACGAACAGGCCAGCCTGGTGCTCTTCGATCTGGACAGTTTTACGACACGGGTGCTCTTCGGACCTGGTAGCCAGAGCCCCGCGCCTGAAGGCACGACCACCACTCCCGCCGACGACGTCAATCACAACGACGCCCCGCGCGGCTTCAAGCTGACGGCGCTGGCGCGTTCGCTCGACTGGCTGTCCTGATCATTCCCAGGCAACGGCGCCGCCCGGATCAATGTCCGGTTAGAGCCGGTCTGATCGGGTCTGATTGAACGCCTCTTGCTACTTCTCGTGTCTGGCCAGCTCGTACTTGGCCAATTCGGACCGGGCCACGACGCGGCGGTGCACCTCGTCGGGACCGTCCGCCAGTCGCAGCGTACGCTGACTGGTCCATAGCGCCGCCAGAGGAAAGTCTTGCGACACGCCTGCTGCGCCATGCATCTGAATGGCACGATCGATCACACGCAGCGCCATGTTCGGCACCGCTACCTTGATCTGCGAAATTGCGTCGCGGGCGGCCTTGTTGCCGATGGTGTCCATCAGGTATGCCGCTTTGAAAACCAGCAGGCGGCACATCTCGATCTCGATGCGGCTGTCGGCGATAGCGTCATAGTTGCCCCCCAGTTCGGCCAACGGTTTGCCGAAAGCCCGACGGCTCAACGAGCGTTCACACATCAATTGCAGCGCCTTCTCCGCCGCACCAATGGAGCGCATGCAATGGTGGATGCGGCCTGGCCCGAGACGCCCCTGAGAAATCTCGAAGCCGCGACCACGACCGAGGATGATGTTCTTCTGCGGCACGCGGACATTGTCATAGCGAATGTGCATGTGGCCGTGCGGGGCATCATCCCGCCCGAACACTTCCATCGGCCGGACAATCTCCACACCGGGCGTGTCCATGGGAACCAGAATCTGCGATTGTCGACTGTACTTGGAGGCGTCCGGGTCCGTGACCACCATGACGATCATGATCTTGCAACGCTTGTCGCCCGCACCGGATATATAGAATTTCTCTCCATTGATGACCCACTCATCGCCTTCGAGCACCGCCGTGGTGGCGATATTGGTCGCGTCGGACGAGGCAACGTCCGGCTCGCTCATGGCGAAGGCAGAACGGATCGTGCCGGCCAGCAGCGGCTTCAACCACTGCTCCTTCTGTTCCTCGGAACCGTAGCGCTCCAGCACCTCCATGTTGCCGGTGTCAGGTGCGCTGCAATTGAATGCCTCGGAAGCCAGACGGCTGCGCCCCATGATCTCGGCGAGGTGGGCATACTCAAGGTTGGTGATGCCAGCACCACCCTGGCTTTTGGGCAGGAAGAAATTCCACAGCCTCAGCGCGCGGGCTTCCTGCTTCAACCCTTCCATGATCTCTTCCTGGCGAAGGGTGTGCGACCAGCGATCCCCGACGGCGATATCGGCATGATAATCATGCTCGACGGCGGCCACGTCCACTTCCACGAAGCGGCGAATCTTCTCGCGAATCTCCACCATCTCTGCCGACAGGCCCAAGTCCATCATGTTGTTAGTCTCCAGCCATTTTTTATGTGACAACTTCAATGTGAAAACACTAACCGGCAATGGTCCCGCCGCCATCGATGACCAGCGTCTGCCCGGTGGTAAAACTGCCGGCCTCGGAGGCCAGAAAGATAGCGGCGCCGGCGATCTCATCGGGCTCGCCAATACGGCGCAGCGGATACTGCGCCACGGTGGCGGCATAGGTCTCGGGATTTTCCCAAAGGGCGCGGGCAAAGTCGGTGCGTATGAGCCCCGGCGCGATACAGTTGACGCGAATATTCTTTGGCCCCCACTCGACGGCAAGATTGCGGGCCATCTGCATGTCGGCGGCTTTGGAAATGCCATAGGCACCGAGGACGGTACTGCCCTTGAGCCCGGCGATGGAGGAGACGATGATCACCGCTCCTCCTCCCCTGGCGGCCATGCCTGGCAGAACCAACTGGCAGAGACGATGAGCACTCCCGATGTTGGCATTCATGATCTTGTCGAATGCCTCATCGGGAATGTCCTGCGAAGAACCGTAATACGGATTCAACGCCGCATTACACACCAGAATATCAATGCCGCCGAAATGCGCCGTGGTCTTCTCGACCAGCAATCGCAACTGCTCCTTGTAATTGATATTGCAGGCGATCGCGACCGCCACGCCTCCTTCTGCATTGATAAGGTCAGCCACCTCATCGCAGGCCTGTTGATTCCTGCTTGAGATAACTACCTGTGCGCCGACTTGCGCCATACGCCTGGCAATTGCCAGACCAATGCCCTTGGTTGAGCCAGTTATCAATGCTACCTTCCCTGTCAGATTGAATAAGCTCACTTCCCCCCCCTTCCAACAATCACGCGTTTAAATAGGCATTATCACCAATAAAAATAATGCATTGCAGTATTATCATAAGCTAGCAAAAGGCTCACTCTTCGGCAACCTTCACCAACTGCTTGCCAAAGTTCCTGCCGCGCAGCAATCCCCGGAACAGCTCCGGCGCATTCTCCAGCCCAGTGCCGATGCTTTCACGATACTTGATCCGGCCCTCCTTGACCCAGCGCCCCAGCTGGACGGTGGCATCAGGCCAGCGCTCCATCCATTCCGACACCAGGATGAAGCGATGCTCGGGGACGTTAGGGGCGTCCTTGAGAATATCGAAAGGCGTCACCGCCTTGGTGATGTCGGCGTCGTTGTAGCTGGAAACATAACCACAGACAGGGACTCTGGCACCCTTGTTGAGCAGCGGCGCGACAGCCCGGGTAACGTCGCCGCCGACATTTTCGAAATAAATGTCGATGCCGTGCGGACAGGCCTGTGCCAACTCCCGCGCCAGATTGCCGGCCTTGTAATCGATACAGACATCGAAACCCAGCTCTTCGGTGACATAGCGGCACTTGTCCGGTCCACCCGCAATGCCCACGACCCGCAGCCCGAGGATCTTGCCGAGCTGCCCCACCACCGAACCCACAGCACCGGAGGCGGCGGACACGACCAGAGTCTCACCGGCCACCGGCTTGCCGACTTCCAGCAGACCGAAATAAGCAGTGCGGCCTGTCATGCCGACTACTCCCAGATGTGCGGACAGAGACCCATTGTTGATATCCACCTTCATCAGCCGAGGCGCGCTGTCATCGACCACAATCAGACTCTGCCAACCCATGTGGGCCGTGACGTAGTCTCCGACCCGGTACTGGTCTGAGCGCGAATCGATCACGACACCCGCTGACTCGCCCACCATGACTTCACCGATGCCGACAGGCTTGGCATAGGACTTCACATCGTTCATGCGGCCCCGCATATAAGGGTCCAGCGACAGCCACAGCACCTTTACAAGCAGCTGTCCCGGCTGCAATGGCGGCACCTCCGCCTGCACGATTTCAAAACAGCTGTCATCTGGTTCGCCGACTGGCCGTTTCGCCAGCAGCACCCTGGTATTTTTCATCCTTCCCCCTCCTCGTCAACCAGCGTCTGGCTGCCTTTATTGAATGATCAAGTCGTCACTGGCAGCCATACTAGCGGATGCCCTTGGCAAATCCTATTCACGCACAACGCGCCTGCAACGGCTCAGCGTCGCTGGCGCGCATGACGTCGAGTGCGGTCTCCAGCAGCGCCAATCCGCTCAGCAGCTCCGCTTCGGTAATCAGCAGATTCGGAATGATCCTGAGCACGGCGTTGCGGGTTGGGGTCACCATCAATCCGAGTGCGAGACAGCGTTGGGTCATCTCACCGACCTGAGCGTCATTGTGCATCTGGATTCCGATCAACAAGCCCCGGCCACGCACCTCGACCACAAATTCGGGATACTTCTGCGCCAGCACCTGCAGTTGCACCATCACCAGCTTCCCCATGCCAGCCACGCGCCCGGCGACATCCCGTTCCAGAAGATGAGTGACCACGGCGAACGCTGCCGCGCAGCCGAGTGGATTACCGCAGTAGGTGCCGCCATGATCGCCCTTGCTGACACGGGCTGCCACCACTTCGGTCATGGCGAACGCCGCAAACGGAAAGCCGCCGGCAATACCCTTGCCCATGGTCAGGATGTCGGGTTGCACATTCTGCGCATCCACCGCAAAGAAGGTCCCGGTGCGACAGAAGCCAGTCTGCACTTCATCGGCAATCAGCAACGTCCCATTCGCACGACACAATTGTGCCAGCGCCTGCAGATAGCCCGGCGGTGGCACCCTGACACCACCTTCGCCCTGCACAGGCTCCACAATCACCGCTGCAACCCTGTCATTCAGAGCGGCCGCCAGCGCATCGATATCACCGAATGGGACGAATTGATTGCCAGGCACCAGCGGCAGATATTTCGCAGCATTGTCGCTGCCGCCGGAGAGCGACAGCGTGCTCAACGTGCGACCGTGAAACGACCCCGCCACCGCAATCACCTCCGGCCTGCCGGTCACCTTTCTCGCCAGCTTGACTGCGGCGTCGTTGGCCTCGGCACCGCTGTTGGCGAAGAACACCCGCGTCAACCCCGCTGGCAATACCTGTTGCAGCAACGTCAGCAAACGCGCGCGGATCGGAGAATAGGTGAAGCCGGAATTGGGGTTCTGCATGAGTTTGCCCGCCTGCTCCTGAATGGCGGCAACCAGCACCGGATGACTGTGGCCAAGACTGGTCACCCCCCATCCCGCCGTAAAGTCCAGGTACTGCGTGCCCTTGTCGTCCCACACATAGCTGCCCAGTCCGCGCTCGATGGCGACGGGCTGTTTCATGCAGATGGTAAGGCCAAGACTGTCTTCAATTTCTATGCTGTTCATGTTGCCTCCAGTTTTTCGCGGGTAAAAAAAAACCTCCAGGAGTCGGGACGCCTGGAGGTTTTTTGGTTCGGTTGTTCTATAGGGCTTTAGAGAGTCTCAGGCATCTCCGGATGATAGGCGCTGGTCGCGCGCGCACGACGGCGGGCTGCTGCGGCATTCGCAGTAGAGTTCGCAGCACTATTTGCAGCAGCCCACGCGGCCTGCATGGCAGCAGCCATGGGTCGAAGTTGTGCGCCAGGCACTTTGCTGAACGATCGAACTGACATCATCGGTCCTGAGGGTGATCTTGAGTGTGGCATCTGCAAACGGATGCAGGCGCGAGGCGGGCGAATGTATTTGAACTTCTCAGGACTGTCAACCCGTGCTTAGATGAAAAGACTGGGCTAGAATGCCTTAAACAAAACAATAACGCGGCCAACAGGCTGCGGCATCAGAGAATCTGCAGATGACAGCCCTTCACGGCAGGAACAGATTACTGACCCCTTCCCTCTTGCATTGCTCGCTGCTGGCGCTGACCCTGGCGTGTGCCAGCAATGGCAGTCTATTGGCGCAACAAGACAGCCCACCCCTGCAGAATGGTGCTGACACGCAACGCTCCATCGACCACGCCAACAGTCTGGCGGAATATCAGCAGACCATCGACCAGCTGCAGAGCGAATTCGGCCCCTACGATAAGCGCCTGATCGAGCCGCTCGCAGGCATGAGCCAAGTCCTGATCGAAGCTGGCGACCACGACGCTGCCCTGCCGCTGCTGGATCAGCAACTGCAGATCCATCGCATAGGCAATGGTTTGTACACGACTGAGCAGATCCCCGTCATTCAGACACTGTTGCGCCTGCACTCGGCAGCTGGCCAGTGGGACAACGTGACCGACACGGTACAGTATCTGTCGTGGGTATATGAGCGCGACGAGACACTGCCACCACCGGAGCAGCTCAAAGGGCTCAAGCAGCTGGGCGATTGGCACATGCGAGCACTAGGACATGACAGCCGGGACAGGGAAGCATTCCACCTCACACAACTCAGCAAGATGGAAGAGCGCGCCACTGCCATCGCCGAAAGGCACTACGGCGCCGACAGTGTGGAGCTGGCGCCCTACCTTTATGACGAAGCACTCGCAGCGGCCTACATTGGGCTGGCCATCATGATGACCAGCGAAACTTCGCAGGATCTCATGCAGCTCACCGAAGGCATCAGAAACCGACCGGTATCGGGCAACGCCGTGCCAATCGCCAGAGGTCTGAGCAGAATCGAAATCGAAAACGAAATCGAGGCACAGTACGGCTCGCGAGCCAGCACTGTCATCGAGCGCTCCTTCAAGAACAATATGGCGACAAGCCTGCAGAAGCTGACGCGGATCCGCGAGCTGTACGCGGCCAATGGCAACCTGGAAGCCGAAGGACTCGCCCTGATTGCCATAGGAGACGCGACCCTGATGCGGCAGCAGTACGAAAACAAACCCGGTCATTTCGCCAGTGCGCGAAGAGGCAGCAACGCGCCGGGGCCAGCGCTGGAATACTACAGAGAGGCATTGGCCTTGTTCGAAGAAGCGGGAGTTGCACCTGAACTGCTTGAGGCGTTGACGCGCTGCCCGGTCCTGTTGCCCGTGACGGCCTTCCACGAGACCCTTGAGGAGGCCAAGCCCGACTGCAGACATCAGGCAGAGCCGCCGATATACGACCTTGGGGAGTATGATGTGATGGCGACGCTGATGCCGGGGCTGGACGAGTCCAGCCAACCCTCCGAGGGCCAGATGGAGGCAGTATTGCTGTTTGCAGTGCGCACCAATGGCCAGGTCTCCAGCGCCAAAATCACACAGATCGAGCCGGACAACACGGCCAACCGCGTGCGTGCCCGCAAACTCACGGAGATCATGCAGTTCCGGCCGACACTGGTCAGTGGCATTTCCAGCCGGACTGAGAATGTGCAGCTGCGCGTCAGAATGCCTGCCGCTCAGCAATAGGAGGCGTTGACCGCTGTCAGCGCCGCTTCTCCAACACCACCCCGGCGCTCAGCAGGGCGTCAACCTCCCCCGCCGTCAATCCATACTCCGCGAGAATTTCCCGCGTGTGCTGCCCGAATTTCGGCGGCAGATAACGCAAGGCACCGGGGGTTCGCGAAAATTTTATTGGTGTGCCCGTCATCCGATACCAGTCCTGCTCGACATTCATGCCTCGATGCTGCGTATGCGGATGCGCCACCACCTGCGCGGTGTCATGAATCGGCCCGGCCGGCAGCCCCGCTTGCAGCAGTCTCTGGCAAAGC
>JAUSMU010000173.1 GCA_030645995.1 Gammaproteobacteria bacterium | reverse complement strand
TTCACATGCACACCTCCTTACCTCACGCCAGACACACGATTCGTCGCCTTGCCTCGCTCGCCCTTGGTGCCACTGCGCTGGCGTTTGCCATGGGCAGCATGGCCGCTCCGGCACCCGCATTCACGCTGCCCACTGCCACTGGCGCTAACGTCAGTCTGGGAGATCACAAGGGCAAGATTGTCTATGTCGACTTCTGGGCTTCCTGGTGCGGTCCTTGTCGGCAATCCTTCCCGTGGATGAACGAGATGTTGAGCAAATATCAGGCACAGGGCTTTGAAATCATCGCCGTCAATCTCGATGCCGCCCGGGCCGACGCGGATGACTTCCTCGCTGCCAACCCCGCGAGCTTTACTGTGGCACTCGACCCTCAGGCCACCATGCCACCGCAGTATGGCGTCAAAGGCATGCCGACCAGCTATCTGATCGACGGCAACGGCGAAATCATTCTTCAGCACACCGGCTTCAACGATTCACACAAAGCCGATCTTGAGGCCGCCATTCAAAAGGCGCTTGAGACTAAATAAAACAGATCAATAACAGTTCAATAAAGGAGAACGACCAATGCAACCGACCCGCCTCAACAAGCCCGGCTTGCCCCTGCTGCAGAAAGCCATCGTTCTGGCAGTGCTCGCGGCCAGTACCAGTGCCTGTTCGCTGATCCAGCCCGTACAGCCCTGGGAAAAAGGCACTCTTGCCAAGCCGGAAATGATCTTCGATGAAGACAGGCTCGACTCGGCTTATGTGGAGCACACCTACAGCAGCAAAGAGGCCGCCTTCGGTGGCGCGGGCGTGGGCGGCGGCGGTTGCGGTTGCAACTGATCGACACCAATCAATCAGACGTTAAGGAATCAACGATGAAAAACTCTCCCGATGGCAACCAACTCCTGAGCGCATTGCTAGTGAGCGCTTTGCGCCGCAGCGGCATGATAGCAGTCGCCGCGACATCTGCCGCACTGGTGGCTCAGCCGGTATTTGCCGAGGCGGCACCGGAAAAATCCACGATCAACTTCAAGACGTTGTCCTACCGCGACTATCAGCCCTCGGACGACAGGATCAACATCGATGCCGAATCGTTCCTCATCCAGGTGCCGATCGCCGGCCAGTGGAGCGTCACCGGCACGGCCGTGCATGATGCGATATCCGGCGCCTCTCCGCGCTACCATTCGTCTTCGCTCGCCCAGGTCAAGGACACCCGCAAGGCTTATACTGGCGCAGTGACCCGCTACTTCCAACAGGGCAGCGTAACAGTGGGCACCGCCTACTCGAAGGAAACAGATTATATCTCCCGCAACTACTCGATCCAGAACTCGTGGTCCACACCGAGCCAGAACACCACGTTCATCGTCGGCCTCGGCTACACCGCAGATCAGATTATTCCCAACAGCATTTTCCTGACCCAGAAGGAAGACAAGCGCGTGGTCGACGTGGCACTTGGCGTCACTCAGGTGCTCAGCCAGACCGACATCGCGCAGGTGACCTATCACCACACCCGTGGTCGCGGTTACTACTCCGATCAGTACAAGCTCTATGACGCCCGCCCGGACAATCGCGACAGTGACTCGGTGCTGGTACGCTGGAATCATCACTTCATCGAGAGTGCCAACACACTGCACTCGTCTTATCGCTACTACACCGACAGCAACGATATCAACGCGCACACGCTGGAGTTCGATTACGTGTTCAACCTGCCGAACCAGTGGAGCGTCACGCCGCTGCTGCGTTACTACTCGCAGTCCGCCGCCAGCTTCTACTACGACCCAGTGGCGAATGACCCGTGGGCGGACGCCGACACCTTCGGCGCGCCAATCTCGGTGGTCTACCCGCTGTATGCCGAGGGTCGCTTCGCCTCCATGGATCAGCGCCTCTCGTCGTTCGGCGCGATTACATATGGCGCGAAGCTGACCAAACACTTCGGTGAAAACTGGACGGCAGACGTCAAGTTCGAGCAGTACGAACAGAAGGGCAGTTGGGCGCTGGGTAATGGCAGCGATGGTCTCAAGGACTTCGGTGCCCGCAGCATTCAATTCGGGATCAGTCATTCCTTTTAGCCGTAGAGATGAAGCAGTCCATGTCAACACTGACCTACAGACATGAGTTCAAGGCCATGGCCAGCCACTGCGAAGTGGTGCTGGCCGGGGTCTCCGCCGAAGAGGCACGGCGCCTGTCAGCACTGGCCGAAGCCGAGGTGCTGCGCATCGAGCACAAGTACTCCCGCTATCGCCCCGCCAGCCTGCTCTCGGTCATCAACCGCTCGTGGGAGCGGGCCTCGCCCGCGACTGAAGGTGTCCAGACAGCTCCATCTCTCGCGTCCAATGCCATCCCCTGCGACGCAGAGACTCTCGACCTTCTCGACAAAGCCGAACTGCTCTACCAGCACAGCGGTGGACTGTTCGACATTACCAGCGGCGTGCTGCGCCGCGCGTGGAATTTTCAACTCAAGCAAGTGCCGGAACCGCAAGCTCTGCAAGCCCTGCTGCCTCTGATCAACTGGCCCGCCGTCGTGCGCGAGGGCGACACCGTCGCCCTGCCGGTGGCTGGCATGGAACTGGACTTCGGCGGCTTCGGCAAAGAATACGCGGCGGATCGCGCGGCGGCCGTGTTGCTGAAGGGCGGCGTGCACAGCGGCTACGTCAATCTGGCCGGTGACATGCACATACTCGGCCCCAAAACCAATGGCGAACCATGGTCCATCGGCATCCGCCATCCCCGCCATGCCGACCGTCTGCTTGCCAGCATTCCGGTGAGCAGCGGCGCGCTGGCCACCAGTGGCGACTATGAGCGCTACTTCGAGAAGGACGGCAAACGCTATTGCCACATCCTCAACCCACGCACGGGCTATCCCGCCAGCTATTGGCAGTCAGTCTCCGTGCTCGCACCAAACACGCTGATCGCCGGCAGTTTCTCCACCATCGCGATGCTGATGGAAGAGAAGGCTCTGGATTTTTTGCACACATCAGGACTGAGCTTTCTGGCAGTCGATCAGGAAGGCAGGATTCATCAGGAGTCTCAAGATGCGTAAGTCTTTAATTCAGTCTTTAAATCGGTCACAACAAGCCCTCGCGGCCTCATTGCTTGCCCTGCTGCTGTGGAGCACGGGTGCGGCTGCACAAGAATCGGAACCGGCACAAGAAGAGTTCCTCGACCCTGAAGTGGCCTTCGTGCTGAGCGTGACGCAGGAAGCGCAGCAACTCACCATGCACTGGTACGTCGAGCATGGCTACAAGCTCTACAAGGACAAGATCAACATCCAGCTGCCGGGCACCGACACGTCGGTCATCGTCATGCCCCCAGCGATATCCTTCTTCGATGAAAATTTTGGCGAGACCATGGAGGCTTACAAGGCGCCCATGCAGTTGACGCTGCCGATCACCGCGATAGCGGAGCAGACAACGCTCACCATCGGCTATCAGGGCTGCGCCGATGCGGGGCTCTGTTATCCCCCGATTACCAAGCAGTTCACGCTGCAACCGGGCTATGAAGGACTTGTGGCACCTGCTGCGACCAACTCGCTGTTTGGAGCACCAGCCTCGACACCGCTCTTGGTACCAACGGCGACGCCAGCGGCTACACCGGCGACTTCGTCCGTGACCGCCGCCGCAGCGCCAACCAGCGCAGCCGTGGATGAAACCAGTGTCGCCACCCGCATGCTGCAGTCCAGCAATCTGTGGACCATTGGTGGCGGCTTCCTGCTGTTCGGCCTGCTGCTCTCCTTCACTCCCTGCGTGCTGCCGATGGTGCCGATCCTGTCCTCGATCATCGTCGGCATGGACAACGGTGCACAACGCAGCCGCTGGCACGGCTTCAGCCTGTCTGTCGCCTACTGCCTGGGCATGGCATTGGTCTATACCGGCATGGGTGTCGCCGCCGGCCTGCTCGGCGAGGGGCTGGCTGCGTATCTGCAGGCCCCTTGGCTGTTGCTGACCTTTGCCACGCTGCTGGTAGTGTTCTCGCTCTCCATGTTCGACGTCTACCAATTGCAGCTGCCGCAGGCGCTGCAGGGCAAGCTCGACGGGGTGAGCGGCGGCTTTCAGGGTGGCCGCTACGCCAGCGTGTTCCTGCTGGGCGCGGTCTCCTCATTGATCGTCGGCCCTTGTGTAGCCGCCCCGTTGGCTGGCGCACTAATCTACATCAGCCAGACCGGCGACGTGATGCTGGGCGCTATCGCTCTGTTTTCCATGGCGATGGGCATGAGTGTCCCTCTGCTGCTGACCGGCCTCTCCGCAGGCAGCCTGCTGCCGCGCGCCGGGACCTGGATGGTGCAGATCAAGGTGGTGTTCGGAATTCTGCTGCTGGCGGTCGCCATCTGGATGGTGACGCCGGTACTGCCGACCCAACCCATCATGCTGCTGTGGGGCGCGCTGGCAATCCTGAGCGCGATGTATCTGGGCGTATTCGATGGCCCCAGCACTCGCAGCGATTTCACCTCACGAATCCGCGCCACCTTCTCGGTGTTGCTGTTGATCGTCGGCCTCTCCGAGGTGATCGGTGCCGTCAGCGGCTCAGGCGACCCCTTGCGTCCGCTCGCTCTGGCCAGCTCCGGTGCAGCGCCACGTGAGGCCGACAACGCGCCGCAGTTCACGCGCATCGCCAGCCTCGCCGATCTGCAGCAGCAACTCGATATTGCAGCCACCACCGGCACCCCGGTCATGCTCGACTTCTACGCCGACTGGTGTGTAGCGTGCAAGGAGATGGAGCGCTTCACTTTCAGTAATCCCCAGGTGACCGCCACCATGGGGAAATTCACACTGCTGCAGGCAGACGTGACAGCCAATAACGCGGACGACCGGGCGCTCATGAAGGCGTTCAACCTCTACGGCCCTCCGGGGATCATTCTTTTTGACAGTAGCAGCACAGAGGAAGCGCCTCATTCCAGAATCATCGGCTTTACCCCTGCCGACCGGTTCCTCGCTGCCATCAATCCACTGACGCTTTGAAGGAGAAATTCCATGGCTTATGCAGCATCCACCGGCAACAACACCTGGGAAGTGCCCAGGTATGGTGACCCCAGCAATACCCTGATCGACGGCCTGGCGGGGACCGACAGGCTCAGCTTCGAGCGCCTGCCCCGCAGCCGCTTTCTGATCACGCAAAATGCAGACACCGGCTATATCCACATCGACTCGGTCAGCGGCGCCAGCAGCACGTATCACCTGCGCCTCAAGGACGTCGAGTTTGCCCTTTTCAACAGCGGGCGCGACGTCGTTGACCTGACGGCGATGTTCAAGGATGTGAAGGCACCAACCATCACCACCTTCAACATGCACTCATTCGCCAGCGGGGCGCCGGTGGATACCAGCCTGGTGTTCGGTTTGAGCGAGAACATCGCGCGCGGCACCACCTCCGTTACTCTCAGCAAGATCGACGGCACGCTCATCGAAACCTTCAACATGGCCACCAGTTCCAAGGTCAGCACCAGCACCACGCAGCTGACCATCAACCCGACCGCCAACCTGGCCTACGGCACCACCTATACCATCGCGCTGAGCACTGGCGCCGTGGCCGACACGGCGGGCAATGCACTGGCAGCGGTGTCCTACAACTTCAATACCGTCGCCAATAACGCGCCCGTGGTCGGCAATGCCCAGCTCGCCGCCACCGAAGACACCAGTGTGTCCGGGGCAGTGCCGACTGCGACCGACGCGGACGGCCAGAGCGTGACCTATGCCGTTGCCGAAGGTCCGGCGCACGGCACCATCACGCTGACGGCAGACGGCAAATTTGTGTACACACCGCTCACCAATTACTCGGGTGCCGACAAATTTACCTTTACCGCCTCGGACGGCGTGGCGACCTCTGCACCCGGCCAGGTCGTGATCACCATCGCGCCTGTGCAGGACAGAATCACTGGCACGGCTGGCAATGACGTGCTCACAGGTAATATCGATAGCGACATATTCACCGGTGGTGCGGGCAACGATGTCATCAGTGGTGGCGAAGGCATCGACATCGCCACTTACGTCGGCACGCGGGCCAACTTTCAGGTGACGAAGCAGAACAGCCAACTGACTGTGGCAGACAGCACGGGCGCTCTGGGAACCGATACTCTCAGCACTGTGGAAAGATTGACTTTCACTGACCAGGCGCTGGCGTTCGATATCGATGGTAACGCCGGCATGGCGGCAAAGCTGCTTGGTGCCATCGCCGGAAAGACGGCTGCGGCCAACAAGGAGTATGTCGGCATCGCTTTGGACTTGCTCGACAAGGGCATGTCTCCGGCAGACATTGCAACACTGGCGCTTAACGTCGTGCTCGGCGGCAAAACCACTTCCACTGCCGTGGTCGGACTGATCTACCAGAACCTCACCAGCGTTGCCCCCGACACGGCGACTCTGAACCAGTACGCCGGCATGCTGGATCGCGGCGAGCTGACTAGCGGACAGCTGGGCGTCCTGGCGGCCGATGTCTCGTTGAACCTGACGAACATCGACATCGTGGGGTTGGCCCAGACAGGCATCGGTTACATTCCGGTCGTGTGATCCTGTCGAGCGCCGGGCGCGTATACTGTCAACATGTATACGCGCCCGACTGCTCTCGATAGGAGTCCATCATTTCCGTTTCTATTTCTACCTCCTCCCCCACGACCATAGTCTGGTTTCGCCAGGATCTGCGCCTGTCCGACAACCCCGCGCTGAGCGCGGCTGCGGAGCGGGGCAGCGTGCTGCCAGTCTACATTCTGGACGACATCCACAGTGGCGAATGGGCTATGGGCGGTGCAAGTCGCTGGTGGCTGCATCATTCGCTGCAGCGTTTGAATCAGAGCCTGCAGGGACGCCTGCTGGTGCTGCGCGGTGATCCTTTGCAGTTGCTCCCCGCACTGGCACAACAGAGCGGCGCGAGTGCTGTGCACTGGAATCGCTGCTATGAGCCGTGGCGAATTCAACGTGACGCGCTGCTCAAGGAGCATCTGCAAGGCGCTTCCGTCGCCGTGCACAGCCACAACGGTGCGCTGCTGTGGGAGCCGTGGCTGGTTTTGAAAAGCGACCAGACCCCCTATCAGATGTTTACGCCCTACTATCGACGCGGCTGTTTGAATGCCGTGGCGCCGCGACGGCCGTTGCCGGTTCCGGCGCTGCTTTCTTTGCAAGAATCCGCTGGTGCCGGTGCGGCGGGCATCGATGCTCTGCGACTGCTGCCGACGATCCCCTGGGATCGCACCATGGCCGCGACCTGGCAGATCGGGGAGCAGGCGGCGCAGCGGCGTCTGGAAGACTTTTTGGAGGTTGGATTGGTGGGCTATCGCGAGGGGCGCAACATTCCGCAACGTCCGAATGTTTCGCGTCTCTCTCCCCACCTGCACTTCGGCGAGATATCACCGCAGCAGGTATGGGCACAGGCTCAGAAAGCGGGGCTGGAGCAGCATGCCGAGGACGATCTGGATTGTTTCCTCTCCGAGCTTGGCTGGCGGGAATTCTCGACCTATCTGCTGTATCACCGTCCGTCGTTGACGCGCGAGAATCTGCAGAGGCGCTTCGATCGCTTTCCGTGGGGCGAGGATCGCGCGCTGTTGCAGGCCTGGCAACGTGGACTGACGGGCTATCCGCTGGTCGACGCCGGGATGCGGGAGCTGTGGCAGACTGGCTACATGCATAACCGTGTGCGTATGGTGGTGGGGTCTTTTCTCGTGAAGAATCTGCTGACGCACTGGCATAAGGGCGAGGACTGGTTCTGGGATTGTCTGGTGGATGCTGATCTGGCCAGCAACAGCGCCAGCTGGCAGTGGATCGCCGGTTGTGGCGCTGATGCGGCGCCGTACTTCCGGGTGTTCAATCCGGTGACACAGAGCGAGAAGTTCGATCCTCAGGGAGTGTATATCCGACGCTACGTTCCGGAACTGGCGCGGTTGCCGGACAAGTATCTGCATGATCCTTCATCGGCACCGGTGGCGGTGTTGAGTGCGGCCGGGGTGGTGCTGGGGCGAGATTATCCGCGCGCAATTGTCGATCTGAAGGAGTCGCGCGAGCGCGCCTTGGCGGCGTTCAAGACCTTGTAGCCATGTGGGAGCGGGCCTTCGGGTACGCTCCCACAAAAATCAGTGCTCAGAGATCCTGCAGCCCCTTCTCCGCTAACTCGACCGCCCGGAAAATCGCGCGCGCCTTGTTAATGGTCTCTTCCCATTCCATGCGCGGCACAGAGTCGGCGACTACGCCAGCACCGGCCTGCACGAAGAGTCGCTCGTCCTTGATCACGGCGGTGCGAATGGCAATCGCCATATCCATGTTGCCATTCCAGCCGAGGTAGCCCATGGCGCCGCCATAGATGCCGCGTTTGACTGGCTCCAGTTCGTCGATGATCTCCATCGCGCGCACTTTCGGAGCGCCGCTGAGGGTGCCGACTGGCAGCGTGGCCTTGAGCACATCCAGGGCGTTCTTGTCGGCACGCATCTCGCTCTCGACGATGGAGGCGATATGCATGACGTGAGAGTAGCGTTCCACAAACATCTTGCGCGGCACGGTGACGCTGCCGGTCTCGGAGACGCGGCCGGAATCGTTGCGGCTCAGATCGATCAGCATCAGGTGCTCGGCGATCTCCTTGCTGTCGGCCAGTAGTTCCTGCTCCAGCGCCAGATCTTCCTCTTCTGTCTTGCCGCGCTTGCGGGTGCCGGCCAGCGGACGCACGGTAATCTTGCGGTCTTCCACGCGCGCGAGAATCTCCGGTGAGGCACTGACCACATGATGATCGCCCATGTTGAAGAACACCATGTAGGGTGAGGGATTCAGGAAGCGCAGGGCGCGATAGACATTCATCGGGTCGCCCGCGAAGGGTACGGACATGCGCTGCGCGATCACGACCTGCATGACATCCCCGGCGAGGATGTAGTCCTTGATGCGGTCGACGGCCTTTTCGAAATCCTGTTGTTTGAAACGCGAGACGAAATCGGTCTCGCTGACCTGGCGGCGTTGCGGCTTGGCGGGCAGCGGCACTGGCTTGGCGAGTGCGGCTTCGAGGGCGTCGAGGCGCCTTTCACCGGCTTCGAGCGCACCGTGCTCCTGCGGGTCGACGTTGACGATCAGCGACAGCGTGCCGCGCAGGTTGTCGAAGACGACGACTTCCTCAGACACCATCAAAAGTATATCGGGCGTACCGATGTCATCCTCGCCCGGTGCCACACCGAGTCCCGGCTCGACATAACGCACGGTATCGTAAGCGAAATAGCCGACCAATCCACCACAGAAGCGTTGTGTGCCTTGCAGCGGGGCGACGCGATAACGCGACTTGAAGTCTTCGATGTAAACGAAGGGATCATCGCAATGCAGACTCTCGATCACTTGACCATTTTTCTCGACGGTGACTTGCTTTCCGATCACGCGCACGATGGTCTGACAGGGCAGGCCGATGATCGAAAAGCGTCCCCATTTCTCGCCACCCTGCACGGATTCGAAGAAGTAGGTGTGCAGGCCGCGCCCCAGTTTCAGATAAGTACTCAGGGGGGTTTCCAGATCGGCGAGAACCTGCCTGACCAGAGGAATGCGGTTATAGCCCTGTGCGGCCAGTGCGGAGAATTGTTCTGAATTCATGGCGATGGAGACTGCTTCAGTGGTTGATGGGAGTGTGTCCGAGTTCGACTCGCATGGCGGCGATGGTGGCGGCGTAGCTGTCGCTGTTGAAGATGGCCGAGCCAGCGACGAACATATCGGCGCCCGCAGCGGCGATCTCACCGATGTTCTTGACGCTGACGCCACCGTCCACTTCCAGGCGGATCGGATAGCCGCTCTCGTCGATCAGTTTGCGAACCTGCTTGAGTTTCTTCAACGTCGCGGGGATGAACTTCTGGCCACCAAAGCCGGGGTTGACGGACATCAGCAGAATGACGTCGATCTTGTCCATCAGGTACTGCAGGCAATCGAGACTGCTGGCCGGATTGAACACCAGGCCGGCCTGACAGCCGCTGTCGCGAATCAGCTGCAGCGAACGATCCACGTGATTGCTGGCCTCGGGATGGAACGTGATGATGCTGGCGCCGACCTTGGCAAAGTCGACGATCAGCTGGTCTACGGGCGACACCATCAGATGCACATCGATGGGGGCCTTGATGCCGTACTTGCGCAGCGCCTGACACACCATTGGCCCGATCGTGAGATTCGGGACATAGTGGTTATCCATGACATCGAAGTGAACCACATCGGCCCCGGCGGCCAGCACGGCATCCACCTCTTCGCCCAGGCGGGCGAAGTCGGCAGAAAGTATGGAGGGGGCAATCAGGTACTTCCTCATGTCTCAAACCCTTGAATTGGCGTAGTGGCGCCATTTTACAGGGATTATCCCAATCTGCATGGCTTTTGTTGCTGCGTGGGTCAGACCCACGCTACTCACTGAATTTTAAGAAAATATCGATCAGGAGGTGCTCCTAAAATGGCTTATATGGTGCTTTTAGCATGAAAAATTGAAGTGGATTTACACCTGCTTTTGATGGTGAAAAACGATGACCTAAGGTGGAAAACTGACAGCTTTAACCCACAAAGGCAAATAACATCAATACGTTGCGCAGGTCTGACCCACGAGGGTCACGAGGGTGCGGTCGAGGGAGTGGAGGCGGGCGGGGGTGCCGATGTCGAGCCAGGGGCCGGTGTAGAGCTGGCCGTGTAGTTGGTGCCGGAGCATGGCGGCGAGGAGCAGCGGGCGCAGGGGCAGCGGCGCCTCGGGGTAGCCGGCGAACAGCTTAGGGTGCATGACGCTGACGCCGCTGTAGGTGAGACAGGGGAGATGCGAATCCTCGGCGGGCTTGCTTAGCACGCCAGACTGATCCAGGTGGAAGTCACCGACGGAGTGATGCTCGGGATTGTTCACCATCACCAGTCTGCCCAGAACCTTGTCTCCGTCGACCGGGGTGAGACTCGCGAAAGGAAACTCCGTCCAGATATCCCCGCTGACCACAATGAAGGGATCATCGCCCAGCAACGGCAACGCGCGGATGATTCCCCCGGCCGTCTCCATGCGTTCGATCTCGGGCGAGTAAACAATCCGCACGCCATAGTCACGCCCATCCCCCAGCGCCTTCTCAATCTTCTCGCCAAGGTAGAAGTGATTGATGACGATATCAGTAACGCCCGCCGCCGCCAGATTGAGAATGTGATACTCGATCAGGGAACGCCCGCCCACCTTCAACAACGGCTTGGGAGTGTCAGCAGTGAGTGGCAGCATGCGCGTCCCGAGTCCCGCAGCCAGAATCATCGCCTTCATACGACACCTTCCGCGACAATTCCCTCAGCCACAACGCCCGGCTCGGAAAACGCCCGCAACTTCGGCAACGCAATCGGCAACACTTTGTTCTGGAACCAATCCAGGAATGGCTTCATCTCCGGATGCATGATCGCAACATGCAACACATAATCGATCACCAGCGGCACGTCTGCCATATAACGCACCTTGCCATCGCGCAGATTCAGTCGACAGAAAATCCCGATCACTTTGATGTGACGCTGCAGCCCCATCAGATCGAAATCCCGCAGAAAACCAGACTCATCGCCAGCAGGGATGATGCCGCGCAGCACCGCCTGCCCCCGGAATTGCAGCGCCCAATCGCGCACACGCTCCTGCGGCCAGACGATGTAGCAGTCGCGCAGCAGCGACACCAGATCATAGGTGCAGGCGCCGAGTACCGCGTCCTGAAAATCAATCACACCCGGAGCGTGCGCGATGTCGTCGTGCAGAATCATCAGATTGCGCGAGTGATAATCGCGATGCACACACACCTGAGTCTGTGCCAGTGCTGCATCCTCAAGAAAGGTCCAGGTCTCATCAAGCAGCGTCCTCTCTTGCACACTCAACTTCAACCCCAGAAAACGTTCACAGAACCATTCGTCAAAGAGCGCCATCTCGCGACGCAACAGCGCACGATCATAAGGTGCCAGCTCGCCGCCTTTGCCGCGCGCCTGCAGTTCAATCAATGCCGCCATCGCCGCTTGATAAAGCGTGTCGGCAGCAGCATCACCAGACGCTTTGCTCGTCAGCAGTTGCGGCAGATACAGCGTGTCCCCGAAATCCTCCAGCAACATGAAGCCCTGCTCGTAATCCACCTGAATGACACGGGGAGTCAGCAATCCAGCATCACGCAGCAGACGAGCAATGCGCACGAACTTGTGACAATCCTCGTGCGCTGGCGGCGCATCGACGAGCACGAAACTTGACGCATTCAGCAACTCGTCCAACGGCTGCTGTTGTTCGAAAACAATGCCACCGCCACGCAGCAGCGAGCCATCCAGACGGATGCGAAAATAGCGGCGAAAACTGGCATCGCCGGACACCGTTTCCACCGGCGCCGACGCCAGCGCACGAACCGTTTCACTCTCCGGCCGCAGACCGGCCAACTCTTCCAGACATCGTCGCGCCCAGGCCGACAACGCGCTCTTTCTCTGATCCATCACGTTCCCGATTTGCAGTGTTTCTATATGAATCCCAATGAATTATTATGCCGTTCACTGATCGGCGCCCGCAGCAGCCAGTTTCCCGTTGCAGCGACCTCCCGAAGCCACCCTATTCTATTGGATTGCCTGCGACAATGCAGTTTCGAAAAAGCCTTTTGTGCTCCAACATCTCCCTGATCCTCGCCGCCGGTGTTCTGATGAGTCAACCTTCAGCATCGGCGCAGGCTCAGACTCCCGCCTCGGATCAGGGACAGTGGACATGCAGCGCAGCGGCCGATGGCAGCTGGCAATGTGTCGAAAATCCCGCATCTGCCAGAGCGACTCTCAATTCCGGCATCGTCGTTACCCGCTCAGCCTCGGGCCGCAGCACTTCTCAAAATGCAGTCGGCAGCCCGACAGCGACGCGAGCACAGAGCACTCTGGACTGGACCACCACTGAACAAATGACGCCAGAACAGCGCGCAGCAATGCCCGCCAACTGCTGCGGCGCTTACATTGAGCCCGTGCGTCAGGGCCTCGACGGCCAGCCGGTCGATCCGGATGCAGATCCTGTCGGTGCGCCGACGCTGTTCAGCGCCCCGGGGGGCATCGACCAGACCAATGGCAACGTGGCACGCATCGACGGCAATGTCGCGATCCAGCAGGGTAATCGCACCGTCACCAACACCTCCTCAACCGTGATCGATCAGGACGCCAACACCGTGTCGCTGACCGGCGACGTGGTGTTCCGCGAGCCCGGCGTGCTGCTGACCGGTGACGCAGCGTTCATGGACCAGGCCAACAGCATCAACCGCATCGAGAATGCCGACTACGTCCTGCATCAGTACGGCGTGCACGGCGCTGCCAGCGTGATTGTCTATGACAGCGCCGGTGAGGTGCTCGCCATCGAGAATGGTGAATTCAGCCGCTGCGAACCCGGCAACGAGTTCTGGAAGCTGCAGGCCCGCAGCATGACGCTGGACACGCTGGCGGGCATCGGCACCGCTACCGCCGTGACCCTGCGCATCAAAGATGTGCCCGTGTTCCACTACCCCTTCACCGTGCCCTTCCCGCTCGGTGACCAGCGCGTGTCCGGTTTCCTCGCTCCGAGCATCGGCTCCACCAGCGACGGCGGACTCGATGTCGCTCTGCCCTATTACTTCAACATCGCCCCGCAGGCAGACGCGACGCTCACCCCGCGCTTCATCGCCGACCGCGGCATGATGGTCAGCGCCGAGGCGCGTTATCTCGCCGACTGGTCGATGAATACGCTGAGCCTGGCGACATTACCCGGCGACAAACGCTATAACGTCGCCACCGCCAACATCCCCGGCTCCAGCTCACCGCCCCAGGAAAACCGCTGGTTCGTCGGCTACGAACATCAGGGCGCCATCGGCAATAGCTGGAGCACGCAGATCAACTACGAGGACGTGAGCGATGTCGATTACTTCCACGACCTCGGCAGCAGCGGCCTCAATGTCTCCAGTCGCACCCACCTGCAGCGCAGCGGCCAGCTCAACTACCGCTCGGCAAACTGGTACGCCGGCACCCGCGTGCAGAGCATCGACATCATCGATCCCTTCATTTCCGCGAGCGACCTGAACCGTCCCTATGACCGCCTGCCGGAATTGTTGCTGGGCAGTGAATACGCGCTCGGCCCTCTGCGCGTCGGCTTCGACGCCAGCCATGTGCGTTTCGATCGCACCCTGGACAAGGACCTGCTCACGATCGCGCAACTGAACAATGGCGCACTGGTCACCGGCACGCGCGCCCACATCGAGCCGCAGATCAGCTGGCCGGTGCGTGGCAATGCCGGATTCTTCGTGCCGACGGCCAAATACAAGTACACCACCTGGCAGCTGGATCAGCAGGCCAACGGCACGCTGGATAACCCCAACCGTGGTCTTGGCGTCTTCAGCCTGGACACCGGCCTGTTCTTCGACCGCCCCATGAGCAATGGCTTCACTCAAACCCTGGAGCCGCGCCTCTACTACCTGTACAGCGAGCAGGAAGACCAGTCGTTACTACCGACCTTCGACACCGCGCAGCTCAACTTCAGCTACGGCCAGCTGTTCCGCGACAACCGCTTCAGTGGTCAGGATCGCATTGGCGACGCCGATCAGCTCAGCGTCGCGCTCGCCAGTCGCTTCATCAACGCCAGCGGCGAAGAGAAGGCCAGAATCAGCCTTGGGCAGATCGTCTATTTCGAAGACCGCATCGTCTCCATGGACAGCCTGCTGCAGAACTGGGTGACATTGCAGGCCCGCAACACTGACCGCTCGGCGATCGTGGGCGAGGGGCTGTACCAGTTCAACGACCACTGGCGCATCAACTCCGACGTGCAATGGAATGAAGATCAGCAGCACGTCGACGAGGGCAGCTTCGGCTTCCGCTATCAGTCCGACGCCAACCACATTTTCAACCTGGCCTACCGTTACCGCCTGCTCGTAGACCTCTATGGCGCGGTGCCCGTCCAGATCGATCCACGCATCAAACAGAGCGATGTTTCTGCCATCTGGCCGCTGAACAATAGTTGGCGTTTGCTGGGTCGATGGAACTATGATCACAGCAACAGCCGCAATCTCGACACCTTTGCAGGCGTCGAATACAGCAACTGCTGCGCCACTATCCGACTGGTCGGCAGGGAATGGATCGACGACGACGAGTTCTACCTGCTGCATGACGAAACCAACACCGGCGTATTTTTTCAGCTGACACTCAACGGCCTCGGCAACATCAACGGCGGTGGTATCAGCAGACTGCTCAGTGACGGCATCCTGGGCTTCAAGGAGTATGGACAAGATGAGTAAGTTGCAAATCACCGCGCGCGCGCCGCAAGCCTGGGCGGCATTCGCCATTGTGATATTCACCCTGCTGAGCAGCAGCGGCGCCTGGGCGCAGCGTGAAGTGCTGGACAAGGTGTTGGCGATTGTGGACGAGGGCGTCGTCCTGCAGAGCGAGCTTGAAGCGCGCATGGAGCAGGTGCGCGAACAGTCAGCCGCTGCAGGACAGCCGCTGCCCGCCGCTGACGTGCTGCGCACGCAGCTGATTGAAACACTGGTGGTGGAAAATCTGCAGGTGCAACTGGCGGAGCGCATGGGCATTCGTTACGACGACGACACTATCAATGAAGTGATCGGCTCGATTGCCCAGCAGAACAACATGTCCTTCGACGATTACGTCACCATGCTTGAAGGTCGGAACGAATACCTGTCCACCCGCGATCAGATTCGCAAAGAGCTCACCCTGCGTGACCTGCAACGCGGCATGGTCAACCGTCGCATCAACATCACCGATCAGGAGATCGAAAACTTCCTGAATTCGGAGATGGGGCGCGTCACCATGGCGCCGGACTACCTCGTCGATCAGACGCTGATCGTGGTGAGTGAGGACGACACCGACGAACTGATTCGCGCCAAGGAACAGTTCGCTCAGCAGATGCTGGAAGCCATTCAAGGGGGCACGGATTTCACCCAGGCCCGCGCTATTGCCCAGCGTGGCGCTGCCGCCACACCACCTACTGCTTATCAAGCCACTGGCGGAGAACTCGGCTGGCGCAAGGCCGATGCCCTGCCAACGCTGTTCGTCGATCTGGTTCCTACTATGAAGGCCGGGGAAATCCGCGGCCCGATTCGCAGCCCCAGCGGCTTCCATCTGGTGTTTCTGAAGGAAGTGCAAGGCGACATCGCCAGCATGGTCAATCAAACCCGTGCCCGCCACATCCTGATCACCCCGAACGAGATCCGCACAGAAGAACAGGCCAAGGCTCTTATCGACTCTCTCTATGCGCGCATCAACAATGGCGAGGATTTTGCCCAGATCGCTCGCGAGATGTCCGATGACTCAGCCTCCGTGGTCGCGGGCGGGGACATGGGCTGGGCCAACGAAGGCGGCATGCCGCCCGATTTTGAATCCGTCATAAAAGACATGGAGATCGGCAAGCTGAGCGCGCCGTTCCGCACCAGCTTCGGCTGGCACATCGCCGAAGTGCTGGAGCGCCGCGAGCAGGACATGAGCCGCGAATTCAGCCGCCAGCAGGCAGAAAACACGCTGCGCGGCCGCAAGTTCGAGATCGAATTGCAGAACTGGCTGGTCGAGATTCGCGAGAAGGCCTACGTCAAGATT
>JAUSMU010000171.1 GCA_030645995.1 Gammaproteobacteria bacterium | reverse complement strand
CGACAAGGTCAATCTGACGCGGGAGTCCATCAATCATGTGCAGAGCACGGTGAACATGATGGCCTCGAGAGATATGAACGACACGCTGGAACGCAAGCAGCGCATTAATGAGTTGTTCGGTCATGCGGGAAAAATCAGCGGGAAATTTCAGTCGACCCTGGATGAAGTTTCAGATTTGAGTCCGGCGCTGCAGAGTGCCGTCGCCAATGCGGTGCGCGCGTTGCAGTTTGAGGATCTGTCGAGTCAGTCGCTGAGTGTGGCCTTGCAGAACCTGGAGAGGGCGAGCGTGATCTGTAATGAGTTCAGCCTGGCGACAGGCTCCGATGATTTGCTGCAGCGTTTGCAGAATTTGAACATGCAGCCTGCGGCAAATCGTAATCGTCCGGTTTCCCAGCTGTCAGTGGAATCCGGTTCGGTGGAATTGTTTTAACCAGCATGAAGACGCAGCACCAAGGTGAGACATGGATATTAAGCGCGATTTTGAGGATTCAAACAGGAAGGTCACTATCAAAGTGCAAGGGCGCTTTGTTTTTGGACTGCACAAAGAGTTTCGGAATGCGTACCGGGACCTTGATGGGGCGACAAAAGAATATGAGGTAGATCTGTCTCAAGCGGTCTATCTCGACAGCGCTGCCCTGGGTATGTTGTTGCTGCTGCAAGAACATGCGAACACTTTTTCCGCCAAGGTCAGTATCGTTGGCGCTACCCCGGACGTGCGGCGAATCCTCGATATAGGTCGGATTCAACTCCGCAGTGCATGACTCTCATCTATAGAAACCTGCCATAGATCGCGTGATTTCCTCGGGCCAGCCGTGCTTTAATCCGGTAAAAAGCCGTCACGGCACTAATAACTACAGGGCTGAGGAGAACACTATGGGGTGGCGAGTCAAACCGTTGGACGAGATTATGGCGGCGGCGGAGAAGCGTTCGCTCAAGCGTTCACTGAGTGCCTTTGATCTGACCATGCTGGGGATCGGCGCGGTGATCGGCACCGGCATCTTCGTACTGACCTCCATCGCGGCGGAAAAGGCCGGCCCGGGGATGCTCTTCTCCTTCATCATCGCCGGTATCGTCTGCCTGCTGACCGCGCTGATCTATGCCGAAATTGCCTCCATGGTGCCGGTGTCCGGCTCCGCCTACACCTACTCTTACGCGGTGCTGGGCGAGTGGGTGGCATGGATGGTCGGCTGGGCTCTCATCCTCGAATACGCCGTTGCCGCCGGAGCAGTCTCGGTCGGCTGGGCGGGCTACATCAACGGCTTCCTCGAAGCCAATGGCTGGGGTCTGCCACTTGCGCTCACGGCCGGGCCTGCCGACACCGTCACGCTCGCCAACGGCACCGAAACGTCCGGCGGGTTCAATCTGCTGGCCTTCCTGATTGCCCTCTTCGTCACCTCCATGCTGCTGATCGGCACCACGGCCAGCGCACGCCTGACCACCATCCTGGTGCTGGTGAAGATCACCGCACTGACAGCCTTCATCATGCTGGCGATGCCAGCAGTGGACATGGAAAACTTTGTGCCACTGACTCCCAACGGCTGGGGGACGCCCCTCTCTGGCATCGGGGTGCTGGGAGCGGCAGCATCGATCTTCTTCGCCTTCATCGGCTTCGATGCGGTGTCCACGGCGGCCGAGGAGACCAAAAATCCTGATCGCAACATCCCCATCGGCCTGATCGCCTCTCTGGGTGTGTGCACGGTGTTCTATCTGCTGGTGGCCTTTGCGGCAGTGGGTGCCGTCGGTGCACAGCCCGGCGGCGTGCTCTCCCAGTCTCGCGAGCCACTGGCCTTCATCCTGCGTGAACTGGGCTTCGGCACCATGGGCAACTGGGTGGCTGCGGCCGCCGTGGTCGCACTGCCCTCCGTAATTCTGATGATGATGTACGGTCAGACCCGCATCCTCTTCACCATGTCCCGCGATGGTCTGCTGCCGGAAGTGCTCTCGCGCGTGCATCCGCGTCTGCACACGCCGCATGTGGTCACGCTGGCCACCGGTGTCGCCGTGTCATTCTTCGCCGCGATGTTCCCGGTCGGCATGCTCGCCGATCTCACCAACTCGGGAACGCTGTTCGCGTTCTTCATGGTCGGAGTCGGAGTCATGGTGCTGCGCCGCCGCGAGCCCGGGCGCCGCCGCCCGTTCCGCACGCCACTGATCTGGATTGTCGGGCCGCTGGCTGTCTCCGGGTGCGCCCTGCTGTTCGTGAGCCTGGGAGCCTATACCATTCAGCTCTTCATCGGCTGGGCATTGATCGGCATCGGCGTGTACTGGTTCTACGGGCGCCGCCGCAGCGTCCTGGCACGCACTAATCCTTGAAGGGGACTGCAGAGTTCATTCCATGAAGGCGCACATTTTTCAACACGTCTCGTTTGAAGGCCCGGGCAGCATCGACCTGTGGCTGCATGCCCGGCAGACCCATGTGACCACGACGCGGTTCTACGAGCACGACGCCCTGCCCGCTCTGAACGACCTCGATCTGCTCATCATCATGGGCGGGCCGATGAGCGTGAACGACGAGGCCACCCTGCCCTGGCTAAGTGACGAGAAGCGCTTCATTGCCGAGGCGATCGCGGCGGGCAAGGCGGTGTTTGGTATCTGTCTCGGAGCGCAGCTGATTGCCAGCGCGCTCGGTGCGCGTGTCTATCCGGGGCTACAAAAGGAGATTGGCTGGTTCGACATCGTCGCCCGGCCTCAGCGCGTGAGTGGCAACGCCGACAACGACCAGACGCTGTTCCAGCTGCCCGAGAGTATCCGCGTCTTCCACTGGCATGGCGAAACCTTCACGCTGCCAGACGAGGCAACCCGGCTGGCGGGCAGTGCTGCCTGCGCCATGCAGGCGTTTCAATACGGCAGCAGGGTGATTGGCTTGCAGTGCCATCTGGAAACCACACCGGCCGACGCCGAGGCCCTGCTCACTCATTGCCGCGAGGAATTGGCTGGCGCCCAGGGCGGTGTATATGTCCAGACGCCTGCAGAGATACGCGCCGAGCCGGTGGAGACCTACCAGCAGATGGCCGCCCTCCTCACCGCATTGCTCGACTTCATCACGCGGCCTTGATCGAGGGCTTTGGCCAGAGCCGCTGTGCTAGAATCGCGCCTCCTCAACGTCTCCACGGAACCTCCTGCAATTGGCTGAATCTGCTGACATCGTGACCGGCGCCGCCGCCATCACCAGTACCGCGAAAGGCAATCTTGCACTGGTCGAGCTCATCAACGACCTGCTGCCCCAGACTCAGTGCGGCCAGTGCGGCCATCAGGGCTGTCGCCCCTATGCCGAAGCGGTGGCCGCTGGCGAGGCTCTCAACCGCTGCCCGCCCGGCGGTGCAGTCACGATTCGCGATCTAGCCGCATTGCTGGGCCGCGAGGTGTTGCCACTGGATCCCGAGCACGGCGTCGAGAGCGAGCGCCGCATCGCCAGCATTCGCGAGGCCGAGTGCATCGGCTGCACCAAGTGCATCCAGGCCTGCCCGGTCGACGCGATCCTTGGCGCTCCCAAACTGATGCACACTGTGATCGTCTCCGAGTGCACCGGCTGCGACCTGTGCGTGGAACCCTGCCCGGTGGACTGCATCGACATGCTGCCGGTCTCCGTCGTCCCAGCTGCGCTACTTGCTCCTGTGTCCACAGTCAGTGCCAGGCCAGACCACGAGACCCGCGTACGGCGTGAGCGTTCTGGCCACTGGCGCAGCCGCTATGAGTTCCGCGAGCAGCGGCTCGTCAGCGTGCGTGCGGCGCAGCAGGCTCGGCGCCAGGAGGTCCGCAACACGACGGCCGCAGCGACCGAACAGCTCACGCCCAAAGTGCTCGAATGGCTGCCTCCGCTCGAACGGTCGGCCGAAAGCGTTGTCGATGCAGCCTTCCCGCCCCCCGTCTCCTCAACGATCGTCGCCAAGGCTGTGAGCTGCACGGACCTCTACAGCGAAGGGCCTGTCGCAGCAGATGCCGTGCACCCAGCGGCGCCGCTGCTGGACCCCGAGAAGGCCCGCGCCGATATTCAAGCCGCCGTGTTGCGTGCGAAGGCGCGCAAGGACGCACTGCGTCGAGCCGATGAAACATGAACAAACTCAAACGTGAAGAAATGTTTCGGCGCCTGCGGGCGGAGAATCCCGAACCGACCACCGAGCTGGAGTTCAATTCGACCTTCGAGCTGCTGATTGCGGTGATCCTTTCGGCACAAGCCACAGACGTCAGCGTCAACAAGGCCACCCGCGAACTCTACAAAATTGCGAATACGCCCGAGACGATGCTGGTGCTCGGCGTCGACGGCCTCAAGCGTTATATCAAAACGATCGGTCTGTTCAACACCAAGGCCGAGAATGTCATCAAGACCTGCGCGGCGCTGATCGAGCGGCACAATTCAGTCGTGCCAGCCGAGCGCGATGCGCTGGAGGCGTTACCCGGTGTCGGTCGCAAGACGGCGAACGTGGTGCTGAACACGGCGTTCCGGCAACCGGCGATGGCGGTGGATACGCATATCTTTCGCGTGTCGAATCGCACGGGGCTGGCGCCGGGCAGGAATGTGCTGGAAGTGGAAAAAAACCTTCTGAAATTTGTGCCGCGCGACTATCTTCTGGATGCGCATCACTGGTTGATACTGCACGGCCGCTACACATGCGTGGCGCGCAAGCCAAAATGCGGCTCATGTCTGATCGAAGATCTTTGCGATTTTTCTAAGAAAACCAGCGAATGATGGGCCAGCGCACTGCGGACTTTGCGGATCAGTGTCGATACACTGGCATTCACTGCGTTTATTGAGTCGAAAATCTTCGGGAGTACCTCATGCGTGTGCTTGGAACATTCGTGTTTGCAACCCTGCTGACCAGCAGCCAGTGTTCTTGGGCAGCTCCACTGACTGCCTCGCTGCACGGCAGCCTTACGGGGACAGTGCAGAACAGTGACGGAGTACTGGCTGCCCCCATCAGCGCGGTGCATGCACGCATACTGGCCAACGACAACAACGGTGTCATTACCGCCACGCTGGAAGGCGTTGCCGCCAATACTGGCGCCCTCGGTCTGGCCATAGAATTCACGGCACAATTCGATGCAGCGACGCAAGCCTTCACGGGCCTTTATTCGGACACGCCCGGGCAGGTGCCCGATATCCCGTTACAATTCAGCAACATTGGCGGCTTGAGCTGGAGAGCTGCCATCAGTGGCAACGCCCCGTCTGCCAGCGGCGAGCGTGCGTACAATCTGAACCTGAACCTTGTCATCGAGCCCTCTGCCATCTACCCCAATGCCGATCTGCCTGCAGATAGGGTCTTCAGTGGAATACTCGATCGGCAGCAGAACTTTCAATTGCCCGTGAACCTTCCCGCACTGCAGTCCAATCAAACACTGGCACTGGAAATGAAATTCGCGGGCGACTGGCAGGCAACGACCTTTACCGACGCCTCTGGCAGCTCCCGTTTCACGGGACTTGCCTCTGGTACATTCACCACATTGCAGGCCAGCCCCCTGACCATTGTGCCTGCAGGCGGCTCGATGACTGTACCAGTCGTCATTGGCGGCAGTTTCAGCGGCGCCCTGTTTTCCGTGAGCGACACCGAGCTGGCGTTCAAGGGCGCCTGGGTCTCGAATAACAGCGGGCAGAGCCTGGGCGGCGATATCAGCATCAGCGTCCCTTTGCAGGATGTGTCACGCTTTCCTTTCACTATGAACGGCACCGCGCAGATAAGCACTGGAGCCACACAGATCCCTGCAGTCTCACTGCCCTTCTCCGCCAGTGGCGAGTTCCCCCTTGCACTCAACAACACCGGGAGTGGTGGCTCTGGCGGGACGACACCCGGCACACCAGAACCCAATTCACCAGTGGTTGCCAGCGCCGTCAAAATCAAGCATCTGGGCGTCAATCTGGCATCCTACGACCCCGCCACCAACCGGGCCGGCGACTTCGTCTTCACACGCGACAACATGAGCTTCGACCTGCTGTTCTTCAATTTCGGATTTATCGTTCCAGCCAACTCCGTCGGCTCAGAGAAGGTCAATCCGCAGCCTACCTTCATTCTGCCCATGGGCACCAAGGTCCATGCCTTGATCGATGGCGAAGTGATCAGCGTGACCAAGCTCTACAGTAATGACTACAGCGTGATGCTCCAGGGCGAAGGCAGCGACCTGATCTTCGAATTGGAACACGTGATCAATGTCATTGTCCGGGTGGGTGACCGCGTGCTGGCTGGCGATATCGTGGCTGAAGTCAGTGGCTACGACGCACACAATTATGCGGGGATGGGTCTCGTGGAAATTGGCATTCTGCGTGGTGGTGTCACGCCCACGCATCTGTGTCCTTTCGACTACCTGGACGACTCTATCCGAGAAGCCACTCTGCAAAACATCACGGCACTGCAACAGGCCTGGGAAGCCTATCGCGGCAACAGTGGGCTATACGACGAATCCAAAGTTATCGTCCCCGGCTGCTATCGCCGCACCCCCGTAGAAGGCTGAACAACCAGTCTCTGAAAAAACGGACGAGCGATAAGTGGATTTAGTGGGCTGAGCGGGTTGCGGGCTGAGCGGGTTGCGGGTAGGAATGGCAGTGACACGCCCGTGAATACTTCCCTGTAGGGCTCGATCGCACTATCCGACCGCCATGGATGGCGGGAGTGCAGAAAATGCAGGAGCATTTTTCTGCCATGGCGCTCAACGGTCACCGCCACCCGTACCACCAACCCACTCCGACAGGTCTCTGCTAATTCGCAACGATGGGTGTGGGCCACATATTGGACGTGAGGGAAGCTGCATTAGTTGCAGCTTCGATGTGCTTGAAGCGCGTGTGGTTTTCGAACGTACTGCAGGAGGTAGAGCTGTGGTGCGGGGAGTGCTGCTGACGGACCGTCTGCCGCCTGGGATGGCGGCAGCCGAGCCCCCTTGGATGGGTTCACGGCGTGTCCGTCAGCAGCACTCCCCGCAGCACAGTTCGGCATACGGAGCACAAAAACAATCAACTAAACGTGCGCCCTTTGTTGGCAGCAATTCTCATACGCAAAGCATTCAACTTGATAAATCCACCAGCGTCTGCCTGATTATAAGCACCGGCATCATCTTCGAAGGTTGCGATCTTCATATCGAACAACGAATCCGCCGACTCACGCCCCGCCAGAATCACATTGCCCTTGTACAACTTCAGACGCACTTTGCCGTTCACGAACTGCTGCGAATAATCGATCATCTGCTGCAACGCCAGACGCTCCGGCGACCAC
>JAUSMU010000170.1 GCA_030645995.1 Gammaproteobacteria bacterium | reverse complement strand
TGGATACACTGAGATTGAGACCCACCCCAATGATGACACTGAGGCCCATTGAATTTAGCCAAACGGAAATGGCCGGATCAAAATAGAAATATACGGTGACCAGGTACCAAATGAGATAGCACCAAAGAACCATTTTTCCAGTGGTCAGATTCGCAAGATAACGAGTCAATTCGATTTCACCTTTGAAAGAATTCATTTGGCGGCTGCTCTGAGTTGGAGCGCGGCCGCGTCCCCCTTTTTGGCAGGATACCGAAGCGCATGGCGGATAAGCCACTTCATCTCGGTAGATGCCTCCGCTAGCCAGCGCTCACATGTCGCAAGGACCACTCCAGGGTGGTCTTTCGCAATATCGCCAAGGTGATTTGCAACACTGCGGCGCACATAGAGGCATTGATCGTTCCTCAGAGATTCAAGGATTGGCAACACGGGGTCTGGATTCACGATGAAGGCTGGAATCCGCATGGCCCAAGGCAAACGCGGGCGCGCACCTTCCGAGCAAAGGCGCCGAACATGAGGGTCTGGATCGGAGGTCCATTCAAGCAGTCGCGAAAGAGTGCGCTCTTGTTGCTGGATCAGGAATGGTCGTATGGAAAACTCTGCACTAAAGCGCTTGGTGAGTTCATATTGCGCCAGCATGGAAATCTCAAACGGATCGTGCCCCCCATTTCCTCTTGGATCAAGTCCATACTCAGCGACAAAGCAAACGTGTGGCAAATAGAAAAATACCGCAAGTCCGAGATCATCTGTTTTGGTCAGGGGCGGCGTCAGTGAAGCCAAGAGTATCTCTATGGCCGCCTCGTATTTATCAGGCAGACACTGACGAAGGGCCCGCGCCAATTGCTGACCTCGCTCCAGAATACCAATCGGTTCCAGCCCTTCCAGCGCTACACGACGAAACAACGCTTCATCAAACTGTGGATACACAAGCAAAATATTGTGCGCCAAGCATTCAATCGCCTCTGTCCCAAGCAGGTGCTTCAGAGGAATTCCCTTCTGAATGGATTTCGGCGCGACGGGAATACGCGGCATATTATTTGCCTTGTCTACTATAACGGGGCAGGGTTCGATTTTGGATCATGCGCCGGGATGCTGACATTGACCAATGACGTTTTCAAGCACCCTGACGGCTACGAGAACACAACTTCACTGCAATGCCTTATCAGCCCTCAGCCGTTCCACGGCCAGATCGACGAAGCTCCTGACCTTGGCAGAACCGTTGCGGCCTTCGCGATGAATCACATGAACTGGCAGTGAAGCTTCTTCAAAGTCCGTCAGCACCGTCATGAGCGTGCCTGCCGCCAGTTCGTTCGCCACCTGATAGGAGATCAGCCGCGTCAGGCCAAACCCGCTCCTGGCGGCTTCGAGCGCGCCGTCATTGGTATTCACCAGAATGCGCGGACTTATCCGCACGCCGATCTTTTCTTTTCCCTCGGCGAACGTCCATTCCGAACCGGCAGACACCGACGTGGCGGCAATAGTCGGATGCTGCGCAAGATCTCCAGGGGTTTTGGGGATGCCATGCTTTTCCAGGTAGGCGGGTGCTGCACAGACGACGCGACGCACCTGCCCGACGCGAATGGCGCGCAGCGACGAATCGGGCAATGAGCCGATGCGGATGCCGACATCGAGCCCCTCATCGACCAGGTTAGCCACACGATCAACGAACAGCGCCGACACCGTGGTTTCCGTGAAGGTCGTCTGGTAGGCGGTGATGATGGGCATCACATAGATCTTCCCGAACAGCACTGGAGCCGTCACCGCAAGATGTCCGCGCGGCGTGGCATTGATGCCGACCGCCGCCTCGTCGGCCTCCTCCACCTCAAGGAGGATTCGCCGTGCGTCCTCAAGGTAGCGGGAACCCGCATCGGTGGTCCGCACCAGACGCGTGGTGCGCGTGAGCAGCCGCACCCCTAGCCGTTCCTCAAGAAAGGCAATGGCTCGGGTCACAGCCGGTGGCGACATGCGCAGCCGCCGCGCCGCCGCTGCGAAGCTTTCCTCTTCGGCCACGGCGACGAAAACAGTCATGAGATGAAATCGATCCACAATTTATTCCGAAAAATGGAAGTATGTGTTCCATTATATGACCATTCTTCTTCCTAATGGAATTTGGCACAGTGGCAACCGTCGACAACACGTCGTCACAACCAATCCCAAACAGGAGAATCAGCATGGCACGCATCAACATCGTTACCACCGAATCGGCCAATCCGGAACAGAAAGCCCTTTATGGCGCCATCCATGCCCAGCTCGGCATGGTGCCCAACTTCCTCAAGGTCTTTGCCAACTCTCCAGCTGCCCTCAAGGCCTTCCTGGGACTGCATGGCATCGCCGGCGACGGTTCGCTCGACCCGCAGACCCGCGAACGCATCGCCCTTGTGCTGGCTCAGCAAAACAGTTGCCAGTATTGCCTTTCGGCGCACACGGCAATTGGCCGCAAGGCTGGCCTGGACAGCGCCGAGATCGAAGCCAACCGCTCCGGTACCAGCCAGGATAGAAAGGCGGCCGTCGCAGTCCGCTTTGCCCGTTCACTGGTCGCTCACATGGGAGATGTCACCACTGACGAACTACTGGAAATGCGCAATGCGGGCTATAGCGAATCCGACATCGTTGAGGTCATCACTCACGTTGGCATGAACATCCTGACTAACTTGCTGGGCAAAGCCGGACGCATCGATATCGACTTCCCGAAAGTCGAATTGAAGCTCGCCGCCTGACCCCACCTACCGATGCCGGTGGCGAGGCCACCGGCTGAAAGGAAATTCATCATGGCCCGCGCCTTTGCCAGGATTGCCTTCACCCCGAGAGTTCAAGCCGCACAGACACGAATGGGCAGTCGCGACGCCTACCGCACAGCCGAACTGGGCGCTGCCGAAGTGGTTGAACTCAGCCCCTACGAAATCGAATTCATCGGCGCGCGGGACAGCTTTTACCAAGGCACCGTGGGCGAGAACGGCTGGCCCTACGTGCAGCATCGCGGCGGGCCGACTGGCTTCCTGAAGATACTGGGGCCGCACACGATCGGTTATGCCGACTTCTCCGGCAACCGCCAGTACATCTCGGTGGGCAACCTTGACGGAGATGACCGGGTCAGCCTGTTCCTGATGGACTATCCGGGGCAGCGCCGACTCAAGATCTGGGGGCGGGCGCGACTGATTGACGAGGACGCGGAGCCAGCTCTGGTAGCAAGGCTCGAGTCGCCCGGCTATCGGGCACGCGTCGAGCGTGGGGTCATCATCACGGTGGAGGCCTTCGACTGGAATTGCCCGAAATACATCACGCCACGATTCACTGAGCGCGAGGCCGCAAAACGCGAATCAACCAGCACGGATTTGGATGAAATCGGCAGCGGCATGCTGAAGCTTGTCGTGACCGGTATGCGCCAGATGACACCACGCATCCGAGCCTACGAACTGCGAGCGCCCGACTGGAGCGACTTGCCTATCGTCATGGCGGGCGCGCATCTCGCCGTACCGGTGCAACTGCCGCAGGGCTCTGTGGTCACCCGACAGTATTCGCTGGCCGCGCATCCGCACCGGCGCGACACGTATGAGATTGCCGTACTGCACGAGGAGGCGGGACGCGGTGGGTCGGCTGCCATCCATGCCACGTGGCAGATCGGAACCCGACTCGCACTCGATCAGCCGACCAATCAGTTCCCCCTCCATGATGACGAACGCCCTGCCGTGCTGATAGCCGGAGGCATAGGTATCACGCCGATCAGGGCCATGGCTCAGGAGCTCAAGGCACGTGACATCCCCTTTGAACTGCACTACAGCGGCAGGACTGCTGCCGACATGGCCTATCGGGAGCAACTGACCATCGAGTATCCCGGGCAGCTGCACCTGTATTTCACGCGCTCCCCGGGCGGCACCCGCATTGATCTTCATTCGATCATGCGCTCTGCTCCCGCTGATGCGCTGTTCTACGTCTGCGGCCCCGGCGGCTTGCTTGAAGCCGCCATCGCGGCTGCGCGCGAGCTTGCGATTCCGGATGGACGAATGCAATACGAGAGTTTTGAATAAATTCGAGGTGATCCATGGAAACCAAGCCCCCCGTCCCGCCCTTCACCGAAGAGACCGGCCGACAGAAAGTCCGCATGGCCGAAGATGCCTGGAATTCGCGCGATCCTGATCGCGTGGTGCAGGTCTATACCCCGGACACACGCTGGCGTAACCGCGCCGAGTTTCCGGTCGGGCGCGACGAGGTGCACGAGTTCTTGACACGAAAATGGGCCAGGGAACTGGACTACCGGCTGATCAAGGAATTATGGGCCTGCGCCGACAATCGCATCGCAGTGCGCTTTGCCTATGAATGGCGTGACGACTCCGGGCAATGGTTCCGCTCCTATGGCAACGAGAACTGGGAGTTCAACGAACAAGGCTTCATGCTGCGCCGCTTCGCCAGCATCAACGATCTTCCCATCGAGGCTTCCGCACGCAAGTTTTTCTGGCCCTTGGGGCGGCGCCCCGATGACTATCCGGGCCTCAGCGATCTGGGCCTGTGATCCACGCGGGTTTTCA
>JAUSMU010000166.1 GCA_030645995.1 Gammaproteobacteria bacterium | reverse complement strand
CAGGCCGAGCAAGGCATCGCTTCCTTCCATCTGCTCGATCACCAGATCGATGGCGGGCGAGAGCTTGTTCTCGTCGACGATAATGACGTCGGTGCTCAAGCCGGTGTGGAATTTCAGCTCGTCGAACGCGCTGATATTGGTCGGGTCGGAGGCAGCCAGGAAGAGGCGGTTGGCGCGGCGGAACAGCGGGAGCACGCGGTGCTTGCGCAGTAGTTTCGGATCGACCAGATCTCTTGGGCACTGCCGCAGATCGAAGGCCGACAGATCCAGCAGTGGTGCACCGAACTCCTCGGACGCGGCCATCGCGATGCGCCCGGAGTCGGCAATGTTGTGCTTTACCAGATGAGTGACGAAGGGGATCTTGTCATTGCGCGCCAGTCGCAGTGCCTCTTCAGCCTGTGACTGAGTCAACAGTCCGTCGGTCACGAGTCGCTTTGCAAGGCCACTGAGGGTAATGGACATAGGTCGTTGGTGTCGCTGGACCCTGTGGAGGGCCTATCGGTGGAAGGTCGTGTACGGACCGGGATATGACTGGAGTATAGATTATCACCGGGGTTTGGCATAAGACAGGCGCAGGCTTTGATTGGCGGTCTGTCTTGCAGGTACTTTGCATACAGCTTGCAGCGAAAATTGGTCGACAAGCGACTCGTTGTGGCAGTAACTGACAAAAAGTGTCAGTTTGCGGGTGTGTCGATTTGTGACGGGCTTATCAGTCCATTTTTGATGAAATTTCTCTGTGCATTTTTAAGTTTATATTTTTCAATATGTTGAGTTTAAATTGAACGAACTTATGAAAGTTGGCACAGGATGTGAAGTATTCGGCAGTAACCGTTTGAGAACAAGGCGGGAATGTGTCGGACCAGCCGGTCCAAACCTTTTGCAAACCCAAGGAGAACACCAATGAAGATGACAGCACAGAAACAACAAGGCTTCACCCTGATCGAATTGATGATCGTCGTTGCGATCATCGGCATCCTGGCCGCCGTGGCCCTGCCTGCTTATCAGACTTACACTCAGCGTGCAGCTTTCTCTGAAGTTGTGCTGGCTACTACTCCTTACAAGAGTGCGTTTGAAGTGGCTGCGCAAACCGGCCGTCTTACCGCACTTGCTGATGCCGATGCTGGGACCAACGGTATTCCTGCAGCCGCTGGCGCTACCGGCGACGTATCTTCCGTCACCGTGACTGATGGCGTTATTACTGCGACTGGTCTTGCAGCCTCTTTCGGCGGCACTGCCTATACGTACATCCTGACTCCTGGCGGTGTTGCCGCTCCTATCCAGTGGACCACCACTGGTACCTGTCTGGCTGCGGGCGTCTGCTAATAGCCTAGAGCGGTCTGATGGAGCAAACGCAATATCAGACCGCTTTTCAAAATCCTGCTTCGCCATCTGTCCTGCAATCAGCACCAACCTCGCAATTCAGGTCAGGAGACTTCGACTATGTATGCCACTCGCCGACATTCAGGATTTACACTGATCGAGCTCATGATCGTCGTGGCAATAATTGGCGTTCTGGCCTCCGTTGCCATGCCTGCCTACCAGACCTACACGCAGCGAGCGCGCTTTAGTGAAGTAATCCTGGCAACTACCCCCTTTAAAACCGCTCTCGGACTCGCGATTCAAAGTGGGCGCATTACAGCACTCGCCGGAGCTGACTCCGGCACCAATGGAATTCCCCCGACCCTGGGTGCCAGTGGCTGGCTGGCCTCAGCCGAAGTTGATGAGGGCGTCATCATCGCCACCGGTACTGCTGAGGTGGACAGCCATACGTACACGCTTACGCCGTCTCTGGTGCCGCCGGTGCAGTGGACAGAAGGCGGCACCTGTGTCGATGTGGGGCTGTGCTGAGCAGTCTGAGTGGCAACAGCAGTTCAGCATTTCTTCGGACCATCCCTTCATGACCAATCGCTTCGCGGCTACCGCCTTTCATTTTGCAGCCAGTCTCTTTATCTTTCTGGTACTGGTCGGAGTCCTGCTTTTCTCTTGGTACCCCAGCCCGTATTTTTCCGCATCTGGCGGCTGGCAGGGCCTGCGGCTGGTCGCTGCCGTGGATCTAGTGCTGGGTCCGCTGTTGACCTTTATCCTCGTCAATAAAGGCAAGTCGCGCCGGGAATTGGTGCTCGATATTGGTCTGGTCGTGCTTGTACAGCTCAGTGCCCTGGGATGGGGGATAAAGGCAGTCTATGAGCAGCGCCCTGTGGCAGTCGTATTCCTCGACAGCAGCTTTTACACGGTGCCGGCTTTGGCCATAACGAGTCAGGGGCTGGATCTTGAGTTGCTTGATGCATTTGGCGAGGAGCAACCTGTGCTGGTTTATGCCGACCGTCCGGAAGAAGGCGAGGAGTACGAGCGATTTGCCCGCGCTGTCAACGAGGATCGCATCCCTCCGCACGAACAAACCTGGCTTTATCGCCCGCTGTCAGACAATTTTTCGGCCGTCGTCAGGTCCACGTTGAATATTGGCGAGATCATTGCAGCCAACGCTGACATGAAGGCTGAGCTGGAGCGGCTGCTGGATCGCACTGGAACCGAACTCGATGATAACTACTATCTCGCGCTGACCTCACGGTATCGCAATATCGTGCTGGTGTTCGACGTTGCGGGCCATTTACTCGGCAGTGTCAGCGCCCCCTACAAGACCGGTACTGTATGAGCCTGCCGTGCAGGCGACTTGATTCAGCCCCGCTTCCCTGGGGCGTGGCGGCTTGATTAATGCCCATAGGTGGTTTATGTTAGCGCGCTTTTACGCAGACGGGTGGCATAGCGGACAGGGCTGTAGTTCGGGGGTTCCGGGGCAGATCAGGCGTCGTGTTTGCGGTGTTCAGGTTTCGTTAAGCCACAGCTGATAGTATGGGAACCGTCAGAAAGTGAATCAGTTGCACTGCATGTGCCGGAGTAATCGAATATGAAAAATGTAAGGCTCTCGATCGCGACAATGATGACAGTAGTGCTGGCCAGTGCTGCTTGTGCCGATGCTGGCGCTGCACCGACCTCCCTTGGCGCAGGCGTGTATACAAAGGAGCAGGCTGAATCTGGCAAGGCGATCTTCACCCAGAACTGTTCAAGCTGCCACAACGCGGACTTCTACAAGACGGTTCTGCAGACCTGGCGCGGTCAACCCCTGACATATCTGTTCGAGCAAGTGATGAGTGCAATGCCTGCCGACAAGCCGGGCGCCCTGCTGGACACCGAATATGAAGACGCTTTTGCCTACGTTCTTGAGATCGTTGGTTTCCCCTCTGGTGAGACCCGTCTGGAATACGGCAGCGGCATGATGGATGACATCCCTCTGGAAGTAGCCCCGTAATTCCGGTCAGGCCGGGGTCCTGTGAGCCCGGCCTGATTGCCTCCTGCCTTTTTCAGTCAACCCCGCAATCGCGCAGTAGTACGGTGATGCGATTGCGATCCTGATTCGCCAGTCTCAATTCATATTTCTCTGCAATCGCCAGCCACTGACGAGCGTAGTCGCAACGGTATTCTTCTCTGGGCAGGTAGCGACTGGGGCCACGATCACCCTTTTTGCGTAATTCACTTCGTTCCGTAAGAACGAGGTTGGCGGGGTCATTCGCGAACGCGATTTTCTTTTCCGGAGGCCAGGCGTCGCCACCCTGATTGTGGGCGTAGCGCAGCGGGATGACGTGATCCAGGTCAATTTGCGCAGCGACGGTGAAGGTCTCGCCAGTGTATTCATCGAACCATTCCCCGGTTCGCACCTCGCAGTTGCGCGGATTCGTGAAGCGCACCTCACTGCGACTGGTCACCACAAGAATTTCGTGACGGGTCACCTGGCAGTCGCCGTCAAAATCGAGATCGTAGTCCCAGTCCACGCTGTTGAAGAATTTGTCGCGGCTCTTCGGGTCGAAGAAAAAACTGTCGGGTCCGGTGCGCATGAAGGAGTCTGGCTCCTCACAGCCAGGCATATGGCAGTGGTAGGACTGGCCATCATAGTGCCCACCGTTTTCATCAAGCTGCCCGGGGTGAGCGAAGGTCAAGCTGCTCATCATTGAGAGCAGCAGGAGAACAAGCCACTGCCAGCGTTCGGTGGAGTGGCGGGCGGCTTGCTTTTCGCCTTTGTAAACAGAGGTTCTCATCCTGCCTCCTGGTCTCTTGCGGTTTGAGTATGCCGCCGTTGCCGAGCTCTCATTCAAACAGCATCGACAGGTCAATTGCCTTGCAATCCTTCGTCAGTGCACCGATGGAAATGTAATCCACTCCAGTCTCCGCAATCGCCACCAAGGTATTTTGATTGATGCCGCCGGAGGCTTCCAGGTGGACTCGACCGCCTGCGATCATGACTGCTTCGCGCATGGCATTCAATTCAAAATTGTCCAGCATGATGGTCTGAGCGTCGGTGGTCAGCGCCTCTTGCAACTGCGTCAGCGTCTCCACTTCGACTTCAACAGGTTTGTCTGGATGCAGCGCTCGGGCACGTCCGACGGCGGCCGTGATTGAGCCGCAGGCATTGATGTGGTTCTCCTTGATGAGAAAAGCGTCGTAGAGTCCCATGCGGTGGTTGTGGCAGCCGCCGATCGCTACTGCGTATTTCTGGGCTGTGCGCAGCCCCGGCAGAGTCTTGCGGGTATCCAGAAGGCGGACTTCAGTGTGAGCGACCAG
>JAUSMU010000163.1 GCA_030645995.1 Gammaproteobacteria bacterium | reverse complement strand
AATCTCTTGCCGCGCAGGCACTTTTGCAGGAACGCTGGTTCGAAGTCAGCACCGGCAACTTCCACGTCATCAGCCAGCTATCCAGGGGGGAGTCCGAGCGCATTGCCCGGGATCTGGAACAGTGGCGCGAGGCCGCCATTACTCTGCTGGGGCTGCAAGCCGCTGCAGCACATGATCCGCTCACCACTAATGTCTATGTGTTCGAGACCGAGCAGGCGCTGCGTGTCTTCACCGATGGACCAGAGAACGCCTATTACACCTCCTCTCCGCGCGCCGCCTATCTGGCAATGACCGAGTCCGATGCCGCCATGGATCTGGCTCAGCATCACATGGCCCATTATCTGCTCAACAACCAGCCGATTGGCATGCCGCGCTGGTACGAAGAGGGCATGGCGCACTATCTCAGTCGTCTGAGCGTACAGTCTGATGTGGCCGAATTGCGTGAGTTGTCTACTGAAGATATGGACCGCGCCATTACCTTCAATGACATGCTGGGGCTGGAGGCTCTGCTCTATGACGACAGCGCGCTTTCCTCGCCCAGAGTCATCCAGATCGCCAATTACAAGGCGGGGCTGTTCATGCAGTTTCTGCTGCATGCCCATGAGGTGGAAGGCTTCGCCGATCGTCGCGAGCAATTGCGCAATTATGTGGCCCTCTTGCAACAGGGGCGCACGGAACGCTTCGCTTTCGATCAGGCCTTCGATGCGTCTCCCAATCGACTTGCTGGAGAGTATTTGCGCTATCTGCAGGCAGTGCTGGAAGCAGGCGATCCGGAGCGTACAGTGGTTGCGCTCAGTCCTCTTGATGAACTCGACGCGGAAGAAGTCAATGCGGAGGCGCTGACTCTGGCCTTCGGAGAGCTGGCGCTGTACGCGGGTCGGTTGGGGCAGTCACAATCGCTGTTTGGCTCGTTGACGCAAGCGCAGACGTCCATTGGCCGGGCCTATTCCGGACTTGCCGACGCCATTCGCATGCAGGCTTTCGATAGCTCCGCATCTGATCCCGACACCGTGGCAACGGATCTGCGCGCCCTGTATGTGCGGGCACTGACCACGCAGGAGAGTGATCCGCAGTTGCTGCTCGACTATGGACAGTATCTGGACACCGAACTCGGCAACTGCGAGCGCGGCTATACGGAGGCAGAACGGCGGGAGATGGAGGATGCCATGCGTAATGCCTTCACAACTGTGCTGAGTCGACAGCCGGATTCTGCGGAGGTCAATCTTTCTTACGCGCGGCTGTTTCTGTTGCCAGGACAGAGCTGGCAGGAGGGTGAGGTCTATCAGCGCAAGGCCTTCGCGCGGCTGGCCGCCGACACCTATGTCATGGAACAGGCGATAGACTACGCGATCGCGGCAGGCCGCTTCGATGCGGCACGTGGATATATCGTGAGGCTGGCCCGGCCGATGCATTTCTGGGGAGTCCCTGAATGGGTGACTGCCCTGAGCACCAAACTGAGCAGCGCCGAGCAGGGACTGATTTTCGATCCCTGCGCGTCGACGACACCATGATTCCCATCAACCATATGGTTATTCCCAGGAGGCACCGACATGCGCCGTATGTGGTTGCTGATATCGCTCGGCCTGCTTCTGGCGACCGGGTTTTCCCGGGCTGACGTGCTCGATGCGGACAGCCCTGTTAACCCCTTGCTGGAGAGCGTGAGCACGGCGTTGCATGACGCCGGTTTCGATGTCGCTTATAACCTGAACGTTCCGAAAGTGGCCAACACCGAGCCGCGTCGTCCCCGTCTGGGTGCGCTGGCAGATTTGCCCCCGTTGCGATTGCCCCTGACTCCGGAATTACTGGAATGGGAGGCTGCGTTTACTCGTGGGGAGATTGGCGCACTTGCCTGGTTGCCCGGCAGCGTTGCGGCGCCTGTTTTGGAGGAATCCCCTGATTTCGCACAGTTCCATGATGTCTGGCTTGACGCCTCGGCACAGGAGCGAGTCTTCATCAGCTGGCATGTCGAGGATGCTCAGCTGATCGAGTCGTTGCGGACCGCATTGTCGAATGGCCGGGCTGTCGGCATTCGACCGCAGCAAGTCGAGCAGGCCGGGCGGTTGTATGCCACTGCCGGGCAGCGCTTCGTCGTCGATACCGAGGCTGCCCGCGATTATGCCGGTGCGGTCACCGAGTTTCAGCTGTTGGGGGAACAGTTGCGGCGGGGCAGTGCTTCCGTGCTCAATCCAGAGAGCCGGGACGCTCGCAGACTGTCCTCACGTGAGCCCGAGGTGTTCCTCAAAGAGGGACTGGGAGATGAGTTTGAAGCGTCGACCATTCCCGAAATAATTGTGCCCGGTGGAATAGCATTCGGTGAGGATGCGGTCTTTGAGAATGAGTATGTTCAGCTTGTTTTCGAGAGCGATCGCCTGTGGTTGCAGGATGTCGGTGGCAAGCGTTTCGGCCTACCTGTCGAGGATGTGGCGACTTGGAAGGCGGGCTTCGATTTTGCCGTGCGCTCGGAGTCCATCGGTTCCGATGCCGTTGTCGATATCGACGAAAGAAGCCGGGTAAGGATTTCGTCGGCTTTGGAAGATACCGACGTGGGTGTTGAATTGATCAGGATAGACACTGAGCCCTTCAAGTATGTGCAGCGTCTCGAAGTCCGCAAGAGTGTGATCATCGACACCGCAGTGAACTTTTTTGTACGGGATGCGTATACAGAATTTGCGACGGAGTATGAAGTGCGTTTTCTGCAGGCGGACAGCATGCGGATAGCGCGCACCCAGGCAGCGGTGGTCTACCGTTATGAATCGGCAACGCAGGCGGTGGAGCGTGTGGACATCTGGGGGCCAGACGGCTTTCGGCTGGAAGGACGCACCGATTTCGAAGGGCTCGGCAGCAGTACCGCCAACGCTGCGCGTCATGCTGCCTGGGTTGCGCTTTTTCGCGCGGCACTGAACGGCGAGCTGGATTTTTCGCACGGGCGTTATGAATTCATGAAGGTAGATAAGGCGGGGCGGTCAACGCCGTCCCGGTTGTGACAGAATCATGGTGTGGACTACTGCGGCATTGCGCTGGTTGATGCTGATGATGCTCAGCATCATTGTCCCCGGCTGCGTCATGATTCCTCTGGATCTGGGATTTTCCCGCGACAGAGCGTTGGAGTCACAGATTCTGCCGCAGACGGCCGATGCGTTTCCGGAGATCGACACGCTGGCACTCAATCAGGAGATTGTTGATTTCCTTGACCGAGAGGTCACCAATCGCAGCAGTGGTCCGGAGATTGTGCAGCGCCTCCAGGAATTGCTGTTCGGCCCTGATCATCTCAATCTCCAATACGACGATCTGCTGACGCGCACAGCAATAGAGACCTTTCAGGATCGTCAGGGCAATTGCCTCTCGGTTGTCAGTCTCTACATCGCCATGGCGCGCTACCTTGGAGTGGATGCCGGGTTTCAGACGGTAAAGGTCAGGCCGCGCTGGGATCGACGTGGGGAGTTGCTCGTGCTCAGCCAGCACATCAACGCGATCGGGCGCTTCGGAGGTGGCACCACCTATGTGGTCGATTTCACGCCGGAGATCACGCTCCAGCAACTCACGGCGAACACTGTGAGTGATCTGCATTCGCGAGCGCTGTATTTCAATAATCTGGGTGTCGAGAGTCTGATTGCAGGAGATGTTGATCGGGCTCTGGGCTATCTGCGGAACTCACTGTGGGTCGATCCCACGCTGTCCCTGGTGTGGAGCAATATCGGGACTGCCTTCAGCAAGAACAATGACAAATCGCTCGCCGAGTATTCCTACCGCATGGCCTTCGATCTGGACCAGACCAATGGCACGGCGATCAACAACCTGACGAAATTTTATCTTCAGCAGGGCGATATCGAGACGTCCGAGCGCTACGCGAAGGCCATGGAACGCTTCAACAACAAGAACCCCTACTATCACTATAATCTGGGCAATCTGGCGTTTGCAGAACAGAATTTTGAGCAGGCCAGAGATCACTTCCGCGATGCGATTCGGCGCAAGAATGCCGAGCCGGATTTCTATCTGGCACTGGGCACCACTTACAGAAGGCTTGGCGACATCGAACAGGCCGAGCGCCTCTTCGAGGTCGCCAGGCAGCTCGTCATCACTGGGAATCAGATCTATCAGCCCAGCCGTGAAAAGGTCCGTATCGTCAATGAACGCAGCATCCTGCGCGAGACCAGTGCGGGTTTCAGTATCAGGACCGGAGCGCTCTGAGTGTTGAGAGCAGTGCTGCGCGCCTCACACGAAATCTATGTTCAGCGCGTAGGGCTCCAATAGATGTTCAGCGGCCGCCTGTTGAGTACTTGCAGCTACCGCAATGCTGATGACCAGACCGCGTTGCTTGTCGAGACTGCTGCTGACCGTGGCTTCAATCTGTTGTTCCGCGAGCACTTCCCTGATGGTGGTTTCCGAGATGCGCTGACGCAGTGCCGGCTTGTAGATCTTGCCGACCGCCGTCAACGGCAGTGCTGGAATGATCTCGATGCGGCGCGGTATCGCGGCGCGTTCTTTGATGTGTTCTTCGCAGTACGCGTGTAATTCCTCCACACTGCAGTTCGCGCCCGCTCGCAAAACCACAAAGGCCGCCGGTAGCTCGCCTGCGTAAGCGTCGGGTTGCCCGACGGCGACCGCACTGGCGACACAACGATGAGCATGCAGAGCCTCTTCGATGATGGCCGGGTCGATGTTGTGTCCCCCACGGATGATCAGATCCTTCGCGCGTCCGGAGAGGAACAGATAGCCATCACCATCCAGATAACCAAGGTCACCGGTATTGAACCAGCCGTCTTCAATCCAGGCACCGCTGTTGTCACGCGGGTCCTTGTAGCCATGGAACACTTGTGGTCCTTTTACCAGAATGACGCCGCTCTCTCCCAGTTCACATTCCCGCGTAACCTGTCCGCGATCGAGATGCACAACCCGGATCTGTGAATAAGGTAGCCGCATGCCCACACTGCCTGGTGGTTGCCACGAGGGCGCTCTGGAGATCAGCGCGGTGGTCTCCGTCATTCCATAGCCATTGGCAACGGCCACGTTGAATTGCTTCTCGAAGCTGTGCTCGAACGCTGGTGAGAGGGGTGCTGCCCCCGAGTTGATGCTGGTCAGCGAGCTGATGTCTTCATCGCCCACGGGAATCTGCGACAAGGCCATCAGCACCGTGGGCACTGTCGAGAAGCCGCGTACTTTGAAGCGGGCGATGTGGTGCCAGAAGTTCTTCATGCCCTCCTGGCTGCGGAATCCTGCGGGCGTAAGGAGCACGACGCGATAGCCGATGCTGAACGCCGCGATGCCCTGAATGATGACCCCGTAGATGTGGAACAGGGGCAGGCCGCAGAGAATGGTGTGGCGGGGCAGGTGGGCCGTATAGACCCGCATCAGCTGCCCGAGGAATGCCATGTTGCCGTGGGTCAGCTGGGCGATCTTGGGGTGCGCGGTGGTGCCACCGGTGTGGAAATAGGCGGCGATCTGCTCGGACGAGAACTGTCGTTGACTGACCAGGCGGTCTGCTGGTTGCTCTGCGATGGCACTGTTGTAGTCGAGTATGCGCAGTCCGGCGATTTGCAGATCGTCAGGCATAGCTTTGGTGAAACCGGGTTGCTGCACGACAAGCAATGTATGCACCGAGTTGACCCGGGGGAGTATTTTCAGGACTTTTTGCCAGAGGTCCGAATATTCAGAGGGGCCCAGGCAGATAATGACTCTGGCCTGAGCCGCATCGACGATTTCGGCGATATGCTCTGCTTCGAGCATGGGGTTGATCGGATTCGCGATGCCTGCCGCCTGGCTTCCCCAGATGGCAGGATGACTCTGAGGCATTATGGGCAGCAGAATCGATACCGCCTCAGACGGTTGCAGGCCGAGTGAGTGCAGCAGGTTGGCGGTGCTCGTGATCTGGCGGGCCAGCTCGCCGAAAGTGACTGTCTGTGCCAATTCATCGCGCCGACCAGTGAGCAGAAATTCGAGTGCCGGTTCGGTGGCGAACATGCGGCCACTTTCCTGCAACAGCTCATAGGTGTTGGTGTGAGGGAATCGAGTGCTCTGCGGGGTCTTCTCAAATGCCTCGACATTCGCCAGTGATTCGATCAATGGTTTCGCCAGCGGTGTTGAAGGGAGTATGTCCTGACGAGTCTTCACCATCTGCTGCAACCTCTCATTGTTGTTGTTTTGGTCAGCAGCGATCCTCGGTTGAAGGCTCGTCGCAGGCTATCGGTGGCTTATATCATGTTCAAGCTTATCGATGCCAGCCAGTATCGAGCGGGCGCTCCTGGCTAATGTTCAGTGAGAGTTCGGAGCGTACAGGCTGGCATTGGGCTGCCCTTTAAAGCAGAATAACTCAGGGACTTCGTTCCTGCGGTTTTCAATTTCCGGCCATGCTCATGGCTGGTCACTTTCTGGAGTTGTATATGAAGAAAATGTTTTCGAAGATTCTTGTAGCGACAGCGGCCATTGCCATGTCCTC
>JAUSMU010000160.1 GCA_030645995.1 Gammaproteobacteria bacterium | reverse complement strand
GCCGAAGATCGCGAGGATCAGCTCGGTCTGGAGTATCGCGTGCGGGCTGTTGATGGCGGCCAGTGCACTTATGTCGAGATGAATGCCGGTGCCGGTGATCGTGAAAAAATGAATCAGCGCGAAGATCAGCAGTGCGCCCAGAAAGAAGGGAGATCGCAGTTGGTAGCGAAGCTCGAACTGCATGACCTCCAGAAACTCTTTCATGCCGCGCTACTCCAGGTTGTCACGCAGATCATTCGCGATCAGGGTGCTGAAATAGACGTCTTCCAGCTCCGGGCTGGCGGGCTGCATCCCGCCGGGCTGCGTTTCCGAGAGCACGCGAATCTCGGTGGCGCCCGCCTTCAGGCGCGTCGACAACACAATATGGCTGGCACGCAGCGCCGCGACCTCGCTGCGCTCGACAAGTACAGTCCAGAGCTTGCCGCGCAGCTCCTCCATCAGTAGCCGAGGCTCTCCCACCTTGAGGATACGGCCACGGCCCATGATGCCGACTTGCGAGCAGAGCTCCTTGACGTCATCGACGATGTGCGTGGAGAGGATGACCACCGTCTCCTCGCCCACCTCGGCCAGAATATTCTGAAAGCGGCGTCGCTCGGCGGGGTCGAGCCCGGCGGTGGGCTCGTCCACGATCAACAGGGAAGGGTTGCCCAGCAGTGCCTGGGCGATGCCATAGCGCTGCTTCATGCCCCCGGAGAATTTGTCGATGCTCTTGTGTCTGGCCTCCCACAGGTTGGTCTTGTGCAGCAGACTTTCCACCACCGTCTGTTGCTGCGGGCCATGGATGCCCTTCAGCGCGGCAAGATGTTTCAACATCGTCAGCGCCGAGGTGCGCGGGTAGGCGCCGAACTCCTGCGGCAGATAGCCGAGCACCCGCCGCAGGGCGGTCTGGTCGCGCAACACATCGATGTCATCAAAGGTGATGGAGCCGGTGTCCGGCTGTTGCAGGGTTGCGATCGTGCGCATCAGCGTGGACTTGCCAGCACCGTTCGGACCGAGCAATCCGAACATGCCTCTGCCAATCTGCAGATTGATATCCTGCAGCGCCTGCACTCCGCCGGGATAGGCTTTCGAGACTCCTTTGAGATGCAGGCTCAAGGGCATCATGACGATCAATCCGGCGCCAGCATGCGAACGATGCCATCATGTTTGTTGAGCAGATAAATTTCGCCGTTCGGCCCAGCCCCGAAGCGCAGATCTGCGCGCTGCGCGACGTCATCGCCAGCCGCACTGTTCGTCTCCTGAATCACCTGCAGGAAGGTCTTGTTGCCATCAGCCGTCTTGAGCTGCAGGCGGCGAATGGCGGCAGAGCCTCCCCCGTCGGCATCGGCCGCCACATAGAACAACTCGCCACTGGGGTTGTCGCCGAAGATGATCTTGTCCTGCAACGCGGGAATGCTGTTGCCGCGATAGACGGCCAGACCTGTCAACGCCACCTGACGCTGAAGCAACGGGTCGGCGTGGTCGTACTCGGCGATGGGCCATACCAGCGCCGCATCGCTGCGCGGGTTATTCAAATCCACCTGGCGCTCGACGTAACGATAGCTGCCTTCCCACGTTCCCCAGCCGAGGTTGCCACCAGCCGGAATGGGGCTGATTTCTTCCACCTGATTCTGTCCGATCTCCGCCAGCAGCAGACGACCAT
>JAUSMU010000154.1 GCA_030645995.1 Gammaproteobacteria bacterium | reverse complement strand
GGTTATTTCCGTGACCCGGATGGCAACAAGCTCAATATCTTCTACTCAGGGGTCTGATCCTGCGCGCCAGGGAGTCGTGAATGCCAGGACTGCGTGAACGCAACAAACGCATGAAGCTGCAGCGCATCATCGCTGAGGCGAGGCAGCTGTTTGTTCGCCAGGGTTTTGCAGAGACCACTATTCAGGAGATTGCCGAGGCGGCTGATGTCGGCCTCGGTACTCTCTACCTCTACGCCAAAAGCAAGGAAGATCTGCTGGTGCTGGTGTTTCGTGAAAACCTGCTGCAGATGATCGAGACTTCCTTCGACAGCATTCCCGAACGGCTGCCCTTCATCGAGCAGATCATGGCCTTCTTCGACCGTCACATCGAGTACCACAAGGAAAACTCCATTCTGGCCAGAACGGTGCTCAAGGAGTTGTCGTTTCCGGTGACACCGCAGCGCCATGACGATATCAAGGCCATCGTGTCACAGACCTATCGCAAACTGGCGGCGCTGGTGCAACGCGCTGCCCATGATCATAAACTGCCGTCCGACATCGCCGTGGCCGTCACGGTGTCGAGCATCTTTGCCCTCTACTACCACCACCTGCAGGGCTATCTCTGTGAGTTCATCTCCGAGGATGAATTCAAGCAAAACCTGCGTGAAGCCTTGCGCATGTTGCTCCCGCAAGCGTCCTGATGATGCCTTCTGACTGACTATTTCTTGCTGAATTCTGAATTTGACAAACTGGTGATGGATAGTCCGGACGCCTGTCTGTTATTCGTTTGCGCCGGTGTTAGGATCGCCTTCGAATTCGCAGATCCCCCGGAGGGTTTATGTTCAGGTCAACGATTGCCATTGGTTTCGCCGCGCTGTTCTGCGCCGCTTCCACCAGTTCACTGCAGGCCGCCGAGCGCGTAGGGGACTTTGCCCTGCTCGATCAGGATGGCTTTTTTCATCACATCAGCTGGTATGATGACCACAAGGCCATTGCCTTCCTGGTGCAGGTCAATGGCAGTGACCAGACCGAGCAGGCTGCTGCCGACTACGCGCAGCTGCAATCCCGTTTCGATGCGCAAGGCATCGAGTTCATGATGATCAATCCCCTCGGGCAGGATCGCGCCTCGGTCAAGCAAGCGGTCGCCGATCTGGGTGTTCAGCTGCCGGTACTGATTGACGACGCGCAGGTGATTTCGAGCGCCATGGGCATCGACAAGAGTGGCGAGGCCTTCCTGTTCAACCCCAAGACCTTTGAAGTGATGTTCCGTGGGCCGGTGTCGGCGCTGGAAGCGGCACTTGACGAGGTCGTCGCCGACAAGCCGGTCAGCAATGCCGTGGTGGCGATGTCCGGTGCCGACGTGACTTACAGGAACAACGTGAGCATCTCCTACGTCAACGACGTGGCCCCGATTTTCGCGGAAAATTGTGCCACCTGTCATCGCGACGGTGGCGTTGCCCCGTTCGCGATGGACAGCCACGCCATGGTGCAGGGCTGGTCGCCGATGATTCGTGAGGTGCTGATGACCAAGCGTATGCCGCCCGGTCAGATCGATCCGCATGTCGGCAAGTTCTCCAACGATTATGTCCTCTCCGTGGAAGAACAGCAGACGCTGATCAGCTGGGTGGAAGCCGGTTCTCCCAAGGACGGTGATGCCGATCCACTGGCCGCGCTGACCTGGCCGGAGACTCAGTGGGCGTTCGGTGAACCAGACCTGATCGTCAAGGTGCCACCACAGGAGATTCCAGCGACAGGCGTACTTGAATACGTCACCCTCATGGTGCCTTTCGAAGGCTTGGATCGTGACCGTTGGGTGCGCGCCAGCCAGTACATCGCGGGGGACCGCACTGTTCTACACCACACTCTGAATGCCGTGATTGCTCCCGGCGAGCGACCGACCGCAGGCGCCTTTCTAGGTGCCACTGATCCGCATGGTGCATTTATCACCCCATACATTCCAGGTGCCGAACCGCACATGGAGGCTCCCAATACTGGAGGCCTGCTCAAGGCTGGCTCCATGCTTGGGCTGCAATTGCACTACACCACCACTGGCAAGGCGACCGTTGATGCCAGCGAGATCGGTATCTGGTTCTATCCGGATGACCAGGTTCCGCAGGAGCGCAGATCCGGCGAATGTGCCTGCATATTCCCGGACAGTTGGACCAACATCCCGCCGTACGCGCCGAATTTTGAGCAGTCCCAGAGCATCGTTATCGAGCAGGATGCCTATCTGCAGAGCTTTATCCCGCACATGCACTTCCGTGGCAAGAACATGCGTTTCGCGGCTCATTACCCTGATGGTTCGGTGGAGCAGTTGATCAATATTGCCAACTACAACTACAACTGGCAGCTCGACTACAAACTGGAAGAGCCGAAGTTTGTGCCTGCTGGCACAAAAATTGTGGCGACAGCCGCTTTCGACAACTCGACGCAGAACAAGGCGAATCCTGATCCGGCGCGCGAAGTGCCTTGGGGTCAGCAGAGCTGGGATGAGATGTTCTTTGGTCAGGTGTATTGGAAGTATGTCGATCAGAGCACTCTGGTAAGCAGCGCGGCTCAGTAAAGGAAAAGCAGGAGGGGGAACGACGAGATGGGGGAAAAAAGGAAAGAGGCAGGAGCGCCTCTTTCCTTTTTTTTTTGCCGAAGAATTACTGGCCTTTCAGCGCCGGGTTGTTGGGCTGTGGTTCACCGAGTACGGCTTTATTGCGCAGGATACCTACGCCTTCCACTTCGGTTTCGAAGGTGTCACCTGGAACCATTGGACGGGTAGTGCCCATGGTGCCTGACCAGATGATGTCGCCCGGTTCGAGTGTGAAGTAGTGGGAGATGTAGCTGACCATGTAGTCGAAGTTGTACAGCATGTCAGAGGTGTTCTCACCTTGACGCACTTCACCGTTCAGACGACCTTCGATCTTGATGTTGTTCGGGTCAATGCCGGTGACCAGTTTCGGGCCAACGGAGTTGAAGGTTCTGGCTCCCTTGGCGCGTGTCCACTGCAGGTCTGCACCTTGCCAGTCACGGGCACTGCCGTCGTTGCCGGCGGTGACACCGAAGATGTAGTTCGGGGCGTCTTCAACGGAGACGTTCTCAGCGTGCTTGCCGATCACGATCACGGCTTCTGCCTCGTAGTGGTAGTTCTTGCTTTCAATGGGGATGATCATCGGTTCGTCCGGGCCAACAATGGACCTGGTAGGAACTATGAACAGGCCTGGGTATTTTGCGGGCTCGCCAGTGATGTGGCTTCGGAAGTTCAGCGCGGTCATGACGGCAAGTTCCGGGTCGACGGGAGCTTTGAGCTTGACGGCAGACTGATCAACTGTCTGGCCGGTGTGTGTGCCGTCCAGATAAGGGGCGTCGCTCAGCTGGTGAATGGTCGTGCCAACCAGTTCGCCCCAGGAAATTGTGCCATTCTGTTCATAGCGTACATATTCGGCGGCCTGGGCAGTGCCTGCCAGCGCCATGGAAACCAGTAATCCCGCAGACAACGTTTTGATTGTGTGTTTCATTCGAACACCTCCTGTTATTGGATTGTAGCCTTGCCAGTCCGGGCATCAAACGCAGTGTTGAAATGAGGATCTGGTCAGCCTGTGCGCCGCCCCGTGCGGGGCGACAGCGGGCACTATCGTGAACGCAAAGGCCCATTTAATCAAGCCGGATGGCGGGGCGCTTTCCACTTCTCGTCGGATTTTGCAGTGCGGTTTGTCTTTGTCGCGATTACGCATATCATCGCCACTACATCCATAGAACGAGCGAGACAACCATGACCCAATTCTGCCGAGTGCC
>JAUSMU010000149.1 GCA_030645995.1 Gammaproteobacteria bacterium | reverse complement strand
GTCGGGATGTCATAGTTCCAGACATCGTGATGGACCAGTTGGAAGTGCCAGCGCCGTTCACCTGTATTCACATCCAGCGCAATCAGGCTGGTTCCGAAAAGGTTGTCACCAGGGCTGAAGCCGCCGTAGTAGTCCACTGTGGGCGGATTGGTGGCCACATAAACCAGACCCAGTTCCGGGTCGGCTGACAGTGGCGCCCAGGGAGACACGTCGCCGGTGTACTGCCAGGCATCGTTTTCCCAGGTCTCGTGACCAAATTCGCCAGGACGGGGAATCACATTGAACTTCCACTTGAAATCACCGGTCTTGGCATCGAACGCCAGAATGTCGCCGGGGATATTTTCAATGCGGGACTGATTGTAGCCCTGCTCAGCTGAGTTACCGACCACCACCACGCCATTGACCACGATGGGTGGCGAGGATGACGTCACGAATCCCACTTCCTTGGGGATGCCGTAATAGGGGTCATGCTCATGCCCCATGTGGGCCAGCAGATCGATCACGCCGGTCTGCGGAAACCCTTCGATAGGAACTGGAGCACCGAAGCCAGGCAGCGGTGCGCCGGTGTCGGCGTCGAGCGCTGTCAGGAAGAAGGCCGGGCTGATGATGTAGACCACGCCCTTGCCATCGACTTCGGCATAGGCGACACCCTTGCCGTAATCCTGACGCATGGAGTATTCCCAGCGGAAGGTGTTCGGTTCACGGTAAGACCACAGCGTCTCACCGGTCTCCGGGTCCATCGCAATCACATGGCGGCGCGGGCCGGCGACGGTAAACAGCTTGCCATCCACATAACTCGGAGTTGAGCGACCGGAAGCCGCCGCAAAACTGGCGCCATCCCAGACCCAGGCTTCCTTCAGCTCGCTGAAGTTGTCGGGAGTGATGTTGGTAGCGGGGGTATAGCGGGTGTGAGCAGCATTTCCGCCCAGATGTGTCCATTCCACAGTATCCTGTGCCTGAACAGGGCTGGTCACAGCCATCAGGAGGCCCAGCGGCAGCGCCGTCAGCAAGGACCGGGTCAATGAACGCCAGCGATTGCTCGCCGGTTGCCGGGAATCTCCCGACCCAACGTGTTTTTTTATCATTATTGTTCCCTCGTTGAGCTGATCTATCACTCCGCAATGACACGGTTGAAAAGGGTTTTTGCACCAGACTTGTCTGGCGAGGCCCGAGCATAGCGCTGGCAGTACAACAAGTCTATAAACAGACTGTGTCAAAAAGTAAGGCAATAAAAAACCCGGCAGCCTCGCGGTTACCGGGTTTCTTTGCAGACCGGAACTCCGGAAAAACCGGGGTCACCGTTCGGTCATTACACTACTCCATGACACTACTCAGTGTGCTGCCGCTGAGGCTCGCGGACCGTGCAATGACATCGCTGTCAACTTGCTGCCAGTCAGCAGAACGATGTACTGCTCGCCCTTGTGTACATAGCTCATCATGCCGTAGCGGCTGGAGGCTGACACCGGCACTCGCGCCAGTTCACGACCGGTAGTCTTTTCGATTGCGAACAGATGCGGCGTCCCATCACTCACTTCGCCGGCATAGACCAGCATGGACGGTGTCACCATCATCGGCGCCATGGCGCCAGTGCCGGTGTTGCCCACATCGATACCAGCCAGGGCCGGATTGTTCTTGATGCGATCAGGCGTCTCACCTACCGGAATCATCCACAGATGCTCGCCCGTGTTCAGGTCGATTGCAGTGATACGGCTGTAAGGCGGCTTCCACAGCGGCAGACCTGTCGGATGACGCGGAGCACCCGCACCAGGGCCGTTGGCATAGCGCGCCGGAGTCACTCCGGTGGTCGTCGTGCCGGCATCAGTCATGTAGCGCAGATCTGCTTCTTCACCCGGCAGCAACTGAATCGCGCTGCAGGCGCTCTGCGAGGTCACGAACACGATGCCAGTCTCGGGATCTCCTGCGGCCGGACCGGTGATGTTGGAACCGCCGCCGCCGCCCGGGCACCAGAACGCGCCGCGCTTGCCGAGATCATTGTCACGGTGCAACGGTGGGTTGTAGAGCGGACCAATCTGCCAATCTTCCAGAGCAGCAATCGCCTGCGCACGCATCTCCGGCGTGAAGTCGATCAGATCATCTTCGGTCAGACCGTTGAGGTCATACGGAAGCGGCTTGGTCGGGAAAGGCTGTGTCGGGGAAGCAAACTCACCAGGCACGTGCGATTCAGGCACCGGACGCTCTTCGATCGGCCACAGCGGCTCACCGGTCTCGCGGTTGAAGGCAAACAGAATGGACTGCTTGGTTGCCTGGGCAACGGCAGGAATTCTCTCGCCATTGATCGTCACATCCAGCAGTACGGGTGCGGTCGGCACGTCGTAGTTCCATATGTCATGGTGGACAAGCTGGAAATGCCAGCGCCGTTCACCTGTCTCCACATCAAGCGCAATCAGACTGGTTCCGAAGAGGTTGTCGCCGGGGCTGAAGCCGCCGTAGTAATCCACTGTGGGCGGGTTGGTCGGGACATAGACCAGCCCCAGCTCCGGATCGGCTGACAGCGGCGCCCAAGGGGAGACGTCACCGGTGTACTGCCAGGCGTCGTTTTCCCAGGTGTCATGGCCAAATTCGCCAGGACGCGGGATCACATTGAACTTCCACTTGAAGTCGCCAGTCTTGGCGTCAAACGCCAGAATGTCACCGGGGATGTTTTCGATGCGGGACTGGTTGTAGCCCTGCTCAGCAGAGTTACCGACCACCACCACGCCGTTGACCACGATGGGCGGCGAGGAAGATGTGACGTAACCGACTTCCTTGGGGATGCCGTAATAGGGATCGTAATCGTGGCCCATGTGGGCCAGCAGATCGATCACGCCGGTCTGCGGAAACCCGTCGATAGGAACTGGAGCACCGAAGCCAGGCAGCGGTGCGCCGGTGTCGGCGTCGAGCGCTGTCAGGAAGAAGGCCGGGCTGATGATGTAGACCACGCCCTTGCCATCGACTTCGGCATAGGCGACGCCCTTGCCGTAATCCTGACGCATGGAGTATTCCCAGCGGAAGGTGTTCGGTTCACGGTAAGACCAC
>JAUSMU010000145.1 GCA_030645995.1 Gammaproteobacteria bacterium | reverse complement strand
CCGGTCCGGATCGATGGTGGCACGCACACGGGCGGCGTATTCCTTGTCGAGCAACTCGTCCAGCGGCATGCTCTCGTTGAAATCGGGATCGCCAAGGTGTTCGGCACGATCGGCATAAGCACGGCGCATCGCTTCGGTCAGCAAATGCAGATACTGCGCGGAATTGTGGCCGACGGCTGCCAGGTCATAACCTTCGAGAATATTGAGCATCTCGATCATGGTGACACCACCGGAGCTCGGCGGTGCCATGCTGACGATTTCGTAGCCACGGTAAGTCCCGCGCACCGGCTCGCGCTCGACCGCTTCATATTGTTCCAGATCTTCCTCGGTGATGACGCCGCCGTTGGCGCGCATGAAGTCGGCCAGCAGTTTCGCATTCTCACCTTTGTAGAAACCGTCACGCCCCTGCTCCTGAATGAGCTGCAGAGTCTTGGCCAGATCCGGTTGCACCCAGAGATCTCCGAGTTCATACGCGGAGCCATCGGCCTTCAGGAAGACCTCGGCCGAGGAGGGATGCTGCTCCCATGCCGACTGATTTTGCTGAAAGCCACTGTAAAGCGCATAAGAGATGGGAATGCCGTCACGAGCGAGCGCAACGGCCGGGGCCACCAGATCAGCCCACGGCAGACTGCCCAGCTCCTCGTGCGCCTTGTAGAGACCTGCCACGGTACCGGGAACGCCGATGGCGAGCATACCGATGTGGTTGGAGTTGTTGACGACCTTGCCGTCCAGGCCCAGATACATGGTTTCGGTAGCGGCCAGCGGGGCTTTCTCGCGGAAATCGAAGGAGGTCGCGTGGCCATCTTCGCCGTGATAGACCATGAAGCCACCACCGCCGATGTTGCCCGCCGACGGCCAGGTGACGGCGAGCGCGAAGGCGGTTGCAATGGCTGCGTCCACCGCGTTACCGCCCTGTTTGAGAATCTCGACGCCGACCTCGGAGGCTGTGAGAGAGGCGCTGGCCACCACACCGTTCTCGACCCGCAAGGGAGTTCTGCCGCTGGTCGCATACAGCGACGTTGCGGTTGATAGTGCGATGCACAGGACCAGCGCAATACTTCTGTAGAAAAGTCTCATCTTCGCTCCAAGATATGTTCCAACACTTAAAACCAATACGCCAATAATCAATATCCCGGTTTTCATGCACCGGATTTACGAATTGCTCTCTTGCTCATAAACAGACCTCTTTAAGCAACGTCTGCACATAAAGGGTGCGCAGTTTCTGCGTAACAGGCCCGGGCCGACCGTTGCCGATCATGTGGCCGTCAATACTGACGACGGGCAGCACCAGTGTCGTGGCGCTGCTCATGAAGGCTTCATCGGCTATAAAAGCCTCCTCCAAAGTAAACTCCCTTTCCTGGAGTCCAATGTCATTCTCGCGCGCCATCCGCAGGATAACCTTGCGACGAATCCCGGGCAGGATGCTGCCATTGGACGCACGTGTGATGAGCGTATTACCGCGCACAATGAAAGCGGAGGACGTAACACCCTCGGTAACCACGCCATCATCGATCATCCAGCCTTCGTAACCACCCCGCTCCACTGCCATTTGCTTGGACATGCACTGCGCCAGCAGGTTAACGGACTTGATATCACGCCGCTTCCAACGCAGATCCGGCACCGAGACCACTGCCACACCATTGCTGGCCAGCGGATGATCGATGATGCTGCGGGGAACTCCCCAGGCCACCAATCCTTGCGGTGCTCCGACAGGAAAGGCGAAGTCGCGCTCCGCCACCCCTCGGGTGACCTGCAGATACACATAACCTTCCTGCAGTCCGTCACGCACCAGCAACTCTTGGAGTACGGCGATGAGCTCTTCCCGGGTGCAAGGCCAGCCGATACCAGTGCTATGCAAACTGCGATCCAACCGTTCCAGTGCGTGTTTTTTGTCCATCAGACGTTGACGAAGGACGGGGACTACCTCGTACACCCCATCACCGAATACAAAGCCCCTGTCGAAGACCGATATCCTGGCATCTTCGGCCCGCACGAACGCTCCGTTCACGTAGACCGTTCTGTTGGCAATCCTTATTCCCAATCCGGTAGCAGACATGACGACTTCTCACTGTTCTGTGAGTGATGAGGGAGCATACCAATATTGCCGAACAGGGAGTAGAGAATATTCCGCAGCTGCTCAGGCAAAAAAAATCCCGCTGATGCACGAGGCCGCAGCGGGATTTTTCTTTTCAACAGCCGGAATCTGGAGCCCAGGAATTAAACCTTGGACGCCTCATATTCCGCTCTGTCTTCGTCGGTGATTTCCTTGATGCTCAGCTTGATACGGCCGCGCGCGTCGAGGTCGCTCACTTTGACCAGCACCTCCTGCCCTTCTGTCAGATACTCGTTGATGTTCTCAACGCGATCAGAGGAGATCTGGGAAATGTGCACCAGGCCATCTTTGCCCGGCAGAATGGTGATGAAGGCACCGAAATCGACGATGCGTGCCACTTTACCCATGTACAGTTTGCCCACTTCCGCTTCGGCAGTGATGCTCAGTACACGTGCGATAGCCGCGTCGCGTGAGGTCGCGTCTTCGCCGTAGATGCGGATGTTGCCATCATCATCGATGTCGATAGAGGCGCCGGTCTCTTCGGTGATAGCGCGGATGACGGCGCCACCCTTGCCGATCACGTCACGAATCTTGTCCGGATCGATCTTCATCATGGCCATGGACGGCGCATTCTCGGAGACCGTCGCGCGTGGCTTGGACATCACTTTGTTCATCTCACCCAGGATGTGGATGCGGGCTTCTTGCGCCTGATGCAGAGCGATTTCCATGATCTCTTCAGTGATGCCCTGAATCTTGATGTCCATCTGCAGTGCGGTCACGCCGTTGGCGGTACCCGCAACCTTGAAGTCCATGTCGCCCAGGTGATCTTCGTCACCGAGAATGTCGGTGATGACGGCGAAGCGATCGCCTTCCTTGATCAAGCCCATCGCAATACCAGCCACCGGAGCGGTGATCGGCACACCGGCATCCATCAGGGCCAGTGAGCTGCCGCACACAGACGCCATGGAGCTGGAGCCATTGGACTCGGTGATCTCGGAGACCACGCGAATCGCGTAGGGGAATGAATCTTCGGAGGGCATTACAGCCTGCACACCGCGCTTGGCCAGCTTGCCGTGGCCGATTTCGCGACGCTTGGGGCCGCTCATCATGCCGGTTTCACCGACGCAGAAAGGTGGGAAGTTGTAGTGCAGCATGAAGGCTTCTTTTCGTGAACCTTCGAGGCCTTCGATCAGCTGCGCATCGCGCACCGCACCCAGAGTCGTCACTACCAGCGCCTGAGTTTCACCACGAGTGAACAGGGCAGAGCCGTGAGCTTTCGGCAGGACGCCAGTCTCAATGGAGATCGGGCGCACGGTGCGAGTATCACGACCATCGATGCGCGGTGCGCCGTCGATAATGCGGTTGCGTACAACTTTCTTTTCCAGAGAGGCGAACACGCCAGCGACTTCTTCGGCACTGACACCGGTATCGGCATTGGCGAACTGCGCAACAGCTTGCTCCAGCAAAGCACCGAGAGTGTCGTAACGCTGCATCTTGTCGGAGATCTGGTAGGCAGAACCGATACTGTCGGCAAATGCCTGTTTCAGGCCTGCCTGTAGAGCCTCATTGACCGGTGCGACTTCCAGCTCCCATGCCGGCTTGCCGGCCTCGGCCTTGAATTCCATGATAGCGTCGACAACGACCTGCATGGCTTCGTGACCAAACAGAACCGCACCCAGCATCTGATCTTCGCTCAGCTGCTTGGCTTCAGACTCCACCATCAGCACGGCAGAACGGGTGCCAGCGACAACCATGTCCAGCGCAGACGTTTCGAGCTGGTTCACGTCCGGGTTGAGGATGTAGCCATCCTTCAGATCGTAACCCACGCGGGCAGCGCCGATGGGTTCGAGGAACGGCATGCCGGAAATTGCCAGTGCTGCAGAAGCACCGATCAGAGCGGCGATATCCGGATCCTGATCCTTGGCTGCGGAGATGACGGTACAGACAACCTGCACTTCATTGCGGAAACTCTTGGGAAACAGCGGTCTGATAGGACGGTCGATCAACCGT
>JAUSMU010000128.1 GCA_030645995.1 Gammaproteobacteria bacterium | reverse complement strand
CTGGTGCATCTGGGCATGTCCGGCAGCCTGCGGGTAACGTCCGCGCAGGATCCATTGCTCAAACATGATCACGTCGACATCGTCATGGAGGGCGAAGCGATCCTGCGCTACTCCGATCCACGACGCTTCGGCTGCATGTTGTGGCTCAAGGAATCGCCTCTGCAACATCCTCTGCTGAAGACGCTCGGGCCAGAGCCACTCTCGGACGCCTTCGATGGTGGGATGTTGTTCGCCGCCTCCCGGGGGCGCAAGGTGCCCGTGAAATCGTTCATCATGGACAGCCATGTCGTGGTCGGCGTGGGCAACATTTATGCGAATGAGGCGCTGTTCATGGCAGGCATAAAGCCGGACCGCGCAGCGGGGCGAATCGCACTTGAGCGTTACGAGCGACTGGCACAGTGCATACAAGAGATTCTCGAACGCGCCATAGCCCAGGGCGGGACGACGCTGCGGGACTTCGTGGGAGGCGACGGCAAGCCCGGCTACTTCAAACAGTCGCTGCACGTCTACGGACGCGGTGGTGAAGCCTGCACGACCTGCGGAGGGGTGCTCAAGGAAATCCGGCTGGGGCAGCGCAGCACGGTGTTCTGTCCGCGCTGTCAAACTTAGGGTCGGCAACATTAGGGTCAGCACCAGGGTCTGCAGCGGAAGGACCGAAGCCTGACTACTCTAAATGTCCTGGTTCTGGCCGTCCTCGCGCATGGCGTTCGCGACAATGGGGTGCACAAACTTGGAGATGTCGCCGCCATAGGAGGCAATTTCCCTGACCAGCGTGGAAGAGATGTAGGAAAGATGCTCGGCGGGCGCGAGAAAGACCGTCTCGATACTGGGCTCCAGCACCCGGTTCATGCCGACCAGCTGGAACTCATACTCGAAGTCCGCGACCGTGCGCAGGCCGCGCAGGATGATGTTGGCGCCGCGCTGTTTCACGAATTCTGTCAGCAGCGTATCGAACGAGCAGACCTCGACGTTGGGCAGGTGCGCCAAGACCTGAGCTGCCAGCTCGACGCGGCGCTGGGCGGAAAGCGTAGTGTTCTTCTGACGATTGATGCCGACGGCGACGATGATATGGTCGAACAGCCGGGAGGCTCGTTCCACCAGGTCGGTATGGCCATTCGTGATCGGATTGAAGGTGCCCGGATAGACGGCTATTCTCATTGTTTTCTCATCTCCGACCGGCAGACAGTGTCCATCCGGCGTTGTGGTCCTTGACGGCCCTGTGCGTTTCGCGGCCATTCTAATCAAATGGCGCCTGCACCTCAATCAAGCACCGCTGGCAGGCTGGCATGCCTCGATAGCGGCGAGTATGCGCTGCTCCAGCCACAAGGGTTGCCCGGCACAGGTAAAACCGACATGCCCGCCGGTTTCGGTCAGATGCAGACGCACGTGCATCGGCAATTCGCCAGGGCGTGGCAAGCAGCCCGCAGGAATGATCGGGTCGTTGGCACTCTGGATCAATTGCACCGGAGTGTGGATCGCAGACAGCAGCGGGCCACTGCTGCAGGTTTGGTAGTAATGCTCGGCACCATCGAATCCGTGCAGGGGCGCGGTCACCTGATCGTCGAACTCCCAGAGTGTCTGCAACCGCTGCAGATCGCCAAGCGCTTCCAGTTTCTGCAGCTCGTCAAGTCGCCCGCTGGCGCGAAAGTGCACACGCTTGCTCTCAACATCCCGCACCAGACGGCGGCGGAAATAATGCCCGTACGCCTTGGTGAGCCCGCTGTTCATGGCGCCGGAGCAGTAGGACAGCGAGAACGGAGCCGACACCGACACACCGAGCAGCACGTCGTCGCGCCGCCCGATCTCGGACAGCCATTTCAACAACACGTTGCCGCCCAGCGAGAACCCCGCGAACACCATTGGCCGCGCCCCGGTGTGCTGCCGCAGGCACTGGTAGATTTCCTCCAGATCCTCGGTGCATCCCGAATGGTAGGCTCGGGCAAGGCGATTGATCTCACCGCTGCAGCCCCTGAAATTCATGGCCACACTGGTATAGCCGCGCGTCTGCAGCAGTCGCTGCAGCGACAGCACATACGGAGAAGCGGAGCTGCCGCACAGGCCGTGCAGGAGAAAGACGGTGGGTAGATCCCGAGCTGATCCTGCATCTGTCGACGGAGAGTCCACCCAGTCGAGATCGATGAAATCGCCGTCGCTCAGTTCGACGCGCTGACGACGCCTCGGCAAGGGCGTGTGAGAGACGAAACGGCGCCACAGCGTCTGCGTGTGCCCATCGGGCAGCCACCAGGGCGAGGCAAACTCTTGAACATGGTGAGGTCCGGTCACGATGTGCTCGACTCCGTGCGGTGGCGACGATACAGGCAGAAATTCACGGCTCCGGCGCGCTTGGACTTCAGCAGTTGCCACGTCGCTGGCAAGCCCGCCGACGGAATGTCCTGCGCCCACTCCAGATAGATCAGCGCTCCGTCACGCAAAAGCCCGCTCTGCTCCAGCGCCTTCGCGCTGCGAGACAGCAGATCGGTGGAAAAGGGGGGATCGATAAACACCAACCCGTATTGCGTCGGCGTCAGTTGACTGCCCGCGCGGCTGGCGCTCTGCAGCCAGCGCAGTGAATCATCGCAGAACAGCGCGTAGCCCTCGGCCTGCAGGAGCTGGAGATTGGTGCGGATGGCATGCACGGCGGCGCTCGAACTGTCGATGAAAGTCACGTGCCGCGCGCCCCGGGAAAGAGCTTCGATGCCGCAGGCGCCGCTGCCCGCGAACAAGTCGAGGCAGTCCTCACGTTGGATGGTCTCCTGCAGCCAGTTGAAAAGCGTCTCTCGTATGCGGTCGGCGGTGGGACGTAGACCGGTCACGTCGGGAAAGGTCAGTTTGCGACTGCGCCATTTGCCCGCGATGATGCGCAGGCTGTTGTCTGGTCTCCCGGTGGATTTTTTCATGCGCGATTTCTACTGTCTCACAGCACCATGGCTGAGTTTCTGTTTATGGAACGGCGGAAATGGTAGCATGGCCAGCCACGACAGCGCGCCGGAAGACGTTTACCCATGTTCAGTTTCCTCAAGAAAAAACCTCCTGAAACCTCTGCTTCGCCAGAGCAACCCAACAGCACGCTTTCATCTGCAATCTCGTCATCGCCTAGCTCTGCACCCTCCTCTGCACCCTCTCCTGCAATCGCAGAGAACGTGGCAGTTGTGGCAGAGACTGCTGCAGCAACCGTTGTCGCACCCACCGAAGACACCAAACTCGGGCTGTTCGCCCGCCTGCGACAGAGCCTCAGCAAGACGCGCAGCGCGCTGACCGATTCGTTGAGCAGCCTGATCCTCGGCCGCAAGACCATCGATCAGTCGTTGCTGGATGACATCGAGACACAGCTGCTTTCCGCCGACATGGGGTTGGAGGCCACTGATCACATCATCAAGGCGCTGACTCAGAAGCTGGACCGCAAGCAGCTCGCCAATCCGCAGGCGCTGCTCGACAGCCTCAAGGTCGAACTCGCCGCCATGCTGCGTCCCTGCGAAGTGCCGCTCGTCATCAAGAAGTCCGACAAACCCTATGTGATTCTGGTGGTAGGCGTGAACGGCGCGGGCAAGACCACCACTATTGGCAAGCTTGCCAAGCGCCTGCAGGGCGAGGGGCACAAGCTGGTGCTGGCCGCTGGTGATACCTTCCGCGCCGCTGCCGTCGAACAACTCAAGGTCTGGGGCGAGCGCAACCATGTGCCCGTCGTCGCCCAGCCCACTGGTTCGGACAGTGCATCAGTTATTTTCGACGCCTACCAATCGGCCTGCGCGCGTGGCGCCGATGTGCTGATCGCCGACACCGCAGGCCGCCTGCACACCAAAGACAATCTGATGCAGGAGCTGGAGAAGATTGTGCGAGTTCTCCGCAAGCTCGACCCCGATCTGCCTAACGAGACGCTGCTGGTGCTGGATTCCACCACCGGCCAGAACTCCCTCAATCAGGCGCGAACTTTCCACAAATCCGTCAACGTCACCGGGCTCGCACTGACCAAGCTCGACGGCACAGCCAAGGGCGGCATGGTGTTCGCGATCGCGAAGGAGCTGAAGCTGCCGATTCGCTACCTCGGCGTCGGCGAAAAGGTGGACGATCTGCGGCCGTTCGAAGCCGAACAGTTTGTCCAGGCGCTCTTCAGCGACAATTGATCAGTAACGTTTGATGTCATGCAGACACCCCCATAAGCGAGACTCCCAGGCCCGGCCATGATCAAGTTCGACAACGTCAGCAAGCGTTATCCCGGCGGACACCAGGCCCTGAGTCAGGTGAACTTCGAGCTTGGCGATGGCGAAATGGCTTTCCTCACCGGCCGCTCCGGCGCGGGCAAAAGCACGCTGCTGAAGCTGATCATGCTAATGGAGAAGACCAGCCAGGGCGAGATCGTCGTCAACGGCAAGAATCTTGCGCGCATGCCACGCGACCAGATCCCTTTCTATCGGCGCCGTATCGGCGTGGTCTTTCAGGATCACCAGCTGTTGTTTGATCGCACGGTGTTCGACAACGTTGCCCTGCCCCTGCAGATCGAGGGTTACCCGAAGCACGAAGCAGACCGGCGCGTGCGCGCGGCACTGGACAAGGTAGGCCTGCTGAAGAAGGAAAAGATGAACCCCATGGCCCTGTCTGGCGGCGAACAGCAGCGCATCGGCATTGCCCGGGCGGTGGTGAACCGGCCACAGATACTGCTGGCTGACGAGCCCACCGGCAACCTTGACCCCGAGCTGGCCGCAGAGATCATGACTCTTCTCGAACAGTTCAATCAGGTCGGCGTCAGCATGCTGATCGCCAGCCACGACCTGTCGCTGATCACGCGCCTCAGCCACCGCATTCTCACGCTGCACAACGGCCAGCTGATCAACGACGCCACCTACCCGGTGCCGCCCGGCGCTGGTCGTCGGGCGGAAGCAGAGCGCTGTCCCGGGAGCGCGCAATGAGCAAGCGCAAGCCTGAGTCAGGCGCCAAGCAGCGCCAGCAGACGTCGACGAGCAGGCTCAAGTCCCTGTGGCAAAGTCATCGGGCAGTAGCTCTATTGAGCATCCGCAAGCTGATCGGCGAGCCCGCCGCCTCCGCCATGACGATCGCTGTCATCGGCATCGCGTTGTTGCTGCCCACGACCTTGTTTGTGGCAATGAACAACCTGCAGATCCTCAGCGAGGGCGTCAGCGAGTCCTCCAGGATCACGCTCTATCTGGCCGACACTCTCTCTGAAGCTGAAGGTCGCAGCCTGAGTGAGCAGTTGCTGGCGCGGCCCGATATCAGCACCGGCGCGTACATATCGCCTACACAGGCGGCAGAGGAGTTTCGCGAATATTCAGGCCTCGGCGACGTATTGAGCGAGCTGGAGGAAAATCCGCTGCCCGCCGTCATCGTGCTCAGCCCGCAAGACATCGATGAGGCGTCCGGCGCGGCATTGCTCACCGAACTCAACGCCCTCGCTGGAGTAGAGTCCGCGCAACTGGATCTGGAGTGGATCGCACGCCTGCAGCGCTTCCTCGACTTGGCACAGCGGATGTCTACCGCCCTGATGCTGATCCTCGCCCTGGCCGTGCTGTTCGTGGTTGGCAACACGATACGGCTGGCCATCGAGAGCCGCCGCGCCGAGATCGTGGTGGTGAAACTGGTGGGCGGCACCGACAGCTATGTGGCGCGCCCCTTCCTCTACACTGGCTTCTGGTATGGACTGGGAGGCGGCGTGCTGGCCTGGTTGCTGTTGAGCCTGATCATGCTGGCGCTCGGCGGCCCGCTCGCTGCGCTGTTGGCGTTGTATGACAATCAGCACACCGTGCACGGCTTGTCGCTGCTGTCCGGTCTGGTGCTGCTCACGGGCAGTGCGCTGCTTGGCTGGCTGGGGGCATGGATATCCGTGCGTCAGCATCTGGCCGCGATCGAGCCTCGTTGATAGCGGTGCGCTGACAACATATTGACAATATGTATGGTTAAGATTTGTTTAAGCAATTTGCGCTATTTTGCATTTCAGCGCATCTTGGGGCTTGAAGTGCTGAATTAGTGCCCCAATTCAGCACAGACCGGCGGGTTCCAGGCAACAAGCTGCTTGAGCGCCCCGATAGCCTAAGAGAAAGAAGCAGTGCTAGAATGAAATTGTACAGATTGAAAGGGTGGCAGCGCCGATGCGGGCTGCGCGTACCGGTCAACCAGTGACATCAAGTGGCAGAGGCTGAATATGAGCATAGGAAAAAGTTTACAAGTGATGGGCCCGATCGTTCCGGGACGTGATTTGACGGCTTACATTGCGTCCGTGAACAGCATTGCTGTGCTGACACCGGAGCAGGAAAAGGATCTGGCTAATCAGTACTACTACGAGAACAACGTGGATGCCGCCCGGCAGCTGGTGCTCGCGCACCTGCGCTTCGTGGTGCATCTGGCCAAGAGCTACTCTGGCTACGGCCTCTCCCAGGCTGACCTGATTCAGGAAGGCAACGTCGGTCTGATGAAGGCCGTGAAACGCTTCAATCCCGAAGTGGGCGTGCGCCTGGTGTCCTTTGCCGTGCATTGGATCAAGGCTGAAATGCATGAGTTCATTCTGCGCAACTGGCGCATCGTGAAGATTGCGACTACCAAGGCGCAGCGCAAACTGTTCTTCAACCTGCGCAGCTCCAAAAAGGGCCTCGGCTGGCTGACCAATGACGAAGCTCAGACGATGGCGGATGAGCTGGGCGTGGATGCCAAGGTCGTTAGGCAGATGGAAGGTCGCATGAGTTCCTGCGACATGGCCTTCGATGCCGATCCGGATGCTGACGATGACGTGGCCTACAAGTCACCCGCGTACTTCCTGGAAGATGCGTCGTCCGACATGGCGGAGTCTCTGGAAGCTGCGGAGTGGGAAGAGACCAAGAACAACAGCCTCTATGTGGCGATGAACGAACTGGATGAGCGCAGCCGCGACATCATTACCAGCCGCTGGCTGGCAGACGACAAGGCCACCCTCCACGAGCTGGCGGCGAAGTACAGCGTCTCTGCCGAGCGTATTCGACAGCTGGAAAAGAATGCCATGGACAAGGTCAAGGCCATGATCCTGGCCTGATCCGCAAGGCTCAGGCTCCAAGCCAGAAAGCCGCTGAGTGTAGACTTGAGCGGCTTTTTTGTTTCTGTCGCCACTTACTGGAGAGTAACCCGCAATGAACAATCTGTTTCTGGTACTGGCCAGCGTCAATGGCTTCCTGGCTGTGGCACTCGGTGCATTCGCGGCACACGGGCTGAAGAACATCGTCACCCCGGAGTTGCTCAATACTTTCCAGACCGGCGTGCAATACCAGATGTATCACGCACTGGCGCTGTTCGGCGTTGGTCTGCTCGCTCTTTACTACCCCAATCAGTCTGCCGTCCGCATCAGTGGCTATCTGTTCCTGACTGGCATCGTGATATTTTCCGGCAGCCTCTATGTGCTGAGTCTGACCGGCATCCGCTGGCTGGGTGCCATCACCCCGCTTGGTGGCGTGGCCTTTCTGGCAGGCTGGGCTCTACTGGCGTGGACACTGCTGCGTCTGCCAGCCTAAAGGTTTTTTATGCGCGTGATAGTTAACGGTGACGAGGTAGAGCTGCCAGCCGATGCCACTCTTATCGATCTACTGCAGATGCTTGAGCTCGGCTCCACCAAGGTAGCGGTGGAATTGAATCAGTCCATTGTGCCGCGCAGTCGGCACGCCGTGCAGCGTCTGCAGCAGGGCGATTGCGTTGAAATCGTCTATGCCATTGGCGGCGGCTAGCCCGCCTGCCTGCAGACCCCCTTTTCCAGAATCACCAATCGAACAGGTCAAACCATGACAAGCAGTGACAGCCCTTTTGACGCCCCCCTTCGTATCGCAGGCAAGGATTACCATTCCCGCCTTATCATCGGCAGCGGCAAGTACCAGAGCTTTCAGCAGAACCTCGATGCCCTCGTCGCGAGCGGAGCCGAGATGATTACGGTGGCGATTCGCCGCGTCAATCTCGGGCAGCACGCTGGCGAGCCGAGCCTTCTGGAGGTTATCTCTCCCGCAAAGTACACCCTGTTGCCCAACACTGCGGGCTGCTACAACGCCGCCGATGCCGTGCGCACCTGCCGCATGGCGCGCGAACTGCTGGACGGTCACAAGCTGGTGAAGCTCGAAGTGCTTGGCGATCAGAAGACCCTCTACCCCAACGTCACCGAAACGCTGATTGCCGCTGAAGAGCTGGTGAAAGATGGCTTCGACGTGATGGTCTACACCAGTGACGATCCGCTGATTGCGAAGCGACTGGAAGAGCTGGGCTGTGTCGCGGTGATGCCGCTGGGGGCGCCCATCGGGTCCGGTCTCGGCATTCGCAACCCCTACAACATCCGCATGATTCTCGAGAATGCCACGGTGCCGATCATCGTCGACGCCGGTGTCGGCACCGCGTCAGATGCTGCCATCGCCATGGAGCTTGGCTGCCATGGCGTGCTGATGAACACCGCCATTGCCGAGGCACGCAACCCCGTGCTGATGGCATCCGCGATGAAGAAGGCTGTCGAGAGTGGTCGCGAGGCTTTCCTTGCGGGGCGCATGCCGCGTCGTCTCTATGCCAGCGCTTCTTCTCCCATAGACGGGACTTTCTTTTGACCGCGATCTTTTGACGGCGACCTTTTGATGACCACGACACCTGACGTTGAACACCCCAGAACCATCCGCAGCTACGTGATCCGTGGCGGCCGACTGACGAATTCACAGCAGCATGCACTCGACAATTACTGGTCGAAGTACGGCATTGATGACGTGAAAGCCCCGCTCGACTGTGCAGCCCTGTTCGGCAAACAGGCGCCCGTGGTCATGGAGATCGGTTTCGGAATGGGCGACTCGTTACTCGCCATGGCGCGGAGCAATCCCGACAACAACTTCATCGGCGTGGAGGTGCACAAGCCGGGTGTCGGCAGATTGCTGCACGAGATCGACGCACTCGCACTGAGCAATCTGCGCATCTATTGTCACGACGCCAAGGAGATTCTGCAGCATTGTATCGCCGACAATGCACTCGACACCGTGCAGATTTTCTTCCCGGATCCCTGGCACAAGAAGAAGCACAACAAACGTCGTCTGGTGCAACCGGAATTCATGCAACTCGTGCGGCAGAAGCTGGTAATCGGTGGGCGCGTGCACATAGCGACCGATTGGGTGCCCTATGCAGAACACATGATGGAAGTGATGAGCGCAGCGCCGGGTTATGTGAATGCATCAGGTACAGGGCTGTACAGCACCGACGCTGAGCGCCCGGTCACAAAATTTGAAAAACGCGGACACCGCCTGGGTCATGCGGTGCACGACCTGATGTTTGTCCGCGCGGAATAGCAACAGCACTCTCAGCGTTTTTCAAGAATGGCGTCGTATACGCCATTTTTGAATTCTTCGCGGAAACCTTCACCATCGGTCGGAAAAATCTGCGCCATCAGCTGGTGTCGCATATTCATGCTCCAGAAATGGGTACTTGATTGTTGTCGGCCATGCTCGGCGCCGCCACACTCTTCACCACCAGCACGACGATAAAAATATAGAAGGGAATGAAAAACCTGTCCCAGCTTTCAACGAGCGGGAACATCAGAAAATAGCAAACGAAGTTCAGAAAGCTGATCGCCACTATCATTCGCAGTGCAGCAAACCTGCCACGACTGGCAAGCAACCCCAGCATGGCGAACAGCAAAAACGGTAACAGCATCGTCACCATCACAAAGTTGCCAATCACAATTTGTCGGAGACGCGTGCCCAGCACCTGCAGGTACTGATCGAAAGAGAAGCTCACCGCGAACGCGTTCATGTCGGCGATGCTCTCGATAAAGGTGTGATGGAAAAGCCGCCACCATTGGTGATTGAAGGAGGCGCTTACGACGAAGTAACAGATCACGGCCACGACGAGTGCGATTGCTGACCTCCGTACTTCGATACTCTGCCAGCCCCTGAGTCTGCTCTCGGCGTAACCCACGTAGATCAGCAGTGGTGTCACAAACAGTATGTTGTTGGTCCTCACCAGAATCGACAGGACCAACAGACTGAATGCCCATCTTGTGGCCGCTGGTCGCTCCAGCAACAGGTAAACGGCCAACACCAGAATCAAAGCCGACAGCGAATCGGGCAGTATCACACGCGCCACGTCGAACAGGCGCGAGCACAAGCTCAGAAGGACGGTGATCGACAGCGCGAAGTTGGCTGATACATGACGCTTCAGCCAGACATAGATCAGAATGCACAGCAGCCCCGCAGGAACAACGGAAAGCATTTTGCCTGCATCGACCAGAGAAAGACCAACGGCATCGAGCAAATTGAGCAGACCGACATAGAGCGGTTTTATTCGGTACATGTCCAGCTGACTGTAAAACTGCTCTGCATTCGACGCCATCGCCGTCGCGTATGGGCCACCCACCAAACCCGCGAAGGCCTGTTCCGGTAGCTCGAGCCGCAGAAGTTCATAGGTCTGAGTATGTATGGCCAGAGGGTCACTGGTCTGCCAGGAGAGCGCGGCGCCTACGTAGCCAACGACGTCCCAGGTATAAAGAAAATTTCCCAATATCGAGCTGACAAACAGAAGAAGGAAAAAGACAAAGACCACGTCGGCTGGGCGACGCAGGGAGAAGGCTTTGAACAAATCTCTACCGGGTTCCATTGGCATGGGAAATTCCTGTGGCATTTCTGTGATCTCACTGAGAAATCGGGGTTGTTATTGTTGGCCACTCAGCCAGCTCTGTTTGTCTTCGGACTTTACCCAGCGTCCATCGCGCAAAACAACTTCGAACCGCGCCCACTGTCGAAACGCCTCACGCTCACAGATGCCGGTGTCGTAGGCACCGACTCCGGCCAGCGTCTTGTAGATTACCTCATCTTTCCTTCTGGTGCCCGGAGTCGAGTTCTCATCAATCACCTGACGCACGCTCCAGAGCCGACCCAGTTTGCCATTGCTGTAGCAGGAGCCTGATTGAACGCTGGAGGGATGCAGCTGATGCAGCTCGGCGTGGCGCGTTGCCAGTTCCAGCAACTCGATCAATTCTTCTGTGGTGACATCAATGAAGGTGTCGAGCTTCTGCATGGCTGCTTCGAAGTCCTCTTGCGTCAACTCCAACTGTCGATCTGTGGGCGCCGCCACCGCCGAGTGCTTCCTCCGCGTGAGGTAGGCAGGGTAACGACGCCAGAAAAACAGGCTGTTGAACAACAGTGCGATCGCGAGAATGCTCAACAGATTGAGAAGTACGGGGTAGTAGACGTATCCATAGCCGAGAGAATGGATTTCTGCACCACCCACGACGGCTGCCAGAGCGGTGGCACCACCCGGTGGATGTACGCAACGCAGATACTGCATGGCGGTGATAGCCAATGCGACGGCCAGAGCTGCCGTCCATATGTGTTCCGGAAACAAGCGCTGACAACTGACGCCAATCACCGCCGAAACAAGGTGTCCACCCAGCAGCGGCCAGGGTTGCGAGAGAGCGGCATGCGGAACGACAAAGAGCAGCACTGCCGATGCACCCATGGACGCCAGAACTATCGCGACACCAGGGCCATCCAATGACCAAATGGACACCACGCTGACACTGAGAATTCCCAACAATGCGCCCAATGTCGAGATGAACTTTTCGGCATGACTGGTGGTGCTGAGCTCAACACCACAATACGCGGCGACTTCCTTTAAAACTTTCTTCACAGCCGCTCTCCTTATCACCCTGAGGCTTTACTCTGACATCTCTAAATCCAGAGCCGGTGTTCGTGCTTTTTGAGCCACTTGACGTAGGTTCGATAGTCCGGGCACACCGACTCCACAAGGCTCCAGAATCGCCTGGAATGATTCATGTGCAGCAGATGGCTGACCTCATGCGCAATCATGTAATCGATGACGGCGTCAGGTGCCATCATGATCAGCCAATTGAATTGAATGCGACCGGATGACGTGCAGTGTCCCCACTTGGTTTTGGTTTTACGGAACACCACCTCTTTCAATTTCGAACCGACCTGGAGGTAACTCGCCAACGCCTGGGTTCGCGCTGGGAGGAGCGCCCGCGCCTGCATCAAGAGCCAGCGCTGCAATATCTTCGCCGCAGTCTCTGCGTTCAAGCGGCGGCCATGGATGCGAAATTCTTTATCGGTAATCACAATATCGTCGCAGGAATCGCTGACAAAACAGACCGTCAGAGTCCTCGCCTTGTAGTAGATGCTGCCCCCGTCAGAGAGAGCCAGACGCTGCGCCTCCTGACCTGCCTTGTGCTCGAGTTTGCGGAGTATCCATTGCGTGTGCCGAACCACGAAGTCTTTGATCTGGGCGTCACTCACGAACAGCGGCGCCCGCACTTCCACGTTGTCGTGCCGGACGTGCACGACCATGGTCTTGCGTCTGGCGCGGACGATTGTGTAAGTGTATGGCAACTCTGAGGAACCACCTTGCGGTCGCATTCCTTCAGTCGGGTGGGCGTACTGATCTGGTTGATTTGAATGTGTCATGAATTGACGCATAATACGCAAAACCCTTTCGAGGCGAAACTGCAAGTCCGCCAGCAGAAATCATGAACGAGCCCAAGCAGGACAGAATCTACGCCCGTGAGAGGCCGTTGCAGGACTTCGTCTTCGATGAGAAAGTCGCAGATGTCTTCACAGACATGATCAACCGCTCCGTGCCAGGCTATGCCACGATCATCTCCATGATCGGCATGCTGGCTGACAGGTACTGCACTCCTGGTACCACAGTGTATGACCTCGGCTGCTCACTGGGCGGCGCCGCGCTGGCGATGACGCATCATATCTCCCACAAAGACTATCAACTGATTGCCGTCGACAACTCTGCGGCAATGATCGAACGCTTTCAAAGGGCTCTGGATACTCGACAGGACAGCAAAAATATTCAGCTGGTGTGCGCTGACCT
>JAUSMU010000122.1 GCA_030645995.1 Gammaproteobacteria bacterium | reverse complement strand
TGAATACCCAGGCTGGATGCTGGACTTCCAGAATCGGGAGCCACGTGGCACGGTGCCACAGTAGCGTCACCTGGGTTTTTACGACTGGACTTTTACGACCGGCTCAGCGGCAGCTGAAATTGGCTGCCACCCAGTTCGCAGAATCGTTCTCGCCACCGGCGGGACCTGCATAGACGGCCTCCTGCGGATACGGGCAGAGAGGCCGTTCGTTTTCTACGACGCCGGTGGTACTCCCACTACTAGTGCTGCGCGTGGCAATGATGCTGTCTGGCGCCCTGCCATTCTCGACCCAGTCCACCAGCGCGGGCAGTTTGTCCCAGGTATTCGGCCCGGCACCCCCACTGCAATGCCCCATACCGGGCGCTAAAAACAGACGCGTGCTATCGCCCGCCGCGCCGATCTGTCCTGCGAAGGTCGTATCCACCATGGCGTTGAAGTACTGCACCGTGGCCTTGGCAGAGGACAGCGAATCACTCCAGCCGTGATAGAGCAGCAGCTTGCCATCGTGTTCCTTCAGGAAGCGGGTCAGATCAGAATCGGTGGCATCCATCAGCGACTGCATCAACGCGGCATCCCCTTCGGCCAGATCGTTGATATCGAACTCCAGCCAGGAAAATTCCGGCAGCGCCGCATTGCGGCCCGTCACCACCGTTGGCTGCGTCAGATCGGGAATCGCCACGCCGGGGTCTTGCTCGTAGAACAGATAGTTCACATGATCGCCCGCAGGCCCCACCAGCATCGTCGGTGCGTTGCGGTTGAGGGCGGTGGGCGTGTAGAGATTGATCCACTCCAACTCCGACCCCAGCGCCTTGCCCGGATAGAGAATGTTGCCACTGCTGTCATATGGCCCACTGTAGAAGTCGGCAACTGTCTGCAGCTGCGCCGGAGTGAAGCACTGGTCGGAAGCGCCGTCTGCCCCGCAGGCGAGGTCGGCAAGATCACGCTGCGGTTCGAAGTTGCAGCTCAGGGGATTGGTGAGCACGCCATCGGTCACACCATCATTCGCATCACACTGAAGCAACACGCGCTGATTGAGTGTCTCCAGCAATTTGACACTGTCGAAGCTGCCATCGCCATCGGTGTCCACGGCGAGGTTGCCCGCGAAGTCGTCCTTGAACATGCGCTGCAGCCACCACACCCCCGCCGCGTTCATCGCCTGATAGTAATTCACCGGGGCACCGGCCACGATGCCATCGAAATCCTGCGGGAAGCGCTGCGCCTCCATCAGTCCCTGCCGTCCGCCGGTGGAGCAACCCTCGAAATAGGAATAAGTCGGCTCGCTTCGATAGTAGCGCTCGACCAGTGCCTTGCCCGCCATTACGGTCAGGTGCACGGAGCGGTAACCGAAATCGATCTCGGACTGGCGATTGTTGAAGCCGAATTGCGAACCAGGCTCTGTCGCGCTGTCGTGGCCGGTGTTGCTGTTGGCCACCGCGTAACCCTCGGCGAGACGATGATCGGCAAAGTCCAGATCACCGTCCTTGCCACCATCGCCCCATTGCAGAAAGCGTCCGTTCCAATTCTCGGGCAGTGGCAATTGCACATGGTATTGCGTTGCGGGAGAGATCAGCCCGCGCACGTAGCAATAGGCCGGCGTGGTGTTGGCGGCGGGTACCAGTCGAGCGGAAAGTACGGTCAGGTCGGCTGTGCTTTCGAGTACGGCACAGGCTGCAGCGGCATCAGTCTGCGCCGCAGCGTCTGGTACGAGCGCCATTTGGGCGGCGAGCAGTGACAGGGTGAGCATTGCGAAGGAGCGGGCTGTTGTCATTATTGTCTCCTGTGAATCAACCTCCCGCATCATGGCTCATTCGTGTCGTAGCGACAAGACCGGGTTGGCGCTCGCCGCCCTGGTCACCAGCAGACCGACTGTCACGGCGGCGACGGCGGTTGTCAGCAGCCCGGCCAGCAGGAATAGCGCAGGGTTGATGGCTACGCGATAGGCGAAGCTCTCCAGCCAGCCACTCATGAAATACCACGCGAGCGGCCAGGCCAGGCCATTGGCCAGCACCACCAGGGTGACGAAGTCGCGCGTCAGCAGCGTCACCAGCTGCGCGGTGGAACTTCCCAGCACCTTGCGAATGCCGATCTCGCGGGTACGCTGCCTTGTCAGGCTAGAAGCCAGGCCGAACAACCCCATCACCGCTATGCCGACTGCGAGCACGGCGAATCCGGCAAACAGCTGCCCCTGACGCCTTTCCGTTTCGTAGAGTGCGGCGAGGTCGGCGTCGAGAAAGGATTGCTGAATCGGCACGCCCGGCAGGAAGCGATTCCAGGTCTCATTCACGAACGCAAGTGTCTGAGTCATGTTGTTGCCGGTGACACGAATGGCCATATGACGAAGATGAGGAAAAGGCGATACAGCGCTGTCGTGATTCATGAGACGGTAGTACACCGGCTTCACCTCCTCGCGCAGCGATGAAAAATGGATGTTGTCGACGACACCGATGACCGTGCCGCGCACCACCCGGGTAGCCTCCTGATCCCAGATGCTCTCGAACCACTTCCCCGGTGCGCTCTGTGCAGTCCAACCGAGCTGCCGCGCAGCCAGTTCATTGAGAATGAATCCGGCACTGCCCTGCGGATTCTCTGCCGTGGGCTCCACAAGCAGATCCGTGTTGCGTTCACGCGAGAAGGCGCGGCCGCTGAGCATGGGAATGCCGAATGTCTCGAAGAAATCATGGTCCACGTTGAGGTATCCCATGCCCATCATGTCGGGTCCGCCGCCTTCGAAGCGGATGCCGTCGGCGTTAGTGTTCTGATCGCCGGGAAGTAGATTTGCAGCCGTCACCGAAACAATCTCGGGATGCCGCAGCAGCTCCTGTTTCATGGTCTCGTAGGACGCACCCAAACCAGATTGCGATGAGCCGCGGTAGATCAGCACCTGCTCGCGATCAAACCCGAGATCGAGGCTCTGTGCATAGCGCAGTTGTGACATCGCGATGCCCGAGGCGATCACCAACACGATGGAGATCGCGAACTGCAGGATCACCAGCGCCTTGCGCAGCCGCACGCCTCCGGTTCCCCGCGTCAGATTGCCCTTGAGAATGCTCACTGCGGGAAACGATGAGAGAAACAAGGCCGGATAGCTACCGGCCAGCACACCCACCACGCTGGCAAGACCGAGCAGCGCGGGTACAGCGAGCGGCGTCTGCAGATAGTTGAGCTGCATGTTCTTGCCGAGCAGCGCGTTGAACGATGGCAGCACAATCTGCAATAACGCGGCCGCGAGCACGACGGCGATCAGAGCCGTGACCACCGACTCCAACAGAAACTGCGCTGCAATCTGACCGTGACTGGCACCACACACCTTGCGCATGCCGACTTCACGCGCGCGAGTCAGTGACGTGGCGGTGGACAAATTCATGAAGTTGAAACAGGCGATCAGCAGAATGAAGACAGCAATGGCACTGAAGGTGAGCACCGTGACCCCATTGCCGTTCGCCTGCAGCTCGTTGTCACGGTGCGAGTTCAGGTGAATGTCGGTCAGCTTGATCACAGAAAAATCGGTGAACGACGTGGCGTCTTCCCCCACATGGCGACGCAGGAAGTCGGGAATCTGTGCCTCGAAGTCGGCAATGTCATAACCGGGTTCCGTTACGACGTAGGTATGGAAGTTGTTGAACCCCCAGCTCTGCATCCGCTCGCCGAGGACGGCCTCGGCCGTCTGCATCGAGGCAAACGCGCGCGCATCGAGATGTGTATTCTCCGGCAGGTCCGCCATCACGCCCGTCACACGCATTGGAATCTGTCCGCTGAGCAGCAGCGTCTGTCCCACGGCGCTGCCATCCCCGAAATATTTCTGCGCGAGTGATTCATTGATAACGAGCTGATAGGGACCGGAAAGCAACTCCTGCGGATTGCCTTGCAGCAGAGGAATGTCGAAGACGGCAAACACGTCTGGATCGGCAAAATAGACGCCGGGTTCGTACCAGCTCTGCGTGCCGTCGGGCAGCGACATCACCGGGGTGTTGTCCATCAGCCGCACGACATGCTCGAACTGCGGAAAGTCCCGCTGCAGCAGTGGCCCCACCGGCGGCGCATTGGTAGCCAGATACAGGGGCGGCGACCCGCCGGGCGGATTGAAGCTGCGCATCACGCGCCAGGTTCTGTCAGCGTTAGTCCATTGTGTGTCGTAGCCCGTCTCGCTGCGCACGAACAGGGTAATCAGCAGAACACAGGCCAGCCCCAAGGCAAGACCGACAATATTGATCAGGGAGAGTAGTGGTCGGGACAGCAGATTGCGCCAGGCCATCAGCAGACAGGATTGCAGCAGGGCAAGATTCGGGGATTGAGTTCGCGGCATTGTTATTGCTCTTGTTTGAAAAAAAGTGCTGCTCGCATGGCGGATTGCGCCCCCAGAACGAGCAGCACCAAACTTTGCTAACCGCAGAGGACAGAGCAAAGTTCGGGCCACAAAAACAAATACAGCAATTACAAATGGTTAAGAAAAATTCCGCCGAGCGGGAGTGGTGATATTCGCTAACTGGTTGCGGTGAAGGCGCGTCATCTTGGCACTGCTACCGCCTGCTGCAGCAGATAGGCACGGATGTTCTCCACGTCCTGCGCCCCCATGTCGGCAGCGAATCCGACCATTCCGCGATCCGCCAGCAGCCCGTCCAGCACGATGCTCAGGAACGCATCCTGACTCAGCAGTGTTGCCGAGTAACGCAGGTCGGGAATGGAACCGGCACTCATCGCCACCGGACCATGGCAGACAGAGCAGAAGCTGCCATATTGCAATGCTCCGGCCAGGGCATTGCCCTGTGTGGTCGTGGCAGCGACATCGAGCGGCGCCGGAGGTGTCGGCACGGCAGTGGTGAGCGGCGCATCGGCACCTAGTTTGAAGGCAATCAACCGACCATTCTGGTAACGCGGATGATTGCCCGACAACAGGCCCATGGTCAGGGTAATGGCTCCCCCCTGCCCCGCCAGCGCCAGCACGTACTGCTCGCCATCCAGCTCATAGGTAACCGGGCCGCCCAGAATCGCATCGCCGACTTCGCGAGACCAGTACTCGGTGCCGTCGTTGGTGCCATAGGCGTGGAAGACGCCATCGGCAGAGCCCTGGAAGACCAGACCACCCGCCGTCGCCAACGTGCCGCTGTTGCCGTAGACCGGGTAATCGACTCGCCAGGCCGGACTCTGGGTCACAGGGTTCCAGGCGACGAGACTCGAAGGACTCATGGCCGCGACTCGTGCGCGGTCCTGCGGATTGGCAGGCTCACGCGGCATCGGGTCGAGCCCCAGATTCCAGCCCAGCTCCTGTTTCTCCATGCTGCCCGGATTGGTGTACTGATACGACGTGTTCTGGGTGGGCAGGAAGACATAGCCGGTGGCCGGATCGCGCGACATCGGATACCAGTTGTGGCCGCCCAGCGGACCGGGGAACATCACGATGGGATTATTCTCGTAGCGAATGCCTTCGGCTTCGATTGGCCTGCCCGTCACGGGATCAAGTCCCGACGCCCAGTTCACATCGACGTAATTGTTGCCGGAAATGAATTCGCCATTGGTTCTGTCGATCACGTAGAAGAAGCCATTCTTGGGAGCCTGCATCAGCACCTGCCGCAGACGTCCGTCGATCTCGATATCGGCCAGCATGATGTGCTGGGTGGCGGTGTAATCCCAGGACTCGCCAGGCGTGGTCTGGAAGTGCCAGACATACTCGCCAGTGTCGGGACGCAGCGCAACGATCGAGGACAGGAACAGATTGTCACCCTCGCCGTTGGAGCGGATATTGCGGTTCCAGGGGCTGCCGTTGCCGACGCCGATGTAGAGCAGATTCAGCGCGGGATCATAGGCCATGGAGTCCCACACCGTACCGCCGCCGCCGAGGGTCCACCACTCGCCCGCCCAGGTCTGTGCCGCCATCTCCAGCGCGGGGCTCTCGAAACCAGCGGCGGGATTGCCCGGAACGGTGTAGAAGCGCCACAGCATCTCGCCGGACTCCGCGTCGTATGCTGACACGTACCCGCGCACGCCGAGTTCGGCACCACCATTGCCGATGATCACCCGACCATCGATCACGCGGGGAGCGCCGGTGATGGTGTAGCGCAGCTCCGGATCGGCGGTCTGGGCAGACCAAACCTCGGTACCCGAGTCTCGATCCAGGGCGATCAGACGTCCGTCGATGGTGCCGAGAAACAGTTTGTCTCCCCATGCCGCCAGGCCACGGTTGACGACGTCACAGCAGGCGTTCACCCCGTAGCGGCCAGGCACCTCGGGATCGTAGCGCCATTTCTCGGCACCAGTGCGGGCATCCAGCGCGAAGGCCTTGCTCCATGCCGATGTGAAGTAGATGGTGCCGTCGATGACCAGTGGCGTGGATTCCTGCCCACGGTTGGTGTCCAGCTCGAAGGACCAGGCGACACCGAGTTCACCAACGGTGTCCCGATTGACTTGCGTGAGAGGGCTGAAACGATCCTCTGCGTAGGTGCGGCCGTGGGTCAGCCATTCGGAGTTATTGCCGGCGGCGGCGACAATGTCCTGCGTTCCGACCCGCCTGACGCTGTCGACGGGGGCTGCTGTCGCGACGGCTTCAGTAACGGGTGCGGCAGTCTGCTGAGCGGGGGCCTCAGGTTCGCCGGTACAGGCCGCCAGAGTGCCCAGCACCAACAGCAGTCCGATTGCTTGCAGTGACAGTGATTTGAATTTCATGGTTATCTCTCCCTCCCCTTTTTGTGCTGAGCATAGTCACGCATTGTCAAACGTGCAAGGTGGGAGCGGGCCCGGGGGCATAAAGGCCTGCCCGCGATTGAATTTTGTACTGAGTCAATCACTGGCAGGCCAGCTCCCACAGAGTAAACTCCGCAGGATCGGTCAAGCGCCGGAGATAGAGTGTGACTACCATACGCCCCGTCGAGGAAGAGAATGAGTCAGAAACAGACAACCCGCTATGCTCAACGCATCAACAACGTGATCGACCATATCCGCCGTCATCTGGACGACGATCTGGATGTTGCCCGCTTGAGTGAGCTTGCCCATTTCTCGCCCTTTCATTTCCATCGACAATTCTCCTCGTATACCGGAATTTCCGTGTATCGGCTGGTGCAACTACTGCGGCTGCAGCGGGCGTCCATGCAACTGGTGTTCGACCGTGCGCGCAGCATTACCGACATCGGGTTTGCGGCCGGATTCATGAACGCGGAATCCTTCACGAGGGCTTTCAGGAAGGCGCACGGACAGACTCCGGGGGCCTTTCGTAAAAATCCGCAGTGGCAGCCCTGGCAAACGGGTGCCATCGTCAAGAGACCAAAGGAGCACATTGCAATGGTTGACCCTCAACCTGTTGAGATCGTGGACTTCCCGGAGACGCTGATCGCCGCACTCGAACATCATGGCCCGGAACAACTGACCTACAACACCACGCTGAAGTTCATTGAATGGCGGCAAGCCAACGGCTTGCGGCCAGGAATCGGCAACACCTACGGCATCCATTACAACGATCCCGACACGACTGCACCAGACGACTATCGTCTGGACATCGCACTCTCGGTGTCCGCTCCGGTGCCATCGAATCCGCAAGGTGTCGTCAACAAAGTCATTCCAGGGGGACGCTGCGCCCGCGTGCGCCACCTCGGATCACGACACGATGTGACGCCTGCGCGCTGGCTTTACAGTGACTGGCTCCCAAGCAGCGGCGAAGAGCTGCGGGACTTCCCCATCTTCTTCCATTACGTTAATGTCGGCCCGCACATCAAGCCCGAGGAGATGATCACCGATGTCTATCTCCCGTTGCGATAGTCGGCCCTCTGTAAGATTTGGCTGTAAGATTGCGGCCGTGAGGCCGGTCAGTGTGTGCGAATACCGTGGTCAGCTCCCGTCCGGAAACCCCGCGACAGCGACAACGCGGCGTTTTCAAATAACCACAATCAGGATGCACCGATGTCTGCTCATTCGTCTAAAAGCTTGTCTAACAACTTCATAAATATCAAAAAATTTGCTGCTCTGGCGGCGCTCTCGTTCGTGCTTGGAACAGAGGCATTTGCACAATCCACACCTCCGGCAACACCACCAGCAGATTGGGGCCCGGTCTCCATCAACCTGGAGGAGATCGCTTATCCCTACCCCGTCCACTTCCTGCATCGCAATCTCTATGGTCAGGATGTCCGCATCGCCTACATGGATGCCGCACCAACAGGGCCCGCCAACGGACGCACCGTTGTCCTGCTGCATGGCGCCAGCTACTACGGCTGGTACTGGGAGCCCACT
>JAUSMU010000111.1 GCA_030645995.1 Gammaproteobacteria bacterium | reverse complement strand
AAGCACAAGAAGGTCGCGCTCACTGCCTGCATGCGCAAGATGATGACCATCTTGAACGCAATGGTGCGTGACAATCAGGAGTGGCAAACACACTAAAAATTCTGCTGCAGCTATTGATTTGGGATCACAGTCGCTTGTTAGGTGCTTTTGCAAACATTTCCATCTGAACCTATTATTCGTGCGTGATTTGCAAACAATATCCCTTCGGAAATTTCACTACCACCTGCTTGATACGCGACGCCAGCAAGCCTCCACGTAGCGATTCCCGAATCGCGCATTATCAGACTTAGCACGGGTGCTCCGCTAATTCCTCCGAAATCGAAATTGATCCCAGGAAGCCCCTTTCCAAACTCATCTATCCAATGCTGCCTCTCAAAGGCGCAGACAAATTGGTACTCCGATACCGATGAGACTGGGATGTTGAAGCATGTCACTCCAAACGAACATTCAAATTGTGCCCGCTGTATGCGCTCCACTCCAGGATAGCCCGCAACGACCGCGGCCCACCCCTCCTTTGGCGGAGCTGGAGGCCACAAGTCTTGATCTCCGGATAAGGTTCGGCCACTAAACTCTGCCAGCTCCCTCTGCGTTAACTCGAATGTGGCAACATCGATATAGTCTTTCGAGCCCTTAGAAATCAATCTCTGCTGCAACGGCACATTTATGCTGGCTAGGCGGCAAACATTTACCACGCCAGATTCGACATCCTTCATGTACTCATCAACGACATGCGCGGCGGTTACACCGAACACTCGCTCGCCGGTATTAAGGATAAAAGCCGTGCCATTATGTTTGACGATACCGGATTCATCCCAAAATATTGGCAATGCATAGCCACCTGCGGTTTTTAGTATCTCGCTCCGCACTGCTTTTGATTCTTCGCCGATTGTGCGCTTCACTCGCTGGACACCTAACGCCCGTATTCACGCGCCAGCTTTGCTGGTCGCGTGGAATTGATGGTTATGTTGCTGCGCGCTCGAACTCTCTCGTTGAAGTTCCTTGGTGGAACCTCAGTTTCCAGACGCCTTCTGAATTTTCCCATAGTGATGATCTTCGTGAGAAGCGGGTCAGTTTTCCATTTGCATCTACGTGAGCAGATCTATATATGAGTAACACGAGCCCTTGTTGAATTGGTTGCATCTCAAAATCTTGCGACCAGACGGTATGAACTTGCTCAGATTCCAAAGCGGTCATTATTTCGCGCTTCTTGTAGATCTCTCCAGACCTGCCAATTTCTACGAAATCCCTGTGAAGTAGCTCATCAAGCCGTTCCCGATTCTTTCGGATGCTTGGTTGATGTAGCTCGACTTCAAGCTCTCTTATGTCTGCGAACACTGGTGCTGATCCTTGGGGGCAACATAACGCCGCTGTTCAGGGGCGGAATTGCCGTGGCGCAGCTTTTGCGCTTTTTGCAAAAGGTGTGACACGGCGATTGCGTCCCTTTGGAACGCCTTGTTAGAGCGCACTTCTATGGCTCTGGAGGCGCTCATAAATCCTCTTGGAGAGAGAATCCCGGAGAGGATATATCTCTTCCTTCACCTTTTTCCATGCTTGAGTTTTCATCTCATGGTCTCCCGCCGACTCTCCGATTTTCATACTGCCATGCGCGTGCCACAGCATTTCTGAGGCCTTGCTGAGATCTCCGCCGATATCTGGAGGCATGAAAATCCTGGCCTTTTCAACATAATTATGAAAGTCGGCGATCGCATTATGCGTATCTCGCAGGCGATATCGATAATTGATCTTGATGTAAGTATCGTTCCTTTGCATCTGCATCGCGTTTCGGATTTCTTCCTTTTGGGAATCCGCAAAATCCAAACTGGCTAAATACTCTTCCAACTGTACCGGACTGTATCTGTTGAGATCAGGATACTCTTGCATCGGAGAAGCCAAATGGGAAAGAAGCCCGAGAGCACGATCGAAGCGTTCCCACGCTTCTGGAAGAGATTCAAACTCCTTCTCTTGAATCTTTATTGCGCCACTCAGCATGGAATCGATTTTGACCCGGAGCTTTTGAAGTTCCATCGCTTGCGAGTGCCTAAGCAGTTCTAGTTTTTCTGCAAATTTGTTCTCGATCCAAGTTTTTCCTAAATACTGGAATAGCAAATATGCGATGACCGCAGCGCCTCCGCCGTAAGCAACAACTTCACCTAAAAATCTCAACGCTGCGTCCATGGTTAATAGTGCGCTCTAACGCCCGTGTTCACGCGCGAATTTGGTGACGCAAAGCGGCGCCGAATTCGTCGCCGTGTAACCGTTTGTTAGCCTACAGTGCGCGCAAACACTTTCTGTAGCGAACATCTGTGACCTCAATCCCACTTCCTTTCATCAAAGGGGAGACTCGTTCTGATCCATCGTGGACAAAGCCAATGCTCTCGTAGAACTGGCGAGCATCAGGAAGCGCGGTCCAGACACATACTTCTGAATAGCTTAATTGCACTCCTCGAGCGGCGGCCTCGGCCATAAGTGTACGACCAAGGCCTCGACGCCACTGTCCCGGGGAGACGTATAACGCATGTATTTCCATAGTTGCTGTAGGAGAACAATCTGGATCGTTGCTCGGCCCCAAAAGTGCAAATCCAGCCAAGTCTTCCGATACATGGGCCACAAGAGTTTCAAGGGCTGCATTGGTGAGAACTTTTTGCCACAAGGGTAGCCGCTCTTCGCCTGATATCGATGTAAGAGCAAGTTCCGAAGCTAGACCGCGATAGGCCGCTCTTTTCGATTGAGCATGCACCTCTGAAATGGCGAATGCATCTTCTATAGTTCCCATGCGAATTTTTACTTTGTCATTCACGATGGCCACGACTCATTGGCTAACGCCCTTTCATAAGCGGCGCGGCGTAGCCGCGTCCGGCGCCGAAGGCGCGTACTTTATGTAATGGTTATGTGTCACGATTGCCGGTATTGTCAGAGCTGCTCTCAATCCAGGAAGCTCCATTTTCGCTAGGTGTATTGAAAGACATAGTCTGATTGAATCGATCGCGAAACTCTGCGCTAATGGCCTTGTTCGCTTCTAAAATTGACTGCCCCATGTCGCTCTTGTAGAAGTTCAGGAGTACATCGAGCTGTTCTTCGCTCATATGTGTGGCGCGCAACTCAATATTTAAATCTAAGAGTCTACGATCTTGCTCTTCTCGAAGGGCTTTAAGCTGCTCAGAGCGGGGCACACCAGAATCCATGCGCTTCCCAGTACCGGTGAGCTCCATAAGCTCTTTGGCCTTTTGCAACTTATCGTTGTAACTCATCAGCCACCTCCTGACACATAACATTTGTATAGTGCGCACGCACACTTCACTTATTTATTTGACGGGAATCTAACCCAGTTTCCCCCATTAAAACAACCCCTTATTTGGAACTACTTTCCATTCTGCGACCGGAAGGCGTGCGCGCTCGATTGCGGGACACGGTGCGCACTATTTCCCCGCGCCGAGAAATCACAACTTGTTGAAAACACACGCTTTACAATCCTGCTCAAGCCAGAACTCGTGCAATCCCACTCCTGCATTCCGTGCAACACATTGACCACTCCGCAAATCTGTCCTATTAGTTGATCAGGCTTACCGAACACGGAGGTTCATATGGCCA
>JAUSMU010000100.1 GCA_030645995.1 Gammaproteobacteria bacterium | reverse complement strand
CACAGTGGTGCCCTGATCGAGCGCTGTGTCGCTGTACTCACTGATGTCGTGGCGATTGTCGAGCGCCCACAGTTGTTGCTGTTCTTCGAAGGAGACCACCTGCAGATCGTGGCCGCTGACGAGCGTGTCACACAACAGCTTCGCCAGCAGCGACTTGCCCGCCCCATTGCCACCGAACACACACCAGTGCTGTCCGCTCGCTAATGCAAAGTCATCCACGCGCAGAGTCTTGTGGCTGCTGATGCGGCTCAGGACATTATGCACGCGCAATAATTCGCCACTCCTCACCATACCGACACTACTCATCGATTGGCGTTTGCGACACCAGGGCCTTGAACTTCTGCGGCAATCTGTGGGCACCGGCAGGGGAAATCTGCAGCATGATGATGGCCACCATGTCCGTTTCCGGGTCCGCCCAGGCATAGGTACCCAGAGTGCCGCTCCAGCCAAACTCGCCGTTGTTGACGCCGTAGGCACTCTTCGCCTCGTCGATCACCACGGTGAAGCCATACCCCCAGCCCACGTCCAGCATCGGGCTCTGCGGCGAGAGCCCGATTGGCAGCAGTTCCGGCGGGATGTGGTTGCGCGTCATCTCGGCAATCAGAGGTTCAGAGAGGACACGCTGACCATCCAGAATTCCACCATCGAGGAAGGCCTGCAGGAACCGCAGATAGTCGGGCACTGTGCTGACCAGCCCCACAGAACCCTCCAGCAATGCGGGTTGGGTGGTAATCGGCACGTCCATCTCCGGAACCCGCACCAGAGCCCCTCCGTCTCTGGGCACCTGATAGATGCGCGCCAGACGGTCGACCTTTTCCGGCGGCACATGGAAGGCGGTATCCGGCATGCTCAGCGGCTGCAGCACGTGCTCGTTCAGATATTCATCGAAGCGCTGCCCAGAGACGATCTCGACAACGCGCCCCAGCACCGAGGTAGATTCGCTGTAGATCCAGCGTGTCCCCGGATCGTTCATCAGCGGCACTGCGGCAATCTTCTCCACCAGCACGTCGAGTGGCTCCGCGCGCGAGCGCACTGCCCGGCTCTGATACAGCGCGCCGTCGCGATGACTGAGACCACCGATGTTGAGCAGCAGATCCTCGATGGTCATCGCGCGAGACGGCGCACGCGTCGGACTGTTGTCGGGATCATCAGGATTGGTGAATACCACCATGTCGGCAAAACTGGGGATGTAAGTGGAGACCGGGTCATCCAGGCCAATACGACCCGCCTCGATCAACTGCATGACCGCCAACGAGGTGATGGCCTTGGTGTTGGAGCGTATCTGGAAGATGGAATCCTCGCGCATGGGCGTTGCGGCCTGAGCGCCCTCTGCCCCTGCCTGTGACCCGAGGACCTGCGACCCCATCGCCTCCAGATAAACAATGCGGCCATGACGGGCGACGCCCGCCACCAGCCCGGCGACCCGCCCATCGTCGACATGCTGACGCAGCATGGTATCGAGCAGCCGCAAGCGCGCCGAAGAAATGCCGACTGACTCCGGCTCCACGCGCACCAGGCTGGTGTTTTCGGCGGCGTGCAGCGACGCTGCCGAGAGGGCAAGGACGATGACAGCCAACACCTTGCGGGCTGGCACTCGGCAGAATTGGGTCATGGTTGTCTCGCTCGTTCTATGGATGTAGTGGCGATGATATGCGTAATCGCGACAAAGACAAACCGCACTGCAAAATCCGACGAGAAGTGGAAAGCGCCCCGCCATCCGGCTTGATTAA
>JAUSMU010000097.1 GCA_030645995.1 Gammaproteobacteria bacterium | reverse complement strand
ATGGGCGTTAGGCGACTACATTGAGCATCTCAGCACTCATATTTTCCGCAGCCATCTCTCAATGCATTGGGACGTTTGAGGTTGGCATAACTCCCGGAGAAGGCCGCCCGTCCTACGAAACACTAGCAGCGGCAATTGACGTGCGATCCGCACCATCGACTGAGGCAAAATTGGTTAGTCGAGTTAGTCCCCAGGTCAAAACGAGATTTGAAGTCGAAGAGGCAAGCTTTCGGACCCTCATACCCGCCACAGTGAGGCTCAATAAGCCTCTGCGAGTAAGTGGACGCTCCTTGGGGTGTATTTCTGTTCTGGCCAGAGAAGACTATTACACCAACAAGTACCCGGCGCTCGAAATAGATTTATCTGAAGGGACAGAATTTGAGTATCTTCAATATCGTGCAGAGGGAACATGTTTTATACGAGTTGAAGGTAGCATTCTGGATACAGACGCGTGCCCATCTTCTGATCCCAATTCATTTCAGATGCAGGAAGAGCCCTTGACCGAATTATGGATAAAAACCACCTTGCAGGGCCGAACCGGGTGGATACTGATTAATGGAATTGATGCGAAGGAGCTTTGTCGTAAACCATATAGTTGCTGAAACGCTTAACAAACCAATTCTGAGCGACAAAAGTATGTCGTCATGCTTTTTGCAAAAGGCGCAAAAGCCACGCCAACATATTTTCTCGCCAGATTAGGGGCGTTAGGCGTTTAAACTTGACAATTGGAGGTCTCCTAAATGAAAAACCATAGCTATAGGCTTTTTTACACAATCGTATGCTTGCTGAGTGCTGCCACAGCCCATGCACAAATAATAATCTCAGCCCCCCCGGAAACAACGATATTCCCGGAACCTGCAGAATACTGCTTCCCGCAAACATCTCTGCATAGAGAATTCACTGAGGGAGGATTTAATCTCAGTCTCAATTATCATTTAATCATCCCCAATGAAAATCATGCCAAAGCTGGAGATATATTTGTTGGAGCTCGATTCAAAAATAAACCAAATGAATTATGGTTATTGAGTGGAAATATATGGAGAAATAATGAGGATAAGATTGTGAGTTGGCCGTCAGTATACGTTCGCTATGATGATCAATTGCCGCCTATAGTACCCATTTCATTATCTTATGATCCAAAAATAGTCGGCACATTTGGAGATGGAGAAATATGGATCGGTTATGGGCTGAGAACTGAAAGGAATCCCACGCATGAAGATTTTCAGGAATCGTTTGATGAGATGATGCGAAGCGGGCGTTTTAGCCTTTTATGGGAAATAAAAGCAGAAGGTAAACCGTACCCTGGCGAATTGCACGGCGAATCTTCCAAGATTTGCCTAAAGGCAACGCAGATGGAACGAATTGTTTATAGGGCGTTATGATTGCTTTATTTACCACGAGAAATCCTAAAAAGCACATCAGTACGCGCCTGGCGGAACCGGACACTCGCTTCGCTCGTGTCGGCTGTGTGAGACGTTACATTTCATGATGACCAGAGTGCCAGCGTTTCTAGCTTTCCTGCTCATAGGCTCTGCCCATAGTCAGGTCATTGATCCTCAGAAGATGGATTTAGCGTCGTTCGGCTCTGAATATCTTCCTATAATTCGTGACTACGCAGGCTCTGTCGATCTTTCGAATAATATTGTGCGGCGGATCGAGTCTCCACATTCTACGATGGAGATCATTGTCCAAGAAGAGTCTGATCTTACTAAAACGTCTTATGACAATTCCTTTGCGAAAGCAATTGTTCAGCTGAGTGGAGCTCCATTGTTAACGATAGAAATCTATCGGTACAAAAGCTACGACTTGGCTTGGTTAAATGAAGATTTAATACAAATCACGAATTGGCCAGGCCGTTGCGTGGAATTGCACACAATCTATAGCGTGCTTGGAGGCCGTGAAATCTATCAAGAAGGATTCAATCATTGCGGTGTATGAAACGCAACAATCAAAACAACTGCGCGCCTGTTTTCAAGGTCGTTATGGCTCATTTGCGATGCATATGCGAACTGTGAAATTCCTTTTAGCGATACTTCTGACAACTGGGAGTGGGTCGGCTTTGTCCCAACCAAAGGTCGGCGACGTAACTCATTGGGACGACGGATCACCGATGGAGTGTCCATTTATATTCGAGCAAGAAGCCTTACTGGAATGGAACCAGATTGATCCACCTCCAATTACAATAGAGGCGGCTGCCGCAATAGCGCGAACTTGGGGTGAAAAGAAGAATCTTACTAATGTGGCAGCAACTACCTTTCGGCTTATCGGAGTGCGACCCTGGGGCCACGATTACCCGATGCTGGTAATGTTCGTTAAGTACGTCGGTTTTCCCCCGCAGACGCCAATCATTCGTGGAGATGACTACCACTGGCTCGCAATTACACCCACTGGGATAGTAGTGGAACCTACATGTGAGGTTGATCAATAACAATATGTTCATTCAGGGACGAGACGCTGAGCAAGGCGTTACAACTATCGAGGCACGTGCATGATTCGAACAAAAAAACTGCTATCAATTCTACCGGTTGTCACATTGCTGCTCTGCTCGCCAAGTCATAGCGATAGCATTTTCGATCATGCTGTACTTAAAGTACCTTTCGAGGTTAGAGAGAAGCACCCATGGTCCCAAACTATCGAGAGCCAGGATGAGTGGGAATTATTCTATCGAACCAATGCCGCAGTTTATGTTGGCCCGAATTCGGAATTGCTTTCAGCGCCCGCGATTGACTTTGGCCAATATACTGTCGTAGCAGGAGGGCTTGGCTCTTCGTACTCTCATAGTACGATCATGATCAAATACGTACGGGATCAAGGGCCTTACACTTCTCTCGTAGCGGTGATTTTGACTCCCGGGACCAGCTGCAACGTTCCGTCAATGATATCGTACCCAACAATAGTAGTTCTTATCCCAAAACCTGACGACGATTTGAAACTGAGTGTTTCTGAGATCGTAAATGAGTGCCGCTAACCAGCGGCGCTATGTGTTTCGAACCTTCAACGTATGACTAAACTGGTTCTTCGTAGATCTTTATGAAAAAGCTGATCTTAACAAGCGTATTTTTATTAGCTTTACCTATTTCTGCACAAGATAGAACCCAAGCTGTGGGCAGGGTGGTGTCTGTGCAGGGCCGTGCAGAAATTGTCTGGCCAGATGGTCAAAGAAACCAAGCTCTACGAAGCATAGAAGTCTTGGAGAAAGACACTTTGGAAACTGGCCCGAATGGCGTCATCCAAGTCCGTTTCTCGGATGGTGCGATTCTCTCACTTGGCTGCAATTCCTCTTTGAGAATTGATCAATACAAAGCAGGTGGCGGAGAATTCGTTGAAATGCAATTGCTCAGAGGACGCATCAGAACCATCACAGGAACGACAGATCCCGAGAAATATCGATTGAATGTCAATACGCCCAACGCCAACGTACGGATTACTACGCCAAAGACGGATTTCGAGGTGGTTGAGGAATCTCAAGACAGGATGTCATCCGGCGTATATACCGGAGGCATTGAAATTCATACTAATCTGGGGTCCTTGGAATTGGGGGTTGGAGAAGATTTTGCCTTCTCTAGGCTTGAGAGAGGTGAACCTCCCATCGGTGTGGCAACCAGGCCAAGTAGCCTACAGCCCAATACAGGCTGCATTTGAAGCACTTCGTAACGAGATGATGATTTTGGTTCAATCGACTCATACCAAGCCGGTCAACTTCGCACACTCAGCGCCAGTTATCGGGGTGTTATGTACCTCGATAAGTTGAGCCTTATGAATATGAATCCGTCGTGTGTATCGAACCGATGTCCGCAGGGGCGCGATTTCCAAGTCCTCTCACTGGCTGGTTCAGCCAGTTCATGGCAGCCTCTTTATTCCCCTCAAAAAACTCGATAGATGCATCGACAATACGGGCAAAACGATAGATTCGATCACTCTCATCGGTACTGAACTTACTATGGAGCGTCCGAAAGATTGTCCGTCAATTTGCGCTAAAGTTTGGCCGCAAAGGCTCCTTTTGAATAGTAGGGCACTAGCTGTGCATAGCGCCTCGACGAATTGAAAATTGTGCGCAGCAACGTTTTACTAAACGACTGAGCTTTTCACCCGTGTTTTACTGATTGTCGTAATCTGAGAAGGTCAAAACACTACTCATAACGCAGAGCGCGCACAGGATTAATGCCAGCCACGACAAAGCTGTAGGTAAACACGGTCACCATGGCTAGGATTAGAGTGGCTAGACTTGCGCCCAAAAAAACCAGTAGGCTGAGATCGACGTGAGAAGCGAAGCCCTGAAGCCACCTACTCAAAAAGTAGAACGCGAACGGCCAGGCGATCAGGTTGGAAATCAACACAGGCTTGGAGAATTGCCACAACAATAGTCGTACGATGTTGAACCGGGAGCTGCCAAGTATCTTGCGAATGCCGATCTCTTTTCGGCGTTTCTCCGTCACGAATGCCGCAAGTCCCAGCAGGCCAAGTGCCGCGATGAGCATGGCAATGCCCACACAGATGCTTAGCAGCCAGGCCTGCCGAGTGATTTCTGAATACCTGGCTTCGGTATTTTGATCAAAGAATGAACGTCTGATAGGTCTGTTGGGGTAAAGCGAACTCCAGACTTCATCAATGGTTGCCAGACCAGACGCGACACGCTGACCATCGAGTTGCACTGCTATAAAGCCTGCCTGGTCACGCTGCACATAAAACGCGGCAGGCGGGGAAGCACGACGCACATCCCCGATCTGAAAATCGCGCAGCACGCCTACTATCTCGACCTGATGCACTGGCGAGAATCGTGCTGGTTCTTGGAAGCTACGGCTCCATGTGAAGACCTCACCGATTGCCTCCTCGTTGGACCCGAGCTCGAATTGCCTCACCAGTGTTTCATTGACAATGATGGATGTGGTGGCGGCGAACTGCGATTCATGTCGGATAATATCGGCGCTACGGGCCTCATCGAAGTATCGGCCGGCTGCCAGACCCAGGTCGAACATTTCGAAAAAGCCGGTATCGACGCTGGCATAGCTGACCGGTTCAGAGCGATTCTCGCCACCGGTCCAATTCAAACCAGTGGTGGGTCCCAAACCCCACTGAGGCACCTGGCGTGTGCAAGCAGTAGCCTTCACCTCCGGGGCCATACGCAGTTGCTGTTGTAGCGGCTGATCGCAGGTGGTCGAGATGAGAACGACAGGATCAGTGGTTTGATTGAGAGTCACGGCGACAGCGAATCGGGACTGCTGATAGATCGTGATAGACGCAATAAACAGCCCGGTCAAAATCGCAAACTGAGCTACAGCCAGCAGCTTACGCAGTAGGCCGCGGCCTATGCCTCCGGCACGGCCTTGACTACTCCGGATCGTGCTCAGCGGAGACAGACGAGCCAAGGCGAGCGCGGGATACAATCCAGCAAGCAGAATGGTGCCCAGCACCGCGCCCGTTGCCGCCATGATCAACGGCAAGTTGGTCAGCAGGTCGAACTCAATGCTGCGATTGAGAAAGCCGTTGAGCGGTGGCAGAAGCAGACTGCACAGCATCACGGCGACGGCGAAACTGACGAGCACAAAAAGCAGCGACTCTGTCAGATACTGTCTCACGAGGTCCTCTCGGCTGGCTCCCACGGTCTTGCGAATCGCAATCTCGGGTGCCCGAGTCATGCCGCGAGCAGTCATTAAGTTAATGTAGTTGATACAGGCCGCCAACAAAATGAGCGCACTGATGGCGAACACGGTATAGATCTCGCTCAGATCGCGCTCACCCCTGGTTATGTCGGAAGGGGCCAGGTGAATGCTTTCAATAGGCATGAGGCTGAGTTCGTAGATTTCGCTGTTCTTTCGCCCGTCTCTGGCGACCGGTAGGTGGCGGTCCATCATCGGATCAAGATCCGCTTCGATAGTCTCAACATCAACGCCCGGCAGCGTCTTGATATAGGTATTGATGGCCCACAATTTTGCACCGAAATAGCTCGACACCGGATTGTTGTCCTGTTCAAGTAGTGGCGAGTGGCGGGCATGTCCTGGTGCAAGAATTGTCAGACTCAGGTGACTATTGCTCGGAAGATCACGCAGAATGGCGGCCACTTGCACCGGATGCTCACGGTCAAGCACAAGCGACTTCCCCAGAGCAGAATCATCGCCAAAGTATTTTTCCGCGATTTGTTCCGTAATCACTATATTGTTTGGCTCTGCCAGAGCACTATAAATACTCCCCGCCACCGCCTCCAGTTCGAACATCCTGAAGAAGTTACTATCGACCCACGCGATGGATTCATTGAAATGCAGATCCCCGTTAGAAAGCTGATTAGGACGCCTGAAAACGCGGCTGACCTCACTGAGTTGCGGATAGTCTTGACGCAACCAAAGACCGAGATCAGAAGGCGTGAAACCAACGCGCTGCGAGTTCACAGTCGGCATGACCTGATATATTTCGGACGAATCCGGTATCCACCGGTCGTAGCTAAGCTCATCGTCTATATAAATCCCGACCAGCACGACAGCGGTCAGTCCGAGAGACAGGCCGATGATACTGATGAGGCTGTAGAGCTTGTTTCTCAGTGCGTTGCGCAATGCGATGAGCAAGTAGTAGCGGAACATTGATGAACCTATTATTGTCATTATAGTATTTGGTTCGTGGGAGCAATGCGTGGCCCCACATACTTCGTCCAGCAACCTCGCCGCTGGAAAATTGCGCGACTTCAGGCATCACTGCGCTAGTGCTCTTTGATTTTCAGAGATATTGAGATTTATTCCTTTGACAGAAATTCACAATTTCAACTCTCTCTGTGCGAAAAGATACTACAGCCTCGTGCTTACGGAAATTTAGTGACAGACAGGATATCTCCTTTTGGAATTCACGCAACCTTCTTTCCCTTAGTTATCTACTCCTCGACAAGTATAGGATCGACTAAATATAGTCCAATATGTTCAGTGGAGTATGAATGGCCTCCCTGCGAGCTTGATATAAGTGCGACCTTTGAGTACCCACTTTCCTTGAGTAAATTTCGCAATCGTTCAATGGATGCAAAATCTTTAACGATTGGAGGGTACATGATACTGGTAGTACCTATTAAGCTAGGAACTTCCAATTTATTAGGCTGAGCTTTCAATCCTGCTTTGTTGATAATCGCTGAGACTCTAGAAACTTCTTCTATAGATACACCTTTTGAGAATATATGAACTTCTTGTCTAGAAGCGCAAGAACATAGTAAAAGAAGAAATATAGTCGAATAAGTAAATTTAAAAAGTAGTCTCTCAGTCATTCCATTAATCTCTGTTTACCCTTCCTGATAAGGTAGTTATAGATCATTTCCTATTGATTCTTCGTTCTCTTAAGAAGGAGTATTTGTTCTAACTGTTTCCACTCTTCTTTAGACACATTGCCACTGGGAATGTCCAATACAGACATAAGCATTCTATATGGGGAACCTTGGAAAAATGTTTCTGCAACACTCATAAGCGCTGATTGGGATGCGATTTTGTTGTCCACCAATGGGAAGTACGAATACTTCGATCCTCTCTTTCTATGCGAAACATGACCTTTATCCGCTAACCTCCTTATCAACGTTCTGACCGATGAGTAGCTAGGGGCATCTAACATATCAGCCATCACTTCTTTAGCACTCGCTTCATTCAGCCGGTATAGAATGTCCATGATCTGGCGTTCTCTTCTGCTCAACAAACTGACGTTGTTCATGGCTACCACACTCAGACATAGTTCCTTGGCATCAGAAGGTGCTAAAATATTAACATAGTGCTAATAAATTAGCATAATGCTAAAAATATAGCACGTGCGGATGCGCGTCAACAGATTTGATGCCGTGCTGGAAGTTTCGGGGAGCGGCACTGTGGACCGACCCTGATCTGTTCGGGGGGGGGAGCAGAATTGGCTAGCTATTTCTGTCAGGTGATATGATGGATTCCGACGAATTCGAGATGGGGGATTTTTACGATACCGAGAAGCATGTATTAAAAAATCAGCAGGCGATGCGGGCGTCTTTCAGATATTTCAGCATCGATCTTTGCAGCCAGATTTTAGCGCAAATTGACGGCCAAACTTTGGGACGTTCCCTACTTACCAACGGCAGCCCTCCGGTTTAATGTCGCCTTCGTGATTCCGAGTATCTGGGCAACTTGCCTCTTCCTTAGACCGGTCTCCTTGGATAGCTTGACGTACACATCATAGTCAAAGCCCTTCCTCACCTCCGAGATTAAGGCTCCCCCACTATGTGGTATTCCCAGTAGTTGCCAGTAATCGTTACGCACTTTTGAATTTGGGGTAGTAGCCACGAATGGGGAAGTGATGAGGGTGCTAGAGCTTAGCCGCGTAGCTTCCGGGACGCTCACCCCGCCAAACTCACTGCGCCACAGGTAATAGCTGGCCTCCGGAAAACCGTGCTTGCGGCACAGCTCCATGACCGGTGTCCCAGAGTCAACTTCCTTCAAAAAGCCAATAATCTGTTCTTCTGTAAATCGCTTCTTCACGTCCAATCTCCTCTTCGGGGTATTGGACTCTAAATCGGGGTACTACCCAATCCGGGGGAGACGTTGAGTGAGCTTGTTGCGAAGAACTGATTGGTACTCAAATGGGACATTCTACTGATCAAGAATCACCCAGCGCCCAATGAATTGAGCACTATTGAAATGCCACGAATTCGGTGGGATACTCCATCGCCATCTTAAAATTTCGCGCATGCACGCTAAACAACTTATTGGAATATTGAGGTAACCGATGTCTAGGGTTTCGATTCTGGTATCAATTTTTGCTTTTGCATATACGGCAAATGTTGCCGCACAAATCGAGCCCAAAATGGTCCATATACCCGAGGGTTGTGCTGAGGTGGGCACGTTGCTGATGGATTCGCAGTCAAGTCCATTGCGAGAGGTATGTTTAGGTCACTTTCTGATAAGTCAGTACGAAATCACGTTCCTGGAATACGATATTTTCACTAACGAAACTGCGCGAGCCACTCGAAACGATGCTGGGTTTGGAAGAGATAATAGGCCCGTGATTGACGTCAACTGGTTTGATGCGGTTGCCTATGCGGAATGGCTTAGTGACAAAACCGGAAAACGATATCGCCTGCCCACGGACGCGGAATGGGAATACGTTGCAAAGTTAAATACTGAATTGGGATTTAATTACAGCTGGGGCACGGAGTATGAACACGGCAGGGCAAATTGTCGGAACTGTGGAAGCGAATGGGACGCGCGAATGACAGCGCCTGTCGGTAGTTTTGAACCCAGCCTACTCGGAGTTTACGACATGCACGGCAATGTATGGGAATGGACTGCTGATTGCTACTTCGGGGATGATCCAAAGGATGAAAGTGGAATTCATTGTCAACTTGGCGTCGTGCGAGGTGGCTCTTGGGATGATGGTGCTGACGACCTTGTATTCTGGAAACGCGCCCGACAGATGTCCAGAAGACCTACTCAGGATACTGGCTTTAGATTAGTGATGGACCCATAAAGTGGGAGAATAATTAGGGTTATGCAAGCAGCGATCTTCGACATAGATGGCACCCTCCTCCAGTCCGACGCGAGCGACGACGCGATGTACCTGGAGTCAATCCGCGATGCACTTGGCGATGTCAAATTACGTCCATCCTGGGGGATGTATACCCAATTTACCGCTGCTGGTATCTTGGCCGAAATACTGCGTGACAACGATTTGGAGGCAACACCTGAGAGAGTAGCTGCGGTACGAGGCAGCTTTGTCGAAGGAGTACGCCGCCACATGTCCGAGCACGGACCATTCGCCGAGATTCCGGGCGCGCTGGCATATGTGCAGAGTCTGCACACATCGACCACGCATCGAATTGCGTACGCGACCGGCGGTTGGGGCGGGTCCGCATTGCTAAAGCTGTCACTCGCAGGATTCCCGGTGGACGGCGTTCCGCTAGCCAGCTCTGATGATCATTTCGAGAGGCCGCAAATAATGTTGCGTGCGCTCGGGCAACTGAATGGCGTCTTCGACACCATTTCGTATTATGGCGACGGACATTGGGATGCCGTCGCTGCTAACACGCTCGGCTGGCTGTTTGTCCCCGTTGGTAAAAAGCTAGACGGCTTGACAAAGTATGTGCCGCCGTTGTGCGTCCCTAATCTCAAAGCTTAGCGATCTACAAGGAGCGTGCATTGATAAGAAATGAGTTCGTCCCTGAACCAGTAATGTGTGACGCTATAATTCTGAACATTCAGGAGTTGCCAAGATTGCTGGAAAATATTGCCTAACCATGTCATCGGCTTTCCAGCGTCAGCAAGTGGGCATCGTGAAGCTGATAAGTCAGACTGCTTTTGAAAAAGAGGGGTAGGGTCATGTGCGCGGTGTTATTCCAGCGATGACAACCCACGGAGGGACGCTAATGACAAAAACGAAATTCCGAGGAGCATCCATGAAAGGCCTTCTAACAGTAATTCTAGCTTTACACTGCAGCCTATCGGCAGCAGCAGAGTCCGTATCAATCCCAACACCAAGAGGCTCGACGATTGAGGTTATCGCAGATTTCCCAATCGGAGCTGGTCCGTTCACCACGGTTATTCTCGCACCCGGTCAGGGTTATCACATGCGGCTCGCAGCGCTGGAGCAAACAGCGCGGCGTCTGGTCGAAGAGGGCATTGCTGTCTACAGGTTCGATTGGACGTATTACACGGCTACGCCACGTGGAAGTCCGTCCCAAGACTTCGGGCTTGAGATTGAGGACATGAACACGGTAGTCGCTTTGGCTGTGGCGGATAGTCGCGTGGACAGCTCGCGCGTATGGGCGGCCGGAAAATCATTGGGATCGTCCGTCGCTTGGCATGTGTTGCGCGCCAATCGGACTCTGCGCGGCGGGGTACTTCTTACGCCTGTCTGTAGCCAGGTCGAAAGTGCCGGAGCAGCTCCCGTTGCCATCCACGATTACTACTATCCAGACGTTTCCGCGGAAACGCGTCCGCTGGTCTTTGCGCAAGGAGATGCAGATCCTTTGTGTTCTACGCCAATACTCTATGGTTTGATGGCAGACCTTAGCGCTCCCACTCGGCTTTTAGTCGTAGGCGGCGATCATTCCTTTGAAGGGCTACCCCGCGCCGAGGGCAATGCACTGGACGAGAACCTCCAGGCTGTGGCCGACTTTGTGGCACTGGCTGTAGCGGACTTTTCCGCAGATTGACAATACGAATAGTCGGTCGGCAAGGTACAAAGAGCCGTAACTCTCCCCCCATTTTAGGGTTTGAAGATGAACGTAATCGAAAGAATAAAAGCAGTACTTGAAGCTGAAGCGAGAGCTATTCAATCCGTAAATGTGGATGAGTCCTTTGAGTCAGCAGTGAATACTATTCTCGCTTGTAGTGGGAAAGTCATTACTACAGGTATTGGCAAAGCTGGGCACATTGCTCACAAGTTCACAGCGACCTTATGCTCCACTGGCACACCTTCAGTATTTTTACACGCAGCTGAAGCAGCACATGGAGACTTAGGAATAGTGAGTGCAAACGATGTGTTGATTGCCTTTTCAACGAGCGGTAAGTCGAGAGAGGTGATAGAAATTCTAGAATTATCTCGGCATTTAGGCGTTTCCCATATTATCGGCATCACTTCACATCCTGACTCTGAACTAAGGGATCACTGCGAGTATATTCTTGATATGGGGATGCCTAAAGAAGCGTGTCCTCTTGAACTGACACCAACGTCTTCAATTGCGGTGATGCTTGCGATAAGCGATGCGATCGCAATCTCAGTAATGGAAAGTAGAGAGTTCACTAAAGAAGAGTGGGGGCTTCGGCACCATGGTGGCTATCTTGGCAGGGCCGCTAGAACTGACAATGAACCAAAGTGAGACTCGCCGCCTGGCTTGGCACCAGAGGCACTTAGGGATTTACGCATGATCATCAGGAAACTAAAACCGGAAGACAAAAAACTGATTTGTATCCTGTCCGACCAAATCAACCAGGAGCATTTTGAAAATATGCCCAATGACTTCAAAGAACCGGATGGGAATGGAGGTGACTGGGAGCATTGGTGTGCATTTGACAAGGATGAACGCGGGATTTTATTGGTAGCGGAAGACGGGGATGTCGCTGTCGGATTCATC
>JAUSMU010000089.1 GCA_030645995.1 Gammaproteobacteria bacterium | reverse complement strand
CGAGGGTGTCGTGTTCGGCGCGCAGTTGCAACTGCGCCCCATCTCGCGACCGGCCGAGATGCTGGAGTTCGTGCCCGGCCTGATCGCAACTCAGCACAGTGGCGAGGGCAAAGGGAATCAGTATTTCCTGCGCGGTTTCAATCTAGACCATGGCACCGACCTAGCGCTGAAGGTCGACGGTCTGCCCGTCAACATGCCTTCCCACGCCCACGGCCAGGGCTATGCGGACCTCAATTTCCTGCTCCCGGAACTGGTCGAATCACTCACCTACCGCAAGGGGCCTTACTACGCCGAGATCGGTGACTTCGGCACTGCAGGCTCTTCAGAGTTCACTTATACCGACAGGCTGGAGCAAGGCAATGTCAGCCTCACGGCTGGAGAGAATGACTATCGGCGCATCTTCGCGGGGCAAACCTTCGACGCTCTGGCGGGTGACATCACTGTCGCGGGAGCTCTCACAAACTATGCTGGCCCCTGGAAGCTGGATCAGGATCTGGACAAGAAGAACGGCCTGCTCAAATACCATCGGGAAACAGGCAATCAAGCCTGGAGCATCACCGCAATGGGCTACGACAACCGCTGGGCCTCAACGGACCAGATCCCGTTGCGCGCCGTCGAGAATGGCAGCCTGCATCGCTTCGGCAATGTCGACGCCAGCGACGGTGGCGAGACCCACCGCCACAGCCTGTCCTTCGACTGGAGCCAGGATCGCGGCGGCGAGCGTCTGACGTTGGACAGCTATGTGCTGGATTACGGCCTGGCGCTGTTTTCGAACTTCACCTATTTCCTGGAAGACCCGCTGCATGGCGACCAGTTCGAGCAATCCGAAGACCGCCGCGTCTTCGGCCTCAACGCCGGATATCAGCGCGACATGACTATCGCCGGGGTGCCCGCAGCGCTGAGTCTTGGTCTGCAGAACCGCATCGACAATATCGATGTAGGACTCTACAAAACGCAGCAGCGTGTGCGGCACGCGACCACTCGCGAAGATAATGTGCAGCAGTCGCTCAGCAGTGCCTATGCCTCTCTTGCCCAGCAATGGTCGGACAATATCCGCAGCGTCGCCGCAGTACGCGCCGACCACTACCGATTCGATGTGGATGCCAGGCTGCCCGTCAACGCCGGTCGAGGCAGTGCGACCCTGCTCAGCCCGAAATTGAATCTCATTTATTCGTCTACTGCGGCAACCGAATACTTCTTCAGCGCCGGACAGGGTTTTCACAGCAACGATGCCCGAGGGACCACCATCAAGATCGACCCGGTGAGCGGTGATCCTGCCGACGCGGTAGATCCGCTGTCCAAGGCCCGCAGTGTGGAAGTGGGCATGCGGACTTCGCTGGTGCCCAACACGCAGATCGCGGTATCGATGTTCTCGATGCAACTGGATTCCGAGCTGATTTATGTGGGCGATGCCGGAGCCACTGAGGCACTGGGCAAGAGCAAGCGTCGTGGCATCGAGCTTGGCGCCCTCTATGCACCGACGCCGTGGCTGCTGATCGACACCGACCTGACGCTGACCAGGGCGCGCCTGACGGATGTCGGCACTGATGACCGCATTCCCAATTCGGTGGATCGCACCGCGTCGCTGGGGTTGATCGTCAACGATCTCGAACAATGGAGTGGCGGGCTGCGTGTCCGCTACCTCGGCGAGGCGCCGCTGATCGAGGACAATTCGGTCAAGTCGGAATCCACCGTGCTCGTCAACGCACAGGCGACCTATGCCCTGCGTCCGGATTGGTCGGTGACGCTGGAGGTCTTGGATCTGTTCGACAGCCAGGACAACGACATTGCCTACTTCTATGCATCACGGCTGGCCGGAGAGGCGGCCCCGCAGGAGGACCTGCACTTCCACCCAGCGGAACCCCGCAGCATGCGGGTGACTTTACAAGCGCGTTTCTGAGCGGGTTCGAGATGAATTTCCTCTGCTCATGCGGCTAGAGGAAATCCATGTCTCCGGTGGTCAGCCACCAAGCGCCGGACAGCTCGTCGACCTGCGGCCCGCGTGTCCAAATGTTGCAGGGAATCTCGATGCCAATGTCCCGGTGTTCACAGCCGGGCAGAGTGAAATGATGCGCCTGACCGCTGGTGATACGGCAGCATAACCTGGCACCAGACTCGGATAAGTAAACTAGCAGCGCACGGAGCTGCGCGGGGATGTCATCCAGCGGGCCGATAATATCCATCAACAGTCGTCCGCCCTCGTGATTCTTCAATATGGCCAGAGCGGAAACCACCCCACTGTCGCGACGACGCAGTGCCACACACTCGTAGCCGCCAGTGGCCCACAATGGATGTGAGCAGTAGCGATACAGCAGATACGCATGGTCGCGCACGCCGACGATCTGCGCACGCAGGTCGTGTGCCATCTGTTCCCATAACGCATCGACTTTTTCTCTGCTGCCAACATCGTCCAGCGCGAAGGGCGCCACCACGAATTCGGTCAGTATGGGCTCAGTTAACGGTGCGTAATGCAGCTCGACAAAACTATCGGTGGTCTCATAGAGCCCAAGCTTTTGGGCCATCTGCAGCACTCGCTTGTTGGGGAATCCGAAGCCCAGCAGATGCCCGGCCGCATTCCCGATGTGTTGTTCCAGAAAAGTCGCCGCCGTCTTGAAGAAGAGCGTGTCGCGGTTGGCGAAACTGCGATACTCGGGCATAACCATCACGTCACAAATCTGAATCGCTTTGTCCGGCTCACCGAAGAATCTTATGTCGCGCGGCGCGCCACCGTAGTGGCCGACCAGCAGCCCATCAATTCTTGCGCACACGGCGCGGCCTCGGCCATTCCCATATTTCCAGTGCCAGACGGCGGGATCAAACAGCGCGTCGAAACTACTCTCGAATACCGGTTTGATCTCGTCATCAGTAAAAGAGTCGATGCTGCCGTAGACGACCTCATGCTCACTTCGCGGACCGCAGCGCAGATCGAGAAGCGTATAACCCAGGCGACCGTCCACAAATTTTCCATGCAGTGTGTCGAGAGCGGCGCTCAATGCGTCAACGGTGACCTCGTCGATTTTCAGCGCAGCGCCTAACGCGGCGCGGTGTTTGTGCAGCAATTCCTGAAACAGTTTGAAACCCGGCGCAACCTCGTTGCCAAGCTGCAGTTGTTTTTCCAGAACCATGCCGCAACGCTCCGCGAGTTGCAGAAAATGCGCAAGCAGCGGGCGGGGCTCGGGCGCGCGACGCTGGTCATCCAGCAGGAACTCGTCGACGATCAACAATTGCCCGCCGGGACGCAGCAATTCTCGGGCGCGCGTCAACAGCGCGAGGGGATCGAGATATTGCGCAGACTGCTCCAGCACCAGAATGTCGAAGCGCTCTGCACTCTGCCACTGGCTGAATTCTGCACAATGAAATTGCACGTCGCCGACGGCACGATCGTGACTTACCGTCGTCACATGGCGCAATTCCTCGGGAGTGTTGGAGAGGGCCACGACGCGATAGCCCAGGGCACCAAGTGAGCGCGCCAATGCTCCGCTGCCGAACCCCCACTCCAAAACACTGGCAGGGGCGGGTAACAGGAAGGACTGCAAAAGTGCCTGTGCACGCAGTTGCGCAAGACAGTAATCAGAGGGCTCAACCGCTGCTGCATCGAAGAGTCCGAAATGCAAAAGCGCCGCCTGTGCATCATCAGGCTCGCATTCGAGCGCGAGAGTCTGCCCATAGACATTCAGCGGGAAGGGAAGAAGACGGAAATTCATCAGGATCAGCGTGTTGCTCGGCATCGGTGTCGGTGCTGCACTATAACTGGTTAGCCGGACGGGAGCAAAAACGCAGCCCGCACAGCGGCAAACCGCCACTCACTGGAGTAGAATGCCGACCATGAAGAAATCCATCAGCAAAGGCATGGCGCGCGACAATATCCTGCATCTCCTGCGACCAGAAGCGGCGGGCAGCAACAGCTCATCACGGCAGGCGTTGCTGCGCTTGATGCTCCTGCGCCTGCTGGTCACCATCCTCAGCATCGTCGGCGCCCTGATCTTCAATGCCTTCTCACCACTGGTGGTGCCACTGGCGCTGATTGGCGTCATGGTCGCCGTCATCCTGGTCTCGGTCATTCTGGGCTATTGGCGACTGCGCAGAAAGATGGTGATCTCGCAGCGTGAACTCTTCGGCCATCTGGTGATGGACGTCATCTTTCTCGTGGTGATCGTGTATTACACCGGCGGTGCCAGTAATCCCCTGATCTCGTATCTGCTGGTATTGCTCGCCGTTGGCGCCACCTTGCTCACACGGTTCTACGTCAACATTTTTGCCGCCACCAGCATCGCGCTGTACTCCTTCTTTCTGTTCAGCGAACTGCAGACGGAGCATACCGACCACCTCATGGCCAATTTCCAGCTCCATCTGGTGGGTATGTGGGTCACCTTCGTGGTCAGCGCCCTGCTCATCACACTGTTCGTCACACGCATGGCAGAAGCGATTCGCAGTCGCGAGCTGACACTGGCCAAGGCCCGTGAAAACGAGATGCGCAATGAGCAACTGGTGGCAATAGGAACGCTGGCAGCCGGTACCGCACATGCTCTGGGAACCCCGTTATCCACGATGGCGGTCCTGCTGACGGATATGGACAAGATGAGCGAAGAACAGTTGCGCAACAGCGACATCAAGCCCGACATCAGCTTGCTCAAGCAGCAGGTCATGCGCTGCAAGGACTCCCTCAGCCAGTTGACGCGCTTCTACAACAAGTCCGACTCACGTCACCCGGAAAGCGGGAGTCTGGGCGCCTTCATGGAAGACATTCGCGATTACATCGTCAATATCCATCCACGGGCCAACATCAGATTTGCGCTGGGCGAGGGTGCGCACGACGCCAGAATCTCTACCGATCTGACGCTGCGCCACGCGGTCATCAACTTGATCGAGAACGCCATTCGCGCGGCGCGCAGTCTCGTGACGGTGACCGCCACCCTGACAGGGGACGATATGCATGGAATCGAGATCACTGTTGGCGACGACGGCCCCGGCATCCCCGAGTCGGTGATGGAGAACATGGGCGAGCCCTTCATCTCCACGCGCAAGGACAGCATGGGGCTCGGCATCTTTCTGGCCAACGCGGCCATTCAGCGCAGCCGTGGCAGTATCGAAATGTTCAACCTGAAAACAGGTGGTGCGACGAGCATCATCCACCTGCCGCAAAGTACGAGCGATGCCACTGCGCAGAGCCCCACCGGAGACAAGAGATGAGTGAGCCTGAGCACGGCATGAATGGCGGCATGAGCGGCGGCAAGATGCTGCTGGTAGAAGACGATGAAGTGTTCGCGCACGTGATCGGCAGAGCCATGCGTCAGCGTGGCTATGATGTCACCCACGCGGGAAACCTGGCCGATGCGAAAGCCCGCATCGAAGAACTGGGTCGAGAGGACGACATCTTTGACCAGGCGATTCTCGATCTCAATCTCGGCGGACATTCTTCCCTCGAACTGATTCCGCTGTTGAAAGAATTCAATGTGCATACCCATATCCTGGTGCTTACCGGCTACGCCAGCATCGCCACCGCAGTCGACGCCATCAAACTGGGCGCCAACAACTACCTCGCAAAACCCGCCGATGCGGATGAGATACTCGCGGCTCTGGAACTGGACACGGAAAACCTTGCCGAGCATCACGCCTCCATTCAGGGGCCAATGTCGGTGCGCCGCCTGGAATGGGAACACATTCAGAAGGTGCTCAAAGAGAACGATGGCAATATTTCGGAAACCGCCCGGCAACTGAATATGCATCGCCGCACGCTGCAGCGCAAACTGCAGAAGAGGCCGGTGGCCCGCTAGATCGCGCCAGCTTTAACAGTCTCTTACGAGCGCCCAGCAGAAGCGATATGCAGCACGCTGGTCGCCTGCCGCATGCGCTCGCACTGAGTCAGTTGTGACTCGGCGGATTGTGACAGCGCCTGCATGGTCTGATCGGCCTCCAGTGCTGCCGTCACCGCCTGCTGCAGACTCTCCTGCATACCACCGACGCGTTGCGACTCCAGCTGGGATTGCTTGTTGAGCGTCAGCATGACGGCACTGACGCGGGCAACCTGCTGGCCAATGTCGTGGAGCGCGTGCTGAGCAGACTGAGATTCCACCACGCAACGCTGAGCCGATTCCTGCTCCCTGCTCAACCCTTCCGATATCTGTGCTACCCGGCCCTGCAACTGTCCAATCTGATCTTCAATATCGCTGGCCGCCTGGCGCGTGGAGCCGGACAGACGCCGCACTTCGTCGGCCACCACGGCAAAGCCTTTGCCATTTTCTCCGGCACGGGCGGCCTCGATGGCCGCATTCAGCGCCAGCAGATTGGTTTGTTCGGACACGCTCTTGATGGTCTCCAACATGGCAAATACCTTGTCCGCAGCCGTCTGCAATTCATTCATCGTGTGTCCTGAATCGGCGACCTGCGTGGCCAGTCGGGCGATCTCCTCAACGGTCTGTGCCATACGCTCCTCTCCCATGGTGGCCAGAGAGTTGGCATGCAGGGTCTGCTCACTGGCGCCCTCCAGAAGTCGAGTCATAGCCGCCAGCGCGTCGTAAACCTGATTGCTGGCGTCACCTACGCGGCGCATCTGATCTTTCTGTCGGGCCACCGTTGCCAATGTTCCGCGTGCCCGTTCGGCATTCTGTTGCGCCTGTCGCGCTGTCAGATCAGTGGAAGTGCGGATGTCGGTCAGCGTCTCATTCAACACGGTGAACAAGCCGTTGAGCGCCTTGGAGATGTCGGCAAATTCGTCTGCTCCCTCGACAGGGAAGTGCACGGTCAGATCCTGGTGATCACTCGCCATACGAATCATCGCCTGCATGCGCTGCAGTGGATCACTGATACGCTGTGCCAGCCAGCGCGCAGAAATGGCCGCCAGCAGAGTCAGTGCCAGGGCGCCGAGCACGACGCTGTACCAAACATTGCGCCGCATCTGGCTTAGCCCGGCATAAGTCTCGTTGACATCCTGTTGTGCAACCAGCGCATACTGGTGCCCACCTAGTTGAACAGGCACCCAGGCACTGAACATACTGCGACCAAGATAGTCGGCGTGCACCGCGTAGCCGCTCTCCCCGGCGAGCGCCGCGCGCACCGGCAGCACGTCGATATCGAGTCGACCTGCGACCTTGCCAACAGCTCGCATGGCGCGAATCGCCTGTGTAGAGGTGCCACTGCTCTGCAGATCGGTCAGCAGACCATCGAAGTCCTCAAAGGTGCGCCGCAGTTCTGTCACCAGCTGACCCGTGCTATCCACCAGATAGGCTTCACCGGAGTTGCCCAGTCCAAGCGTATCCCACTGCTGAGCCGCCGTGGTGTGAGCCGTCATGGCTGCAGAGGGCAGCTCCGCAACCAGAAAGGCGATCGGACGATCGGGGCTGTGAGCCCAGTGATATACCGGCACGCCGAGATAAGCGGTCAGCTGACCGTGACGAAATGGGCTGAGCTCAAAACGCGAGAACTGCACCCCTGCCTCGGGCGCCTGCGCCATTCTATTGACCAGTGCGGCCAGCTCTGTCTGCTTGAATGGTCCGTCCAGCATGGACGTCCCGAACACCGGGCCCTTGGCGGTGGAGTACGTAACGTCCAGCGTGTTTGCATCGACAAACATGAGATCGGAGAAACCAAAACGCGCCATTAGATCCCGGTAGCTGGCGTGATACATGAGGTGCTGTTGACCATAGATCGTGGCATCGTCGCGGTTTTCCATGCTGACGAGGGCTGCCGGACCAAAGGGATTCTCCGCCATGTAGTACTTCTGGATGATAAGAGCCTCATGGCTCATCTGTTCCACCCACTCTTCGTAGGGCGGATTGTAGGGCGCGCTCTCACCCCCATTGAGCCTGCGATATTCGTCATCAAAGACTCCCAGATACCACTGCTCCATTTGCTGGCGCAATTCTTCGATCTCGACTGCGGGCACTTCATAGCGATAGGAAGCGAAGGGATTGCGGAATCCCCAGGCAGCTTCCTGCGTCATCCGCCCATTGACGAGCGAGAGCAGCAGCTGACTGTCACTCTGCAGCTGTGTTTCCAGGCTGCTCTTGCGGCTGCTGGCTACCGCCTGAAACTGTTCACTCAGGCTCTTTTCCAAAGACAGGCTGCTGTCGCGCTGGGCGAGCCAGCCAGTAACGCCGGCGGCAGCAATGACGCACGTGGCGGTGAGGAGACTAATGCTGATGGTCAGACGCAGTGCGAGATTCATAGAACTCATCCTAAGCAAGGGGACACCTTTATGGATGAGTTTAATGAGCGATTATTTCAGGAGCGTGTCAACGCCGCGTCAGAGGTACCGAGTTCAGATGTCTGCCGCCGTCGACGATCAGGGTTTCCCCGGTGACGATCTGTGGCCCGGTAATGAAATGCAGAATCGCCTCGGCCACCGTGTCAGGACAAGCTGTTACTCCCAACGGAGCATTGCGTTCATTGTGCAGTTTCGCCGCCTCGTATTGAGCATCGCCCAATCCTTCACGCAACCAGTCGCCCTGAATAAACCCTGGACAGACGGCGTTGATACGAATCTTCGGCCCCAGTGCACGCGCCAGCGACAGCGTCATGGTCACCAGCGCGCCCTTCGACGCCGCATAAGCGACAGAACTGCCGATGCCAGTAATGGCGGCAGTCGAGGCCACGTTTACCACTACCCCGCCTTGCGGCTGCGACTGCATGGCTGCCGCTGCGGCGCGGATCATCTGATAAGGACCGATCACGTTCACAGCATAGATTGATTGAAAATCCTGCGCATCAAGCCCTTCAAGATCACTGTGCTCACAGAACTTTGTCGTTCCTGCATTATTGACCACAATATCCACATGCCCCCATTTCGTCAGAGCTTGATTGACCATCGCCCGGCATTCGGCGTCGATTGCCACATTGGCCTTGCATACCAGCGTCTCGACGCCGAGGCTCTCGCAAGCCCTCGCCACCTGTTCTGCCGCATCGGCACTGCGACTGTAATTGATGACAACATGACAACCCTGTGATGCCAGCAATCTGGCAGTCGCGGCACCAACACCTGTACCCGATCCTGTGATAATGGCCACACTTCCTTTGATGTCTTTCATAGCGCACATACCTTTGTTGAGAGCCTGCCGGATTCTACTCCACAACTCTCGCCAGAACGACGGCGAAGACGTTGAATTGCGTTGCAATGAACAGCTGGTTGGTTACAATGCGTAACACTAAAAAGCATGGTTTCGGCTGGTAGGCGCGCTATACTTTCGCGCCGTCCATCGGCCCCAACTGACCCTGAATGCTAAGTCCGCACAAAACCTTTCTAACCGCCGTTATTTGCACACTGAACTGAGCCACGACCATGATGCGAGCGTAATATCCATCACCGATGCTCTGACCCGTATATTCAAAAGGAATCCGATGCCACCTTGCAGCAAATGACTGCGCGTGAAGATCGGAAAAGTTATTAAGAAACTGGAGACACAAGTGAAATCAAAGCATGCAGTGGCCGTCGGTCTGTTGGTGGTCGTGGTGATATGGATGGCATTGCCACGCGAGCGTGGTGCACTGGATGATGGTTTTGCGCTGCCTGAGGTAGGCGGTGACATCACTGCCGTAACAGACAGCACCAGCATCACCAATGACAATCAGAGCTTTACTGTGCGGGTTGCCGCAATCAGTGCGCAGAATTTCGTGGAGCGCGTGCGCGTGCGCGGCCAGACCAAGGCCTTCCGTCACGTCGATGTGCGTGCCGAAGTCTCAGGACGTGTCATTGCGACGCCAGTGGCCAGGGGAGCACGGGTTGAGGCTGGTGACTTGCTCTGTGAAATCGCTGTCGATACTCGTGCCGCCGATCTGCAGGAAGCTCGCAGCCGTCAGGAAGAGGCACAGATGGAATATAACGGTGCACTCGATCTTCAGGAGCGCGGTCTGCAATCTCGCGTTGGCATTGCTCAATTCAAGGCGGCTCTGGATGCGACCAACGCTGCCGTGACTCGTGCAGAGTTGAATCTGAACAGAACGCGTATCACCGCACCTTTCGCCGGCATCATGGAAACCCGCGCCGTGGAAGTTGGCAACCTCATGGACATGGGGGGCACGTGTGCCTCATTGCTGGATGATTCACCCATGCTATTGATCGGACAGGTTCCAGAAACCGATGTGGGTAAACTCACAATCGGGGCACCGGTCACTGCAACACTTCTGAGTGGTGAAACAGTTGCAGGAAAGCTGACCTATGTGTCCCGTGCTGCTGACACCAATTCACGCAGCTACGGCATCGAAGTCGAAATCAACAGCGGCTATGACGCCATCCGCCAGGGCATTACCGCCGAGATATTTATTGCGGGTGCCGAGACGCGTGCGCATCTGATTCCGCCTTCAGCCCTGACGCTGAACGACGAAGGCATCATGGGCGTGAAAATTCTCGATCAGAACAACACAGTGCAGTTCGTGCCGGTGACAGTCATTGGCGAGAACACCACCATCGATACGGGCATGTGGGTCCTGGGCCTTCCGGAGCAAAGTGTAGTGGTTACGCTTGGCCAGGAGATTGTCTTCCCTGGGCAGACAGTCAGCGCCGATTTCAGCTGGCCCTCACTCAACGATTCTGCGCAGTAGGAAAGGGGTTCACGCCATGCACTACATAAAGGCCGCGATTTCCAGAGCAAGAACCACCCTCAGCGTATTCGTGATGATCATGCTGACCGGTTTACTGTCCTACATGTCGATTCCGGTGGAGTTGAATCCGGACGTTACGGTTCCAATCGTCGTCACCACCATTATCCACGAGGGTATCTCCCCAGAGGATGCCGAACGGTTATTGGCCAAACCCACAGAAGTGGAATTGAAGACCATCGAGGGTGTCACGCAGATCAGTTCCTTCTCCAGCGAGGGTGCAGCGACTGTGATCGTGGAGTTCGATGTGAGCTTTGACGCGAGCGAGGCGTTGCTTGAAACCCGCGCCGCTATCGACAAGGCCAAGGCAAGATTTCCCCAGTCCACAGAAGAACCGCTGGTGCAGGAGGTGTCTGCAGCCACCGCGCCGGTCGTACAGATTGCGATCAGCGGCGAAGGGGTTCCCGAGCGCGAGCTGTTGCAGGTCGCCCAGGATCTGCAGCGCGAGATCGAAACGTTGCCGGAAATCCTGAGCGCCGACATGGTCGGCAATCGGGAAGAGCTGTTGGAAGCGATCATCGACCCTGCTCAACTGGAAACATATGGGCTGACCAATCAGCAGATCGTGCAGGCGGTGAATAACAACAATCGCCTGATCCCTGCCGGTGCCGTCAATACCGGTCAGGGCAGTTTCTCGGTCAAGCTGCCCGGCCTGATCGAGACTGAGCAGGACCTCTTCGACCTGCCCATCGCCGCCAACAGCAATGGCGTGCTGACACTCAGCGACATCGCCGAGATCCGTCGCACCTTCAAGGATGCACAACGCTACTCGTTTGCGGATGGTCAGCGCTCCATCTCCATCAACATCCAGAAGCGCAAGGGCGCCAATCTGATCGCCGCGATGGACAAGATCGACGCCATCGTCAGGGTGATGTTGCCGGACCTGCCGCCTGCCGTGAAAATTTCCTACAACAACAACACGATTCCAATAGTCGTTGAGCAGAACCTCGGACTGCAGGGCAACATGGTGTCTTCCATGGTGCTGGTGCTGATCGTGGTCATTGCGGCAGTCGGCGTGCGTTCAGGGATCATCGTGGCGCTGGCCGTTCCCTTCTCGTTTTTCTTCGCCTTCATTGTCATTTCGATGCTCGGATTTACCTACAACTTCATGGTGATTTTCGGGATGCTGCTGGGGTTGGGGATGCTCATTGATGCCGCCATTGTGATGGTGGAGTTTGCCGACACCAAGATCGCCGAAGGCTATTCGAGGATGGACGCCTACCAGGAAACCATCACCAGAATGTTCTGGCCGATCACCGCATCGACACTGACCACTCTGGCGGCCTTCCTGCCGATGATGTTCTGGCCGGGAATTGCCGGTGAATTCATGCGCTATCTGCCGATCACCGTCTTCGCGGTGCTGGTTGGATCGCTGCTGTATGCCCTGCTCTTCGCTCCAGTCATCGGCGCCCTGTTCGGCAGCCATACGCCGGTGAAAGGCAAGGAACGTTCAGGGGACTACGACGAGGTAGACACCGCACATCTGACCGGTGTCAACCGCATCTATGGTGCCGTACTGCGCGGCGCGGTGCGCTCACCCGGACTGATATTCCTCGGCAGTGTCACCACACTGGTAAGTATCGTCTACGCCTACGTCAACTATGGTGCAGGATTCGAATTCTTTACGTCCGTGGAGCCGAACCAGACGCGTGTGCAGGTCTTCGCGCGCGGCAACTTCTCGCCCGAGGAGATCCGCGACATGGTCGTGGATGTCGAGCAACGCATTGTCGAGGTCGGCCATATCAAGAATATAGTCACGCAGTCGGGCGCCGGGCAAAGCCTGGGTGGCGGGCAAAGTGCGGCGCCAGACCTGGTAGGCACCATCTTCGTGGAATTCACGGATAGACGGATTCGCGACGTCAACGGCTTCGAAATCGAGGAGTTGTACAGAGAAGCCATCCGCGACATTCCCGGACTGAAGGCCGAGATTGCCACCATCGAAACGGGACCTCCCGTAGGCAAGGAACTGCAGATCGAACTGTATGGCGACAATCTCGATAACCTGATCAGCGAAGGCAAGCGCCTGCGTGCCCATCTGGAGAGTGGCATGACCGGCCTCATCGACATCGACGACACCACTCCCATCCCCGGCATTGAATGGCGCCTGAATGTCGACCGCGCTCGCGCAGCCATGTTCGGCGCCAACATCGCCGAAGTCGGCACTGCGGTGCAGTTGATGACTAACGGCGTCTTCATGGGCGATTACCGCCCCGATGACACCGAGGACGAAGTGGACATCCGCATCCGTTACCCGGAGGAATACCGCGGCCTGGAGCAGATCGATACGATTCTGGTGAACACTGCACGCGGTCCTGCGCCGGTGAGTAGTTTCATCACGCGCGAGCCAGGCCCCAAGGTCAGCTCCATCCAGCGTGTCGACGGCAACAAGGTCATCTACATCCGGGGCAACCCGGCACCTGACGTCATCATGGACACCAAGCTGCAGGAGATTCGTCAGTGGCTGGATGAAAACCCTCTGCTGCCGGGAGTGAACTATCAGTTCCGTGGCGCCAATGAGGAGCAGGAGCAGTCTATGGCGTTCCTGATGCAGGCCTTTTCACTGTCACTGGCTCTGATGGCGGTTTTGCTGGTCACCCAGTTCAACAGCTTCTATCAGGCCTTGCTGATTCTCTCGGCGGTCCTTATGTCAACGACCGGCGTCATGCTGGGGCTGCTGATTACGGGCGATACCTTCAGCGTGATCCTGACCGGCGTGGGGATCGTGGCGCTGGCGGGGATCATCGTGAACAACAACATCATTCTGATCGACACGTTCAATCACCTGCGCAATACGCGCAAGGAGTGGAGCCTGCAGGAAGTCATTGTGCAGACCGGCATTCAGCGGCTGCGCCCCGTGTTCCTGACGACCTTCACCACCGCCTTCGGCCTGCTGCCACTGGCAATGCATGTGTCGGTGGACCTGATCACCGCAGAGATCGAAGTAGGCGGTCCGATCACTTCCCAGTGGGTGAAGCTGGCAAGCGCGATCGTTTTCGGCATGGGTTTCGGTACCATTCTGACCCTGATAGTGACGCCGGCGATGCTGGCGCTTCCCGCGAAACTGCGTGGCTACCTGGCTGAGATTCGTCGCAGACTGTCGCGCAACAGTGAACCACCAGCAGCACGCAGGGAGCCGGGATTCGGCTCCTGATGAACAGGTGAACGACAACCGAAAAGGGGCGGCGCCAATATTTCTGGAACGCCCTTTTGTTTGTGACAATTTGTAACCCGGGAAGTCAGCGCAAAAATCGGTGTGATACCATCGAGCCACTTCTCGGTCGACCGGCACTAAGGATAGTGTTCAACTGACCTTGAATAGCTAAGGCGAAGGGCTTTCAAGACATTCTTTGTTCCCCCCCTTTTCTAAAACACTGAGTAGCTTTTCAGTTCGACGCCTTAGCGACCCAAATTCCGATCACCCGGCGCGCGCTGCCGGGCAGATCACCTCCTGAAGCTTCCCACCCGGTTTTTCTCACCTCCACTTGTCAACGATAGGTGGTATTGGCTATCCGCGTTTCTGCCAGCAGCATCAGGATCACCAGAATCAACAGCCACCACCAGACTCGCTGCGGCCCTTCCAGTTCGGCGACCAGTTGCGCAGTGCGAACCTCGGCAGTCTGCTGCGGCTCCGTGTCTGGATTCGTAATCAAGTCCTGCAGCGCGGAAGGCGCCAGCTTCTCCAACACCGATTCTTCAGGGTCTGCGTTCACCGCATAAAACTGTGGTTCGCCCTCCGCCTCGATGCGCAGAAAGCCAATGCTGCTGGCGGTCAGGGTCCGCTCCCCGCCCCCCAGCACTGACTCTTCACCGGTTGCCGTCACCACCGTGACAACAGCATCCTCAGGCACGGCCGAGGTCAAATCGATGACATCCCCTATCCGGTACGCACGCTCCTTCATGGAGGCCTGAGCGAGATAACGCAGAGACTCATGAATGAAGGGGAGATAGAGCCCCTGCAGCGGCAGATTGTTCCACTCAGTGTCCAGTGCCGAGGCCAGCATCATCACTCGCCCCTGCCCCACTACCCGCTCCAGCAGCGCGGGGCTGCCATTGTCAAATTGCATCAGCGTATCGGCATCAGCCTGCGCCTCGACACTCCAGTAGCCTTCGAAGCGCACGACCCATTCGGTATCCAGAGGCAGCAATACGGGATGACGTCGATCCATGTCAGCGATCATCAGGTAGTCACCACCAGCCAGACGGATGGATTCGTTGAGTATCCCCGGGCTGATTGCGCTCAATTGCTGATTGAACTGCGGACCATTGACGCGATCGCCAGGCGCCATCAACACGCTGCCGCCCTCCTGCACATAGTCGGTCAGGGCCACCGCCTGCGACGTGCTCAGATCGCTGCCCGCATTCAGGAGCACCACGACATCGTGGGTAGCAAGGGTGGTGGCGCTCAGTTCTGAGGAAGCGGCCGTCGTCACCACAAACGGCGAATCCTCGCTGGCCCCCACCGCCAGCGCCATCCAGTGCGCCTCGTCCTCGTACCAGTTCGGCGAAGGTTCACCGTTGACCAGCAGCACACTGATGCGAGGCATCACATCAACGGTGAAGTAATAGGTGTTGTCGACGGTAAAGTTGTCGCCGCCGACACTGACCTCGCCACGATGGGTTCCGGCGGAGTCGAACACCACCGGCAGGCGGACCACTTCCTCAGACTTGTTGCGCAGGTCCACGGGGATCCGCGTCGTCTCCTGCCCATCCATGACGAGGCGCACCTCGGCATCGTCGATGTGCACGCTGCCAGTGCTGCGGACTCGCGCGAGAATCTCGTACTCGTTGCGGTTCTCGATCAGCTGATCGGGCGAGCGGACATCGGTGAGCAGCAGATTGCGCGACGGCCCTTCCCCCACATCACTGCTGCTGAACTGGACGCCCGGCGAGAGCATCCAGCCGGAATCGTCATTACCCAGACCAGCGCTCTGGAAGTCGGAGATCAGATGCACTATTCGGCGCTCGTGGCGAGATGATTCCAGCATGTCGCTGGCGAGCCGCAGGGCTGGCATATAGCGCGTAGTGCCAAAGGCGGGTTCAGCCAGGGTATCGACGAAGGCGCGAGCCCCCTCCAGGTCGCTGCTCAATTCCCGCACGCTGATGGTAGCGTCGGCGAAGGCGATCACCGCCACTTCATCGCCCGGCGCCATCTCAGCAATAAAAGCTCTTGCCGCGTCGCGGGCCTGCTCGAAGCGCTCTTCATATTGCATGCTCATCGAGACATCGAGGAGGATGACCACCGATTCCGGTTCGGCATCCACCAGCCCGGCGATGCTGCTGTCGAACAGCGGACGGGCGAAGGCAAACACCAGCAGACAGATCACCGCCGCGCGCAATAGCAGCAGCAGCCACTGCTGAATCTGCTGAAACAGAATGAGTTTCTTCGAGGTGGTCTTGAGGAAGCGCAGCGTACTGAACACCAGCTTGGGTGGCTTCTCCTTGCGGATCAGGTGGATGGCGATGGGAATCGCGGCAGCCAGCAGGCCAAACAGAAACAGGGGCGTGAGAAAGGCCATTCAGAAGCTCCTCGCCCGGCGTGAGATATAGGACGTCAGCGCGGCATCGAGCGGCTGTGAGGTGTTGACCAGACAATAGTCCACCCCGCTGCTCTGGCATTGCTTCTTGCAGAAGGCGAGGAACTTGTTGATGTTCTCCAGATAGGCATCGCGGATAGCCGCTGGCGAGGTGATATAAGTCTCGGCAGTCTCGGCATCGATGAATTCGGTGGCCTCGTGGAACGTGAAGTTCAGCTCCGCATCATCCATGACCTGAAACACGATCACGTCGTTGCCCATGGAACGCAGGCGTTGCAGCGTCTTGATGGTGGCGACCTCGTCTTCGAGCAGATCGCTGATCAGGATCACCAGACTCTTGCGGGTGAGGTTCACCGCGAGATCCGACAACGGCCGCACGATATTGGTCGCCGCGCCCGGCTTCAGGCCAGCCAGCACACGCAGGATACGAATCAGGTGTGGCTGACGGCACAGCGCGGGGATGTAGTCGTTGACCTTGTCGTCGAAGGTGATCAGCCCCACCGCATCGCGCTGGCGCATGATGAAATAGGCCAGCGCCGAGGCCAGCGTAATGCCATATTCCAGCTTGCTCATGCCACCGGAGGAATAGCCCATCGAGGCGCTCGAATCCAGCACGATGTAGCAGCGGACGTTGGTCTCGTCCTCGTATTGTTTGATGTAGAACTTGTCGCTGCGCGCATACAGCTTCCAGTCCACATGGCGCATGTCGTCGCCACGGTAGTAATTGCGATAGTCGGTGAACTCCACACTGAAGCCGCGGTGCGGACTCTTGTGCAGGCCGGAGAGGAAGCC
>JAUSMU010000073.1 GCA_030645995.1 Gammaproteobacteria bacterium | reverse complement strand
GCCGACTCGAAGGAATTGTTCTTGTCTTTGTCCTGCAGATTGTAATTGAGCACGATGAAACCCTCTTGTCCAGCGCGCGGAATCCATTGCAGGCGGGTGTTGATGCCCAGCTCTTCGGAGAGATTGTCGTATTGAAACAGGCTCACCCAGTGCAGCGTGGAGGAAAATGCCACTTGTGTAGAGAGACTGGTCAGGCGCGTGACGAAATCGCCCTGCGGCAGAGTGATGTCATTCCAGTCGTAATTCAGCGACATCACGAAGTAGCGTGACTGCGTCCACGCAAAAGAACCACCGATGTTGGTGCGCTTGCCATTGTAGAAGTCACCAGTCTGATAGGTGAGGCCACCCGCGAATTCACGCTGTCCTGCGGTGCTGAAACCGATGCGCTGCTCGTCGAAATCATATTTTCCAGGCTGCACCAGCACGCGCCGATCCGGTGCCGAATAGATCGCGAAGGGCGCCAGGACCACTTCCTTGTTCTGCTGATAGCCAATCTCGAAGCGGTCGCGGGTATTGGTCTCCAACTCCAGCAGACGGAACACCAGTGCCTGACTCTGCAGGCCGTCGTCGATTACATTGACGCGCTGCGCATCGACACCGACATAGGCCGTCTGCAGGAAGCTGTCATTGAGGAAATGCGTATAGCCCGCATCGGCGGTGTAGTCGCGAATATTGGCACGATTGACGTAACCCATCGCCGGGTTGAAATTCGCCTGCACCTCCTTGAAACCAATTCCGCCGCGCAGCCCCGAGTTGTTGGGCGAGCGCAATCCGACACCGTACGCGGCATCGTCACCGCTGAGCCCCGGCGTATCGGACTGCTGATACCAGGCGTCGGCCTCGATCGTCTGCCCACCCGCCAGCCGCGTATTCTGGTAGCGGAAGTCTGCGCCATAGACTGAGTTCTCCAGGTTGGACGCCGGATCGCCATCGGTGACGATGAAACCGACGCTGGACTCATTGAGCACGTTGGCGGAGAGCCTGCCAATGAAGAGGTTGGACGCGTTCACGGTGTTGAATTCGTCCTGACGTATGGCGAGGGTGCCGATGTTCCAGCGCCCGACGCGGCCACTGACCCGACCACCGTACTCGATGTCCACCGGAGCGCCGGTCTGGCTCAGGCCGAGGTTGCGCGAGAAAAAGGGGCGCGCATTCTCGCGGCTACTGCGTGAGGCCGCCTGGTTGCTGCCGGCAGCGCCGCTGATGTTGCCGAACTGAAACAGATCCGAATCGTTGAGGAAGAAGTCGCGCTTCTCCGGGAAAAACAGATTGAAGCGGCTGAGGTTCACCTGACGGTTGTCCACCTCGGTGGCGGAGAAATCTGTGTTGATGGTCAGTGCTGCATTGAGTGAGGGCAGCAGCCGGTAGAACGCATCCAGCGATGGGTCGGTGTTGGTTTCGGTCGTGTTGACGCTGAAACGCTTCTGCCGGTTCACCGAGAGTGAGGGCACGATGTCCAGCCCCACGCCCTGATCCATGCCGCTCAGATTAGTCACCACGCCCGAGATGCCGGGGTTGTAGGTGCGGTTATAGGACACCCACGCCATCTCCTCTCCACGACGACGAATGCCACGCCCGAAGTTGAAGCCCCAGGTGTCGATGTTGGCATCGAAGGGCAGGGACTTGAAGGGAATCTCCAGCTCTGCAATCCAGCTGTTGCCATCTACACTGGTGGCGGTGTCCCAGATGGTGTTCCAGTCGATCTGAAAAGAGTTGACGCTCTGGTATAGCGCATCGTGACGCACGGCATTGAGATTGGTCTCGAAGCGATAACCTGTGCGGCGCGTGTTGAATGGGTCGAGGATCACCACGAGGCGATCGTCCGAACCCAGTCCCTGCCCATGACGAATCACGGGGGCCGCAATCAGCTCCGGCTCGCTGTCGTACATGCGGGCGCCGATGTAGAGCGCATCGTCATCATAAACGATGTAAACCTCGGTGCGCTCCGAAGGCTGCGTGCCATTGCCGGGACGAATCTGATGAAAGTCCGTGATCACCTCGGCCTCTTGCCAGAGCGGCTCGTCCAGCTTGCCGTCGATAACCGGAGGAGTCGCGACACGTACGGCACGCACCTGCTTCTGAGCAGTCGCTGGAACGGTCTCCGTAATCTGGGCTTGAGCTCCGGCACTCAAGAGCGCTGTGGTGGTGGCGATGAGTGCGCAAGTGGCAAGGCGTGGCGAAGCGGGTTTGAACATCGTCCTGAAATCCTGAATTGGTTTGTATAGTGGAATCACCAAGCAAGAGTACGGATGCCGCAGGATTTTCTTACAGCGACGGCGCCGAGGGAAGAACACCCAGCTGGATCAGCGATTCTCTCACCACACTCTGCCGAGCGGGGCCGAAGCTTTCAGCAGGGGCATTGGCGTGCAGTAGCGAGGCGAAGAAGTAGACATTGCCCTCCTTTTCGACCCAACCTGCCCACCAGCCGGTGTTGTCCTGATTCTCCAGCGTGGCCCAACCGGTCTTGGCTCGCAGCACATAACCGTCACCTTCTTCCGTGACCATCATCTCCTTCACCGCCGTCATGCTCCGCTCTGAGAAAGGCAGCTCGTTGCGATACAGGCGTACGAGAAAGTCGACCTGTTCGCGTGGCGAAAGTCGCAGACCACCGGTCAACCAGAAGGTGTCGATGCCGCCGGAAATATCACGATTGCCATAGCCCACCGCATCGATGAATCCCTGCATGCGCTCGGCACCAACGCCTTTCACCAGCTGCTGAAAATGCGGCACTGCCGAGAGGCGGAACGCCGACTGCAGATCGAGATCACGATTGATCTCCGTGCGGCCGCGCTGTACGCCGTCCCATGTGATCACTGTGTGCTTGTCGGCGATCACACCGGTGTCCAGTGCCGCCAGCGCACTGAAAATCTTGAAGGTGGAAGCAGGCAGCCAGGACTGATTGACACTCTCCGCGTGGCCCGCCATATAGACATTGTTTTGAAGATCATAGATCAGCACGTTGCCCTCGAAGCCGGTGGCATCGACGATGGCGCGCAGTTCTGGCACCTCTTGGGGCGAGTCTTTAACGGTGGCAGTCGTGGAGGACTGGGCGTACACACCGTGCGCTGTGAATAACAAAAACAACACGAAAAATCGCCACAAAACTTTCTTCACTGCAAGGTTCCTCGAATTCAGACGACAGGGGAGTTGGTGTTGGCCAGATCGACGAGCGCCTGCCCGGTGAGACGGTAGCGCACCCACTCATCCTGCGGCGCCGCACCCAGTGACTTGTAAAATTGAATCGCGGGCTCGTTCCAGTCGAGCACGCTCCACTCCAACCGTCCGCAATTGCGGGCAACGGCGAGCTGCGCGAGATGGACCAGCAAGGCCTTGCCTGCTCCATAACCGCGATACTCTGGCGACACATAGAGGTCTTCCAGATAAATGCCATTCCTGCCCAGCCAGGTGGAGTAGCTGGTGAAGAACACGGCAAAACCTACGGGCAGATCATCGATGCTGCAGATCAGCGCCTCCGTGGTCGAGTGTTCTCCAAACAGCGTTCTGACGATGTCTGCCTCACTGGCGACCACCTCGTGCTCGGCTCTCTCGTAAATCGCCAGCTGCGTGATGAAACCCAGAATGAGCGCAGCATCTGCAGCGGTGGCTGGACGAATGGTGATGTTTGTCAAAAACGGCTCCAGATTAAAAGTGAGCTTAGGCGTTGGGCTGTGCCAATACGATCTTGTATTGCTCACCGCCAACTTCGATGAGATCGCCAGACTTGATCTTGTTGCGGCGTCGCTTTTCCACCTGGCCGTTCACCATGACGTTACCCTCGTCGATGACAGCCTTGGCCGCCGCGCCGCTGTCTGCGATACATTCGAACTTCAAAATCTTGTAGAGCTCGACGGGCTCGTGGTTGATCAGTACTTCTTTCATGGGTTTCCTTGAGTGTTGCTTTTATGAACTTTTTTCAGCCCTTTTTCAGCTGGGCGCCAGCGGCAGTATCCTCGATCTCGAAGCCAAGCGCACGCACCTCTGCACGCAGACGATCGGCATCCTGCCAGCGTTTCTCGCGGCGCGCGGTTTCACGCTCG
>JAUSMU010000070.1 GCA_030645995.1 Gammaproteobacteria bacterium | reverse complement strand
GCGAATGCCACGCTCCCAGCCGGGATTGCGATCATCACCGGTGTTGGATTCAGAGTCGGCGGAGTACAGCATGTCATTGGCATCGATATAGACGTCGCTCGGACGCCCGAACTGTGTCCAGGTCGTCAGGTGATTACCCTCTTGGTCGAAAATCTGGATTCGGCTGTTGGCCCGGTCGGCGACGAACAGGCGCCCCTGCGAATCCATGGCCAGCGCGTGTGGCACGCGGAACTCTCCCGCCTCCAGCCCGACAGTACCCCACTGCATCAAGTATTCTCCCTCACGGTTGTACTTGATGATGCGGTTGTCCGTGTTGGGGCTGTGCCCGTCAGCGACGAAGATATCGCCGTTCGGTGCAACCAGCACATCATTGGGCGCATTGAAGAAGTAGCGTCCTGTCCCCGCTACGCCCGCGATTCCGAGGCTCATCAGCAACTCGCCCTGCGGGCTGAATTTGTGCACCTGATTACCCTTGCGCCGGGAACTGTCTGTTGCCGCATCGGTCACCCAGACGTTGCCTTCCTGATCGACAAACATACCATGCGGCCACACAAACAAACCGGCCCCGAAGCTGCGCAGGATATTGCCGTCGGTATCCATCAGCATGATCGGATCCACAGTCGGGCGATCCTCGCAACTGCCTGGCCCCCGATTGCCGCCACAGCGATCCGCCACCCACACTGTGCCATTGCCCGCATAGTGGATCGCGCTCGCCGCGCCCCAGCTCCTGCCTGCGGGCAAATTGCCCCAGGCGTGCTCGCCGCGTGCGAAGGGATTGGGGATACCAGATAGCCCTTCTGACGAAGAGGTACAAGCGCTGCACAAGCTCAGCAGCGCCGGTAGCAGGAATAACTTGTAAAAATGGTGTTGTGCCATGGCGCTCTCCTTATCATTATTTTTATTCTCGCGTGTTTCTTCTCGCGCGAGATCAGGCCCGGATGTTACGGCATAAAACCACCTCGGCACATTCGCAATTTCTTCTTCGGCGCTCCGTTCGTCTGATCGTCAGGAGGTTCCGTATCACTCTGATACTTTACAGTGAAGAGGCAATCTGTTCTTCTGTCCATCGGCAAGAACTACGCGGGGCGAAACAGCTCAATCGCCCGTACAATAATTAGCCAATAAAACAGCCAGATAATAATAGCCAAACAAGAGGCCTGAGAGCACGATCATGATGAAACGTTTATTGAAAACCGCTGCTGCACTGCTGGTCGCCGGATATATCTCCGGGCACTTTTCCGGACTTTACGCTGCTGAGAACGTGGTCATTCTGGGCCCGGTCGGCCCAAGCCCCTACGACATAATTCCTTACTGGCATAAACCCTTTGCCGAGCCCGGTTTCGCCTTCGGTGGCAACTCCGGTGTCTTCGCCGAATCCCCCAACCGCATCATCATCGCCCAGCGCGGCGAGGCGCGCCTGCCCGACCCAATACCTCCTGAGTACGCGGGATACGCCGGCTCAATCGGCATCAACGTGCTCAGCGCGGCGGAGCGTCGCACCTGGCAGAATTGCCTCTATGTGCTCGATGGTGACGGCAACGTGATCGAGAACTGGAAACAGTGGGATATGCTTTGCGCTGGCTCCGATGGCCCTGGCCCGCACCGTCTGCGCATCAGCCCCTATGACCCCGCGAAGAGAATCTGGGTCGTCAACGAAACTTTCCACACCATCTATATATTCAGCAATGACGGTAAAGAACTGCTGCTGACGCTCGGTGAAAAAGGCGTGCCCGGCACCGATGCGACGCATTTCGGCCGACCACAGGATGTCGCGTTCCTGCCCGACGGCCGCGTGCTTATTGCCGACGGCCTCGACAATCACCGTGTCATCATTGCCGACAGCAATGGCAAGTACATCTCCGAGTTTGGCGGCTTCGGCACTGAGCCTGGACAATTCAACGGCGTGCATTCAGTGGCGACTGGACCGAATGGTCTGATATTCGCGCTGGATCGCTCCGGTGGCCGCGTCAACGTCTATCGCACAACCGATGATCCTGCGCGTGTTGAACACGTCAGCACCTGGACCGGGTTCAGCCTGCCGCTCGACATGATTGTGAACGAAGATGCAGTGTGGCTCACCGACTTGAATCCACTGCGCTTCGTGAAACTGGACTTCAACGGCAATCGTCTCTATTCCTGGCTGGTCGAGAGAGATGGCCCCACCGGGTATCTGGAAGTTCACGCCTTCACGGTGGATTCAGACCTCAATCTCTACGGCGGCGACAATCAGTATGGACGTACGCAGAAGCTGGTTCCAAAACCAGATGCCGATCCTGCGCTGATTATCGGACAGCCCTGGGTGGCGCATTGATAGTCGAGTGGTGATCGCCCTCCGGGCGCCAGTTCACGCGATGGAAATCGAAGCCCTGGTCAATCGTGGGCTTCACCACCTCGAAGTAAGGCGAGAGATCGAAGTCACGCGGGACAAAGTGAGTGAAATGGCGCTGTCGGTATTCCTGCTCGGCGGAATCGGCACCAGACTGCGGACGCGGCATGATCGGATAGTTGATTGATTGAAACGCCTGGGCGATCAGCGTCGAGCAGATCGCCTTGGTGGGTTCACCACTGCCAAGACTGATGAGCTTGCGTCGATAGCGCGCCGGGACCATCGGATTCTGTATCAGATAGCGCATCAGATCGATGATGTTCTTCATGTCGTAACGATACCCCAGCCTCTCCTCGACAAAGCCCAGCAGCTTGCGCCTCTCGATGTCGGTCAGTCCTACCGGACGGCAGATGCGCAGGTTGTAGCGCTCATACTTGTTCAGCGGGACGAGGGTTACCCCTTCATTCAAATCCGCTTCAATCAGGCATGGAATATCCGTCGACTGATCGATCAGCCCCATGAACATGCAGGCGTGCGACCACGTGGATTGCGTGAGGTATTTGATGGCGGAGCTGATACGACTGTTGCCATCCACCAGCAGAATATCGCCGGGCTGAATGACCTTGAGTATTTTCTCCAGCGGCACGGAATCATGACGTTCATAGTCGGGGAATGGTTTGCTCAGATAGGCGGCAAGGCGGCGCCCAAGTGTGCGGTTAATTTTCAACATTATTGAATATCTCTGTCTATCGACTGCCGACGGTTGCGCCAGCACGAATCTGCAAGCGCTATAACTTACCTCAACCGCCAAAAAAATTCAGTTATACTGGCCGCCAGCTCGGCCTTCCGCCTTGAATCCGCAGCAACAGGACGTTGCGACGAACATCAGCGGCAATCCATTCGCGACCAGGAGCATTGTACATGGCAGTTGACTGCTTGAAATTCCATATCAATGGCAAATGGCTGACACCCGGCCCCAGGCCCGTGCATCACGTCATCAATCCCGCCACCGAAAAAGTCTACGCCAATATCAGCATGGGCAACACCAGCGATGTGGATGCAGCCGTCGCCGCCGCCCGCGTTGCGTTTCCTCTTTGGTCACAGAGCAGCGTCGAGGAGCGCATCGCGATCCTCGACAAAATCATCGCTGGCATCAAGGCGCGCACAGAGGAATTGGCCATCGCCATTTCCAGCGAGATGGGTGCGCCCATCGCCTTTTCCCGCGCCGCGCAAGTCGGAACCGGCATCGGACATTTCACGGCGGCCCGCGAAATTTTGCGCCATTATGAGTTCGAAAAGCCGCGCGGCAATACCCGCATAGTCAAGGAACCGATCGGGGTGTGCGGCTTCATCACGCCATGGAACTGGCCACTGAATCAAATCAGCTGCAAGGTGGCACCTGCCATCGCCGCAGGCTGCACGATGGTGCTGAAGCCGAGCGAGATGTCGCCGGTCAGCGCCTGCATTCTCGCCGAGATTATTGCGGAGGCCGGATTGCCCGCTGGCGTTTTCAATCTGATCAACGGTGACGGCGCCACCGTCGGAGCCGCCATAGCGGCGCATCCGGATATCGACCTGGTTTCCTTTACCGGTTCCACGCGCGCCGGACGCGAAGTTGCCAGAGCGGCCGCCAACAGCATCAAGAAGGTGACACAAGAGTTGGGCGGCAAATCAGCCAATATCATTCTGAATGACGCCGATTTCCCGCGTGCAGTCAGTGGCGGGGTCAACGCCTGCTTCGGCAATTGCGGCCAGTCCTGCAACGCTCCCACGCGCATGCTGGTGCCGCGCGAGCGACTGGCCGAAGCCATCGAGATCGCCAAGGCCGCCGGAGCCAAGGCTATCCCGGGCGACCCCAGCCAGGAGACGACACGCATCGGGCCGGTAGTCAGCCGCGCCCAGTACGAACGCATCCAGCAGTTGATTCGCAAAGGATTGGAAGAAGGAGCACAGGCCATCGTCGGCGGCCCAGGCAAACCCGAGGGGCTGGAAACAGGTTTCTTCGTGCGCCCCACCATCTTCGTCAATGCCACCAATCAGATGACGATCGCGCGTGAAGAGATCTTCGGTCCGGTCCTGACCATCCTGGCCTACGAGGACGACGAGGACGCCATTCGCCAGGCCAACGACTCCGACTATGGCCTGTCCGGCTACGTCTCCGGCGAGCCAGAGCACGCCCGCCGCGTCGCCCGGCGCCTGCGTACGGGAATGGTCCACATCAATGGGGCAAGCACGGATTTTGCCGCGCCATTCGGGGGCTACAAACAGTCGGGGAATGGCAGGGAATGGGGCATTGAAGGTTTCGAGGAATTTCTGGAGACCAAGGCCATCATGGGGTATGGCGTCTGAGGCGATTCTAACTGTGGGAGCGGGCCCGCTCCCACAGTTAGAATACGATCTTAGTGGTGGTGATGATCCCCATGTGCATGCACATGGCCATGGTCCATCTCTTCTTCGGTCGCCGCACGCACGCTGACCACTTCCACATCAAAGTGCAGCGTCTGCCCCGCCATCTCGTGATTACCATCGATGATCACCTTGTCACCCTCAACCGCTTTGACGGTGATGTGCTGGTGACCATGTTCGCCCTCGGCCGTAAATGTCATGCCTGGCTCAATGTTGTCGACACCACGGAACATTGACTTGTCGATGCTGTGGATCAGATCCGGATCGATCTCGCCGTAGGCCAGTTCCGGAGGAATCACCGCCTTGAACTTGTCGCCGATCTTCTTGCCCTGCAGTTCATTCTCGAGACCCTGAATGAGACCATGAGTCCCATGCAGATACATCAGAGGTTCGCTGCCTTCCGAGGAGTCCAGGACTTCTCCGCCATCGTTCTTGAGTGTGTAGTGGATCTCCACTACAGAGTTCTTGCCTATCGTCATTGTCATGGATTAGTCCTGGCTTCTGGTTATCTTGTAATTTCGACTGCGGCGTCATTATAAGGAAATGAAGTCGCGGGGAAAGAGTCAGTCACGATTTAAAGTTGTCGCCGAAGCGCTCCTGCAGCCGACGCATGCCGCCCAGCCAGCGGTCATAATCCGCCGCCTTGCGCTGCAGGTAGGTGAGCACCTCAGGATGCGGCAGCACCAGAAAACGCTCCTGCGCCAGTGCTTCAATGACAGTCTGCGCCAACGCAGCGGGCTCCAGCATGCCATCGACACCCGCCACACCCGTACCACGGGCGGTCATCTGCGTCCGCACGGCCTGCGGGCACAGCACCGAGACCTTGATGCCACGACTGCCATAGGTAATCGACAGCCACTCCGCAAAGCCGACGGCGGCATGTTTGGTCACGGCATAAGGCGCGGAGCCTATCTGGCTGAGCAGTCCTGCGGCCGACGCGGTGTTGAGCAGATAGCCCTCGCCGCGCGCCAGCATGGCGGGCAGCACGGCACGGGAGGCGAAGATATGGGCCATCACGTTGATGTCCCAGATGCGTTGCCAGTCGTCGTTGCTAACCTCGACGCCGCCGGGCGTGAAGATGCCGGCATTCGAGCAGAACAAGTCGATGTGGCCGAACGCATCGAGCGTGCGGGCGACGAGGCGCTTCATGTCCGCCTCGCGACTGACATCGGTGACGACGCCCAGCGTTTGCGTTTGTCCCGCGAGCTGTTGGCAGACGGCTTCAATGCCCGGGCCGTTGATGTCGGACACGACAACCGCTCTGGCGCCCTCAGCGGCGAACCGCTCGCACAGCGCCCTGCCGATGCCACTGGCACCACCGGTCACTACAACCACCTTGTCTTTGATCTGCATGAAGCCACCCCTTTTCCATTTTGCTTCCCGCTCCCACAGGTTGGGTTACAGCAACGCGTTCAGCCGCTCGCGGATAATCGATTCAGCCTCTGCGACGATACGTTCCACCAGTTCCTTGCAAGTGGGAATGTCATCGATCAGGCCGATCACCATGCCGGCCGACCAGACCCCATGTTCCAGATCGCCGGTCTCGAAAAGTTCTCGTCCCCGCACGCCCTTGACGAGCGGCGCGATGTCCTCGAAATGCGTCTCCCCCGGCTGCGCCTCAATGGCCAACACTTGCTCGGCGACGCCATTGTGGAACACCCGCGAGGTGTTGCGCAGCGTGCGGAAGATCAACGCCGTATCGCGCTCGGTCGCCTCCACCATGCGCTGCTTTACGGCGGCGTGCACAGGCGCCTCTTGAGTAACGAGAAAGCGGGTTCCCATATTGATGCCATCCGCCCCCATGGCCAGAGCCGCCACCAATCCACGACCGTCCGCAAAACCGCCCGAAGCGAGAAACGGAATGCTCAGACGCCGCGCCGCCAGTGGCAACAGAATCAGGTTGGTAACGTCGTCCTCACCCGGATGTCCTGCACACTCGAAGCCATCTACACTCACCATATCGCAACCGAGCGCCTGCGCCTTCAGAGCATGGCGGATGGAGGTGCATTTGTGGATGACGGTGATTCCGGCGCGCTTGAACAATGGCATCCAAGGCTCGGGATTGCGCCCGGCGGTCTCGACGATGCGCACGCCGGAAGAGACGATGGCATCCACATACTCGTCATAGGGAACCGGCTTGATGGTGGGCAGGATGGTCAGATTCACGGCGAAAGGCTTGTCGGTCATGTCACGACAACGGGCGATTTCCTTGCGCAGGGTCTCTGGGTCGGGCTGGGTCAGTGCTGTCAGCGTCCCCAGTGCTCCCGCGTTGGAAACGGCGGCCGCCAGCTCCGCACGTCCCACCCACTGCATGCCGCCCTGCACTATCGGATGCTCGATCCCGAGTATCTGTGTCACTCGCGTCCTCATGTTTCCCCCGGCCTTAGTCACACTCAGAAACGGATTATAGACAGACCGGCGTGGAGTGGCGACGACGCAATTGTGCTATATTCGGCCAGCTCGAAAACTCACTATCAAGGGAGAAACCAAAATTGAATAAGAAGAGTGTACACAGCGCATCATCCCACGGTGTTGCGCCCCGCCTGCTGGCCTTGTCATGTGCCGCAGCGATGTCTGTATTGACAGCCCCTGCCGTCATTGCACAAGCCGCTTCCGGTCAGCCCGAAGTAAAAGAGATCATGGTGACGTCGTCCACACGACGCCCCGAATCCCTGTCCACCGTCAATGCCAGCGTCGGCGTCCTCTCTGCAGAGGAGTTGCGCACCGTATCGCATCAGCACATCCAGGAAGTCGTGAATCGTCTGGCTGGCGTCAATATCAACCGTGGTAATGGTCAAGAAAGCCTTACCGCCATCCGCTCTCCCGTGTTGACCGGCGCCGGAGCCTGTGGCGCCTTCATGCTGGCCGAACAAGGTATCCCACTGCGCGCAGCGGGATTCTGCAACGTCAACGAATTGTTTGATGCCAACAGCGAAAATGCTGCGCGTATCGAAGTTATCCGTGGCCCGGCCACAGCCTATTACGGCTCCAATGCCGTACACGGCATGATCAACGTGGTACTGCCAGATCCTACCGAAGGCGGCGAGCTGACGTTGGAAGCTGGCCCACGCGGTTCCCAGCGCGTCAATGCTACGCTGGGCATGGACTACGGCAACTTCAAACACATGTTCCTGTTCAACGGCGCCGACGAGAATGGCTACCACGACAACAGCTATCTGGCACAACAGAAGCTGTCGTGGCGTTATCAGTACACTACTGCCGGTGGCTATGCCCTGGACGGCGGTTTTACCGCCACCAACCTGAATCAGGAAACGGCGGGTTACGTGGAAGGCAAGGACAGTTACAAGGATGACAATCTGCGTGACACCAACCCGAACCCGGAAGCCTATCGCGACAACCAGAGTTTCCGTGCCTGGACCCGCATCAGCAAGACGCTGGATTCCGGCTGGGAAATCGTCGCCACCCCATATTTCCGCAAGACTGACCTGAGCTTCATTCAGCACTTCCTGCCCGGCCTCCCCACCGAAGACAACGAACACACCAGCTACGGCCTGCAACTTAGCAGCTACAAGGATGTGAGTGAGGACACCATGATCTCCTTCGGGCTGGATCTGGAGAGCACCGAGGGCAGCCTGCTGCAGCAGCAGCGTTTCCCCACGGTAGGTTCGGCTTTTCTGGTTGGAACAACCCCCGTCGGCAAGCACTACGACTATGAAGTAGAAGCGATGCAAGTTGCTCCGTTCGCCCACCTCGAGCACTACTGGGACAATGGTTTCGACATCTCCCTGGGCCTGCGCTACGAGCGCATGGAGTACGACTACGACAACAAGATGCTGGATGGTCGTACCCGCGAAAATGGCACCGCCTGCGGATTTGGTGGCTGCCGTTACAACCGTCCTGCGGATCGCTCCGACAGCTTCGGCAATTGGGCGCCCAAGATCGGTCTGCGCTACGCGATCAACGATGATCACAATGTGCAGTTGCGTTTGAACAAAGGCTACCGCGCTCCGCAATCCACTGAACTGTACCGTCTGCAAAACGCACAATCCGTGGCGGATCTTGACTCGGTAGAGATCGACAGCGCTGAACTTGGCTTCGAAGGCAATTCCGATGTCTGGGAGTACTCAGTCACGGGCTACTACATGGACAAGGACAACGAGATCATCAACGACAGTGCCCGCCTCAACCTCAACAACAGCCACACGAAACACCGTGGCCTGGAGTTGTCCGGCGCTGTGGATATCAGCGAGCAGTGGCGCATTAGTGGTGCCTACAACTTTGCCCGTCACACCTATGAGAACGATGAACTCTCTGGCGGAGTGAACATCAATGGCAACGATGTGGACACGGCTCCGCGACGTTTCGGTACCTTCCAACTGCAGTGGCGTCCCTCTGACACGATATTCGCCGAGGCGGAGTGGGTGGATTCCGGTGCGTACTACTCCAACCCGGAGAACCTGAACCGCTACGACGGGCACGATCTGCTGAACCTGCGCGCGCGCTGGGAAGTCAGATCAGACGTGACCCTTTCGATGAATGTTCTCAACCTGACAGACGAGAAATATGCAGAACGTGCCGACTTTGCCTTCGGCCGTGATCGCTACTTCACGGGTCAACCACTGCGGGCGTTCTTCTCGGTGAACTGGAAGTACATGTAAGCATAAGTGCTGAGGACTGTGGGAGCGGGCCCTGCCCGCGATTGGCCAATGGTGACGCACAGCTAATCGCGGACAGGGCCCGCTCCCACAGTCGTCACCGATTTCTGGCTATAATCGCGTCCATGACGATACCAGAACCCAGCCAGGCCGACCCGTTACTGCAGAGACTGCTGCGTTACTTTGCGCAGCAGTCTCTGCATCTTCAATCACATCCCCCTATCCTGCACCCCGACCAGAGCATCAATCGCCTCATCAATTCGCCAGAGCTGCCCGAGAGCAGTTTTCGCCATGCCGCCGTGCTGATCCCGATAGCCTGCGGCGAGAACGGCAGCAGTGTCGTTTTCACTCTGCGCACCGAGCACCTGAGCAGCCATGCCGGACAGGTCAGCTTTCCAGGCGGAACGCGGGACAGCGACGATGACAGCATCGAGCACACGGCGCTGCGGGAATGCGAGGAGGAGATCGGACTGCGGTCGGAGTCGGTGCGGATCATCGGGCGACTCGGCAATCTGCTGATGCCTTCGGGCTACTGTGTCACGCCCGTGGTCGGCCTGTTCGCGGCGGACACGCCGTTGACACCTTCCCCACGGGAGGTCGCCGAGATCTTCGCGGTGCCCACTGAGATTGCGCTCAATCCCGCCAGCTATCAGCGCGCATCGATGCTGTACCAGGACATGGAAAGGGAGGTGCTGGAGTTCCACCACGATGGCTACCGGATCTGGGGCGCCACGGCGACCATCCTGCATCATCTGGCGCGCGAGCTTGCCGCCTGCTAATTCCCCAGCAATAACTCGCGCTCGTCGTGACTGACCCCGGAGTGGTTCTCCAGCGGCGCGTGGCAGACCTGGTTGCGCCCATTGGCTTTGGCCTGAAACAGCCAGGAATCAGCACGATGCAGAAACTGGCTGGGATCATCGCGATCAGCCGACAGGTAGACATCCACACCGAAGCTAGCCGTCACCGCTACGGGTTGATCGTCACAATGCAGAACGGAAGTTGCGATCTTCTTGCGCAGCCGATCGGCCAGCAGGATTCCGGAGCGTAGCGATGTGTCCGGCAGGATAATCGCAAACTCTTCGCCGCCGTAACGACACGCGACATCCAGCTTGCGAATGGTGCCCGCGACCAGCCTGGCTATATGCACCAACGAGGTGTTGCCGAATTCGTGCCCCCAGCGATCATTGAAAATCTTGAAATTGTCGAGGTCCAGCATGATCAGCGCCATCGGCTTGAGTGAACGACGCGTGCGCTCCATCTCCAGCTCCATGGCCTGCATGAAGTGGCGATAGTTGAAGAGCCCGGTCAATTCATCCGTGCGTACCAGTGCCGACAGCGCCTTGACCTCCGAGCGCAGCTGATCCAGCTCGGTCAGAAAAGCACAGGCAGGGTCGCCCAGCGGACATTGCAGCGGTGACTGCTGTTTCCCCGCGCGCGCTTCATTCTTCCTGATTTTTTCGTCTGACTTCACTTTTGTGTTCAAGTCAGTCTTTTCGGACATTGACAATGTCTCGCCCCTAAATCCAATGACACCGGATACCGCAGATATCCTGATATCGACCCACCCGCGCAAGACTGAAGCGGGCAGCACTCCTTTTCAGCGCCGAGCCCAGTCAGGCATGGCTCCCAACAGATCGAAAGAAAGATGCCCGACCGTGTACACGAACAGTGTCACCAGAATGACGGCCAGCGTATCCAACCAGAGCCCCGCCCACACCATCTTCATTATAGGTACACGACCGGAACCGTAAACGATCGCATTCGGAGGCGTCGACACCGGCAACATGAAACCACAGGACGCGGCCACCGCAGCGGGAATCATCAGCAACAGCGGCGACACTTCGATGGCCTGCGCGAGGCTGCCCATGATCGGCATCGCCATGGAGGCGGTCGCCGTATTGGAGGTCAATTCAGAGAAAATGGTGATGAAGGAGACCACGCTCATCACAATCGCCAGTGAATTGGCATCGGCTAGCAATGTTTCGAAGACATCGGCCAGATAGCCCGACAACCCAGACACAGCGAATCCCTTGGCCATT
>JAUSMU010000046.1 GCA_030645995.1 Gammaproteobacteria bacterium | reverse complement strand
CATGAGCAAGCGCTTTCTGCTGTTGACCCTGCTGCTCGGCGGCGCGCTGAGCGCCTGCACGGTGCTGCCGGAACGGGTGCCGACCGATCTCTATCAGCTGCCGCCGTCGTCCCTGCGCGCCAACAGTGACGGGCAGACACTGAATGGCCTGCGCATCGATACCCCCACGACCAGCGACGCGCTAGGCGGCAGCCGGGTGCTGGTGATGCCGGGTGACAACAGTTTTCAGGCCTATCCGGACGCCCGCTGGTCTGCCCCTGCCGCGCTGCTGTGGCGCGACTGGATACTCGACGCGTTCTGGCGTGACGGTCGGGTGTCGGCGTTGAGCACCAGCAGCGATGGACTCGAAGCGAGCGTGGAGCTGGGCGGCATGTTGCGCGGGCTGCACCACGAACGCCTCGGCGGACGCTCGCAGGCGGTGATCCGCTACGACGCCCAACTGGTGCAGACAGGTAGCCGCCGGATTCTTGCCAGCCACCGTTTCGAGGCCAGTGAACCGGTCAACGGCGATACCGTCGGTGACTTCGTCGCCGCGCTGGGCGTAGCCGCCGACCGCCTCGCCACTGACCTGATCGAGTGGACGATCACCTCGGGACAATAGCGGACTATGAAGACACTACTGCTGGTTCCCACCGAAGCGGGCGTCGGGCTGACGACAATTTGTCTCGGTCTGCTGCATGCACTGGACCAGCAGGGGCTGCGCGTCGCGTTCTGCAAGCCGGTGGCGCAATCGGTAGCAGCGTCGACTGGCGCAGACGGCGCCGAGCACACGGTGGAGCTGATCCGCCGCTATGCCAACCTGCAACCGCCAGCCCCCCTGCCCTGTAGTCAGGCCACCGCCTGGCTCGCCGCCGAGCAGACCGATCTCCTGATGGAGCAATGGATGATGCTGCGCGAGCGCACGCTGGCGGGCCTCGCCCAAGAGCCGGACGTGCTGGTGCTGGAGGGCATCAGCCCCGCCGGTGATGACCCGCTGCTGGCGCGGATCAACCCGCTGCTGGCGGACTCCTTCGATGCACAGGTCATCCTCGTCAGCACGCCCCACGCTCAGTCCTTCGCCGCGCTGAATCAGCGCCTGGAGAGCTGTGCGGCCCAGTTCGGCGGGCATGACGGCAGCGATGCCGCGAGTGGCCGCGCCGTCGGCGTCATTCTCAACATGCTCGATGCGCCACAAAACGAAGACGAGCACCTGCCACTGCAAGGCCCGCGCACTCCAGCGGAAGCTTCCTTGACCTGGGCACAAATACAGGCGCAGCTGCCGGTCTTGAGCACAGGGCTGCATCTGGCGGGCGGCATCCCCTGGGACGCCGAGCTGACCGCACCGCGCACCCGTGATGTGGCAGAATTTCTGCACGCCGAGGTCGTGGAGGCGGGCGACATCCAGCAGCGCCGCGTGCTGCACATCTGCCTCGCCACCGAACGGGTAGGCAACCTGCTGCCACACCTGCAACACGGCACACTGGTGATCACCAGCGCCGACCGTGACGAGGTGATCGTCGCCGCCGCGCTGGCGGAGCTCAATGGCGTGACACTGGCCGGGGTTCTGCTGACCGAGGGCGCTGCGCTGCGGCCGGAGACACTGGCATTCTGTCGACAGGCCATCGCGCACGGCCTGCCATTGCTGCGCGTGGCAGAGGACAGCTATCAGGTCATCACCCACCTGCCCGGCTTCGCCAATCGCGTGCCCGTGGATGACGATGCCCGCATTCGCCATGTCATGGACACGGTGGCACAGCATCTCGATCGTCCGTGGCTGGCCACGCTGGTGGCGAGTCAGCGCGAGCGGCGCCTGTCGCCCGCTGCCTTCCGCTACAGCCTGTTGCAGAGGGCCCGTGCCGCCAACCGACTCATCGTGCTGCCCGAGGGCGAGGAACTGCGCACAGTGCGCGCCGCCGTGAACTGCAGCAGACGCGGCATCGCACGCTGTCAGCTGCTGGGGAATCCAGAGGTGATTCGCCAACTGGCCGCCAGCAATGCGATCACGCTGCCAGCCGAACTGGAGATCGTCGATCCAGTGCCGCTGCGCGAAACCTATGTGCAGCTGCTCACGGCGCTGCGCCAGCACAAAGGCATGACCGCCGAGCGGGCCCGCCAGGAGCTGGAAGACAATGTGGTGCTCGGCACCTTGATGCTGCACGAGGGGCGTGTGGACGGCCTGGTCTCCGGCGCCGTGCACACCACGGCCAACACCATCCGCCCGGCGCTGCAGCTGATCCGCACTCGCGTCGGCATCGACACCGCCTCCTCGATCTTCTTCATGTGCCTGCCCGAGCAGGTGCTGATCTTCGGCGACTGCGCCATCAACGCCGACCCCGAGGCCAGCGCGCTGGCCGACATTGCCATCGCCAGTGCCGATTCGGCCCACGAATTCGGGCTCTTCCCGCGCGTGGCGATGATCAGCTACAGCACCCTGGATTCCGGCACCGGCAGCGATGTCGACAAGGTCCGCGAGGCCACACGGCTGGTGCGGGCCAGACGCCCCGACCTGGTCATCGACGGCCCGCTGCAATATGACGCCGCCGTGAGCGCTGAGGTGGCGGCCACCAAAGCGCCCGGCAGCCCCGTCGCCGGCCACGCCACGGTGCTGATCTTCCCGGACCTGAACACCGGCAACACGACCTACAAGGCGGTGCAGCGCAGCGCCGGAGTAGTCAGCATCGGCCCCATGCTGCAGGGCCTGAACAAACCGGTGAATGATCTGTCCCGAGGCGCGTCAGTGGAGGACATCGTCTACACCATTGCCATCACGGCGATTCAGGCCACCATTGAAAACCGCACTATTGAAAAAAGAGAGAGGACAATGTGAGCGACAAAACCTTCACAGTGAATTTGAAACTGCTGGAAAATTACCTGTTTCAGATCGACTTCGGCGAGTTCGGCAACCTGCTCAGCGACGAACCGGAACCTTTGGGCGGCGGCGAAGGCCCCAGCCCGGCGGGCCTGCTGGCGGCCTCGGTGGCCAACTGCCTGTCGGCCAGCCTGCTGTATGCGCTGCGCCGCCACAAGGAAGACCCGGGGGAGCTCACTGCCACCATCACCGGACGCTTTGGCCGGGTGGAGAAATTCCTGCGGGTCACCCACTTCGACGTGCAGATCCGCCTCGGAACGACCAAGGACGCGCTGCCTTCCCTGGAGAGTGCCGTCGCACAATTCGAGAACTTCTGCACCGTCACTCAGAGTGTGCGCCGTGGCGTGGAGGTCGACATCGAGATCACCGACAGCGCGGGCGCGCTGGTGCATCGCAGCAAGACCGCGCAGGCGTGAGTCGTGCGGGGTGAACCACGAAGAGTGAGTAGCACGGGGTGAGTAGCGTGGGGCGAGAAATGAGAGGCGAGGAGCGAGCGGCGACGCTCACTCCAGCGGCAATTACCTGGCCTCTTCGACCATCTGGATGATCTTGTCTTCCACCTGTTGCGCAATCTCGACCAGCGCTGGTTCGTCGGAAAGCGCGGCCAGCATGGCGGCGGGTTTGATCACGCCGATACGGGTCGCGCCGTTCTCGGTGAAGACGGAAATGCGGCAGGGCAACGCCATGTTCAGGCGCATGTCCGTGGACAACACCTTTGCCGCCTGCCCCGGATTGCATACCTCGAATATCCGGCACTCCTCGATGAAGGGTATGCCCTTGCTGCGCAGGGTGTTGCCGAGGTCGTGTATGTGCAGCACGCCGAAGCCATTGCGCTTGACCGCCGCATCCAGATCATCCGCCGCCTGCACAAAGGCCTTGTTTGTTTCCACGATGTAATACATTCCACAA
>JAUSMU010000039.1 GCA_030645995.1 Gammaproteobacteria bacterium | reverse complement strand
TCGGATATTTGAATTCTGCGAATTTCCACGCTCGATCCTTATGGAACTAGAAAATTTCGCATGCTGGCTCCTTAATGCTGTTTGGCATAATCGCTACCCCGATGGGAGGTTGGCCGTTCTCGAGCCTTGAGAACGAAAAGTTTTCCTCAACCCCCACCGCTACGGACCCCAGACTATTGTGTATTTCAATGCTCCCGGTATATGCGCCAGATGACAGGCTGCCTTGAGGTTCCTCAACCACCTCAAAATCTGTTTCCGGCGCAGTAATCAGAATGTGGGTATTGCCTGCGCCGACACTCAATCGATATCTCTCTGGATCAGTCATCCCAGTGATGGTCCTCATGCGCCCTCTGAGCAGATGCAACTCAACGTCATCCGTTTGGTATTGATGAATCTTCAACGAAGAATTGCAGCCGAGTAATAGTAACGCTCCATCCGAAAAGCGGACCTGGATGAAGCCATTCTGGTCCGTTTCCAAGGTGTCTGCCTCCGACACTTCTACGCGGCGTAGAGCTTGGATTCTTTCACCGTCTGATTTGACTACTTCTGCGCCGCCCTGCGCAGAAGTCACCCTGCCTACAGCTTGCGCTGTGTCCTGCGCAGAGGCAGGTAAAGCCAATAAAAGTACGCTTATTAGAATCAAGTTTTTCACGGCATTACTCGAAAAGGGAGAAACTAAAATTCAAGAAACATGATGCTCCGGTAACCGGCGCGGCGGAGCCGCGTCCGGCGCCAAAGGCGCGAAGTTGACCGGCTTGTATGGCGCATTACTCCTATACCTTAAACATTGGTTCAATATATTGTCCAAAAACCGATCGACCGCAATCAGCCTCATTTGTATGCTTTAAGCGTCCTGAGTCGGGATCGAACCTAAACCTGCTGTAAATCTTTCTGTCCTGATGAAATATTTCTAGAGCACCTTTGCGGATCTTCCACGTGTGCTCGTTCGAGTTTCTACCTTCTCCTATATCACCATTCGATAAAAACGTGACAGGTTTAAAGAGATCTTCCGTTGGCCGATAGAAGAAATGAAACTTTCTGCCGCTTAATACTATTTTCCTCAGCTTTCGATTCTCTCTCAACCATTTAACTGGGCCGAACATCCAGGTGAGAATGAGCGCGCCAAAAAACAGAACTACTGCAACAGTGACGTCAGTAATGATCGATTCAATTACCGCACTCAGATTCAAGAGCTATACTCCATTTGCGCCATAACGACTCTGATCTGGCGCGAAAGTATGTCGCTCTTTACCGGTTTGCTATGTGCTTCTAGCACCATACCTTGCTTCCTTGAACCTGACCATATTTGGCGTTTCTTGGAATGTAATTCTCCAATAATTTGTAATGGCACGATCAATTAGACTAACGGCCTCATCCGCAGAGTCGAAAGTTAAGACTGCATCTTCTTTGTAATGTTTTAGATGGTCTCGAAAGAAGTTGATAAGCGACACAAGTGCCTTAGTTTCGTATTCTTTAGGATCGCTGCATCTGCCCTTCGACAATATTTGTGTTCCTTTAATCATATCTTCTAGCGAAGTAGTTTCATCCGGAAAGTTGTGCTTTAGTATCTTTCCAAGAACTTCCTCTGCAGCACCGGCTAAGGTAATTGCCGAAACATAATCTTTGTCAGTTAGGAATAGCTCAATCGCCCTATCCATCTGGATTCTTGCTATATCCATTTTGCTTAATTGCTCTGGCACCACCGCTAGCTACCTATTCCGCATAATGCCAGTGTTCACGCGGGATTTTGGTGCTGCACAGCAGCGCTGGATTCATCGCCGTGTAACCTCGTTTTATGTTTTTTTGATTCATATGCCATTGTTCATTTAAAAGCAGCTATGTGTTCGATATAACTGTCCTTTGTACAAGATCTTGCTGTCTCATACACTCGTTCAACTCATTTTCTAATTTGCTTATTGTGTTGTTCAGATCGATTGCTCTGAGCTCCAGATCGTCGCTTAATTGACCGCTTATCCCGAAAGACCCTGTAAAGCGAAAAAGCCTGCTGTATGACCGTTCATACGCTGTCACCTCAGCGTGCTTCTTATCGTAATCGCAAGCTTCTTTCGCTGCGATTAGCAGCTCTTCCGACGCTTTGGCTCCTCCCACCGTCTCCCAAACAGAAGGGGTGGTGCTGCAGCTTGTAATGATAAGCAATGACAAAAATACTGATCTCGAATTCATGAGCCCGTACCTATAGCGTCCTTTTATATTTTGATATTCCTATCTCTCAGTGTTTGGTGGTACTCAAGAGGACATAACACTGTATTAGCGCGCACGCGCACCTTCTCTTTGATTTGGCGGGAGTCTAGCTCGGATCTTTATTAAAAGACAATGCTTTGGAATGAAAAGGCGAGAAACTCGCCTGAGGCGCAGTCGGTGCTTTGTCGTGCAGGGGCTGCTTGCCGTTGATCTCGACGAAGTTGCAGCCTTCGCAGAGGTTGTCGATGATCGACTTGTCCAGTTCCAGCTGATTGCGCAGTTGATCGAAGTAGAGTAGTTCGAGGTTGGTGCCGAACTTGACCTCGCCCTCGTCCGGTTGCAGCGCAGGATGCGAGTGGAGAAGTTGCGGATCAGCGGTTCGTCGCCGAAGCTGTGCGTAATCTTCGTCGCTTCAATCCAAAGAATGTCTTGAATTCCGGTGCAATCCAATTTGGTCAATTGGAGGACTTAGTTCTTTGAATCTCATTTTTAATGTACGCCTCAAACTCATCAGCCACCATGGACGGTGCGAACTCAAGAGCGCCAGAGTCACTACCACTAGTGAACAAATCTGAAGGGGCTTCGTAACTATAAATTCCATTTCGGTTGGTAAGGATATACGGTACGCCAAGCCTTCCGTACGTTCCGTCTGGAGTTAGAGTCAGGAAAAACAATTTCTCATCTGACTCATTGGTATAGCGCCTATTGCCAGGATCTGATTCAAGTAAGCGGTAGACGACAGCGCCTCCCTCAATATCGCCGAGCAAGATTTCATCGACAATAATTTCGTACTTACTTGATGGCAATCCGTATTCGTCTACTTGATCGGCATCATCTCCCAGCCTTTTCTGAATAGATTCTCGAGTGTCGGAGTATCCAAACCAAATTTCGTGGCTCAACAACCGCCCGAATCTTCCTTTGACAATTATGCTCGAAGAATTAATGAGAGTTTCCACATCATGCGGAAACCATCCTCTATGGATATCAAGCGTCGCTCTTCCATACAGTTCAGCGGCTGTTAATGTCTGTGCGAATGAGAGTTGTGACATCGATAACAAAATACTTGTGGCAATAATAAGTGCCTTAAAAAGCCTCATAATTTTGTTCTTGCCTTGGCATTAATAAACAGCGTTCAGCCATGCGATCCCTCAAATAAGAGCGCAAAACGCGCTGTGCAGGTGCTTGTATGATCACGCTCGAAACTGGTGCCTGTATTTGACGTACCCTCGCTTGGAAGAGCCAGTGAAACCCGATCTCTCGAAGAAGCGATGCGCATCTTCTCTTTGCGCAGAACTGAGAAGCATGATCTTCGAACAGTCTCTGCTCAAACAAAAGGCCTCAATGTGCTGTAGAAGTGATGCACCGAGGCCTTGACCTCTATGAACTTCGTTAACAACGATGTTCTCGACCACGGCGAAAGGTTGGAAACCGAACATGACATCGGCGCATAGAGAAACCAATGCTGTTCCTTCAACCAAGCCTTTGTATTCGCAAACGAAGAGAGCGGTGTTGGGGTCGTCCGAGATATTCTCTATGCGCTCGGGGAGAACATTGATTTGCGGATTCTGGACCAGCTGGCTGTATAGCTCGGCTATCCGTTTGCTGTCCATTGGTGTCGCCGGTCTGACATTATTCATTTCGTGAACTCAAGCGCCGAACGCTCGCCTCAAGTGCGCGACTTGCCGCGTCACCTTGAAAGCTTGTATGCATTGACCCACAGTACGAGCATTGCGGATATTTACTTCTCATCAACTTTCTCGCCAGGAATAACCACGAATATATCCTGCTGATGATCTCTGAATCCTGGCAACCAAGGGCAGGAGGAAAGGTCATGTTCAGCATCCTGAAAAATAATTCGGCACCCTCCTTCCTGACCAATGGCGACCATCTGAAATCTTTGCCCCTTGCTAATCCTGAAATTTCCTGCGGTATATAACGTGCCACGTGGCTGTCCACGGGACTCCGAGCTTTTCACCTGCACGTCCTGTGTTACTTCAATAGTAAGTGGTAGATCCCTCTCGCTGATTTCGAGAGCATCTTCTTTTGCAACTACGATTGACGAAAACAGTAGGGATATCCAAATGATGTATCGAATCATAGAGCTGCTCTCAGCGAATCGGGCCATTAGTTCAAATTAGCTTGGCCATTTGGAACGTGTCTATATAGGTACCTTCGACCAATACGGCCTCTCGACGCCTCCCTTCAAGCACGAATCCAAGATGTTCGTAGAGCTTAAAAGCACCCGCGTTATTCGAGAAAACCTCAAGCTCAACACGTCGAACTTTTTGAAGCCGAGCCCACTCGAACAGCTCTTCGATGAGCTTTGTCGCTACCTTATGCCGTCGCCAGGATTGTGCGACCGAAACTCCGAAACCGCCAACATGCTCACATTGGGCTCTTGCGTTTCCATGGAAATCCAGAATGCCGACAACCATTCCGTTTGCGAGTGCAATCATTATGGTACTGCGCGGCGTGGAGAGATGCCGCTGGATGTGGTCGTGTTGCTGCTCTACCGTTCGTGGACGCAGGCGACGAAAGAGTACCGGCAGGTTCTCCGCGTCAAGTTCAACCAGGAAGCGCACCATAATCTCGGCGTCGTCTGGCGTGACTTCTCTGATCGTAATTGAGTCCTGTGAACTCATGCTTACCTTCGGTCGCTCAGCAATAGTTTGTTATGCGGATGTCTGCTCATTGTCATTACCTACCCAGAGCAATGCACGACGCTCATGCTCCTTAACGAACGAATCCTTGCCATCAATATATGCCTCCATGTCGTTCGGATTCTCTCTTGCGAGACGCTCCTTTAGCTCCCCATACTCGACAGCAATTGGTGGGTGTGCCCGCATGTAATCCCGAAAGGCGATGTGGCGGATTACATTCTGTACTCCGGCCTCAAATGCGTGAATCTGATGTGTTCTCCGTCCCGTGGCATCATCTAAACGAAAGTAGCGGCGGCCAGGAATTCCAAACTCACCCTTAGCTTCATACCCTAGAGCCTCAAGCGATTGATTTTTTTGGTCCAACGAATCAAGAGAGGTAGCTTCTAGCAGTATATCGATGACAGGCTTTGCTTTAGTGTGAGAGATTGCTGTACTTCCAATGTGATGGATCTGCACAGCGGTTCCTCCCACAGCCAGCCGGATTCTATGAGCTTCCTGCTCGAAAAGTCTTGCCCAATCAGGGTTATGTTTTACTACGAGAATCATTTTTGCGCTCGGCCGAGCTCCGCATAGCGCTTTTCTTCAGCGGCCAAAGCGTACTGGCGTGGCTCTTGCGCCTTTTGCAAAAGGCATGACTGCATATTTCGGTCACCTTGGAACTGTTTGCCGTGTTCCAACTCATTAATTACACTCTTGAACGCGGACCTCATAGCGTCAATTTGTCCTGGCATCATTTCTGTCAAGGCTTCCTCAACACTTGAAGGCACGTCTTCATAGTTTACTTCAAGCCAATAGTCATCCATTTCAAATTGACTTGCGGTGAAGTCATGACGATGGCCATCAATTCGATTGTAAAAATGGCGTATGAACGACCCGTCATACTTCTGAATCCTGGTTTTGAGTATCTCGCCACCCAGGTATTCATGAACAACTATTGCGGTAGGTGCGCATTGTCCATAAGACGCAGGAGCTATATCAGTGTTGAAGCAAAGGCTCGTTCTGGCGGACCAGCTCTTTTCCAACGCGGATCGGACTCGTGCAACTATCTCGATTTCCATTTGTCGGGCTCGCTAGTCTGCACTTTGGCACTCCTCGCGAGTGCTATAGACGGCTGCATTCTTAGGAGAAATGAAAGCTCCATAAGAAAGATCGTAATTCCGCTCATGCGCATTGCCGGGCACGACTACCACGCAGCCGAAGTACAGCACCGCGTAGAAGCGCTCTGAAATGTCGGAGTGATCGAAGCCCACGACAGTGTCTGAGCCGCCGACGTCCTTGATTGTGATCGTGAGCTGGTTGTCTACCTTGAAAGTACATAGCATGCCGTTGTTTTGGACCGGCTCACAAGTCCGGCCCGCTTCGACTAACTCAAGCAATTGCTGCTGTGGTGCGTCCTGCGCCAGAGAAGAAGCAGCAGAAAAGAGCATCAGGACGGTTACGATTTTTCTCATATGGTGCCTGTGACGGCTAACGCTTTTGATAACAGGTGGCAGCGCAGCTGCCGTCCTGTTGATTTAATGGTTATTGCCTCCGCGCCATGACTGCTACAACCCAGAGAGCGTAGCGGTAGCGAAGCTGCAGTCAATCGGAACAGAGCACAGCTCAAGACAACAATAATTTTCTTGCTTACTACACATCAGCGCAGGCGACACGCCACCACGACAACCTTCAAGCCAGTGCTTTGTTCACTTGCCGACAACCACCAGGAACGAAACCACTGGCATGCAAATCTATTTCAACATTTCAAGAGCAAGCTCTTGAACGCAGCGACATTCTGATCACAACCAAAAACTCAATTCGTGTGAGAAGAGAGTGCAATAACATTGTATTAGTGCGCACGCGCACCTTCTCTTTGGTTTGGCGGGAGTCTAGCTCGGATTTTTACTAAAAGACAATGCTTTGGAATGGGGATGGCGGGAATTGTGTTTGAGGCGTAGTGGGTGCTTTGTCGTGCGTGGGTTGATCGCTTGCGGGCAGGCTCCCACAAGCGATCGCGAGGTGCTACTTCTCCAGCAGCTGCTCCCACCGCGCATACATGGTCTCCAGCTGTGATTGGAACTTGGCCAGCTCGGCAAGCTTCGCATCGATCTTCTTCTGTTCCTGCGCGAAGAAGCCTTCGCCCGCAATCACCAGTTCCAGATCGGCGACTTTTTGTTCCAGTTTCTCGATGTCTTTCGGCAGCAAGTCCAGCTCGCGCTTTTCATTGCTGGTGAGGCTGCTCACCTTGGGATTCTCGACAGGCTTGCTGACAGCCACCGGCGCAGCAGCTTTTGCTTCCACCTTGGCCTCTTTGGCTTCTTTGCCCTGGTCCGCAAACGACACCAGCTTGCCGCCCTGATTCACCCAGTCCTGATAGCCGCCGACGTATTCCTTCACCACGCCATTGCCTTCGAAGACGATGCTGCTGGTGACGACGTTGTCGAGGAAGCGCCGGTCGTGGCTGACGAGCAGGATGGTGCCGCTGAATTCCAGCAGAATTTCTTCCAGCAGCTCCAGCGTTTCCATGTCGAGGTCGTTGGTCGGTTCGTCGAGCACGATCAGGTTGGCCGGCTTGCTGAACAGCTTGGCGAGAATCAGACGATTCTGTTCGCCGCCCGACAGCGACTTCACCGGCTGGCGCATGCGCGCGGGCACGAACAGGAAGTCCTGCAGATAGCTGATGACGTGGCGCTGCTTGCCGTTGATCTCGATGAAGTCGCGGCCTTCGCAGAGGTTGTCGATGATCGACTTGTCCAGCTCCAGCTGATTGCGCAGCTGGTCGAAGTAGAGCAGTTCGAGGTTGGTGCCGATCTTGACCTCGCCTTCGTCCGGTTGCAGCGTGCCCAGCAGAATCTTCAGTAGCGTGGTCTTGCCACAGCCATTGGCGCCGATGAAGCCGATGCGGTCGCCGCGCAGGATGCGAGTGGAGAAGTTGTTGATCAGCGGTGCGCCGCCGAAGCCGTGCGTGATCTTCGTGGCTTCGATGACAATCTTGCCCGAAGAGCTGGACTGCTCCAGCTCGAACTTGGCCTTGCCGCTGAGTTCACGGCGCGCCTGACGTTCGTAGCGCATCTGTTCCAGTGCGCGCACACGGCCTTCGTTGCGGGTGCGGCGGGCCTTGATGCCGGTGCGAATCCACTTCTCTTCGTCGGCGAGCTTCTTGTCGAACTCGCTGTTGGCCTTGTCCTCGGCGTCCAGCTGTTGCTCGCGGAACACCAGGAAGCTCTCGTAATCGTAGTCCCAGCAGCGCAGGCGGCCGCGGTCCACTTCGATGATGCGATTGGTGATGCGCTGCAGGAACTGGCGGTCGTGGCTGATGACCAGCACGGCGCCGTTGAAGTTGTTGAGGTACTTCTCCAGCCATTCGATGGTGGGGATGTCGAGGTGGTTGGTGGGCTCGTCGAGAAGCAGCATGTCCGGGTCGCACACCAGCGCGCGGCCGAGGGCGGCGCGACGACGGTTGCCGCCGGAGAGGTTGCGCATCAGGGAATCGGCGGGCAGCTTGAGACTGTCGACCACGTTGTCGATGCGATGCTGGAAGGCCCAGCCGTCGCGGGCTTCGATTTGCTTCTGCAGGTCTGCCATCTGGTCGAGCTGGCGCGGGTCGCTCCAGTCGATCGTGTCGGCATCGGTGTGGGTCATGGCGTGGTAACGGCGCAGCAGGTCGCCCAGCTCGGCGAGGCCGCTGGCGACGTAGTCATAGACCGTCTCGTTGCTGAGTTCGGGCAGGTTCTGGTCGAGGTAGGCGACGCGCAGGTCGCCGGCGCGCCAGAGTTCGCCGCTGTCGGGCAGGGCCTGGCCGCAGAGCAGTTTCATGAAAGTGGATTTGCCGGCGCCGTTCTGGCCGAGGATGCCGATGCGTTCGCCCTTATGAATGGTGAGGTCGACCTTGTCGAGAAGGGGTCGATCACCATAAGCAAGTGACAAGTTCGAAAGTCTGTAAAGCAGCATAAAAAATTCCGGTTTGGTGCATTGATGCCGATCATTGCGTGGCCTGTTCCCCCCGCGCAGGACACGCCCGTGAACCCGTCCATGGGGGGCTCGGGTGCCGCCATCCCTGGCGGCACACGGTCCTGAGCGGGGGGAACAGGCCACGCAACGATCTACCTGTGTGCCACGTCGGGACGGTCCAGACTGATTGGCGTACGGCAGGCATGTGTTGTCGGGTCAGGGAGTCTTTCCGTAATCAGCGGGCGGCGTACCACTGCAGGTAGAGCTGGGTCGAGGGGGGTGGGCCATGCCGGACCGTGTGCCGCCAGGGATGGCGGCACCGAGCCTACAGGGATGTATTCACGGCGTGTCCGGTGTGGCCCACCCCCCTCGACACAGATCGGCATTCAAAGTGCGCGACCGTTGTATTTAGTGCCGCGCAGTATAAACTTGTCGGCAGATAGATGACAGCTGCGATGACACCCGCGCAGAACGTGACATTGCAGGCGCAGGAGACAGACCATGAGCCCCACCCCTGGCTCCAAAAAAACGGACAAAGCGCCTGGACGAACGGTAGACCTCGCTGGTTTTCTGCGCGATCTCGTCAAGTCCGGCCACATCAGTCAGGACGACTGCAACTTCCTCCTCGACAAACGCCGCGACACTGGCGACTTCAAGAAACCCCTGCTGGCCTGGATCGCTGACCAGAATCTTGTGGATCAACTGCCCCCTAACCGCGTGCTCGACATCGAAACGCTCGCGCGCTTTCTCGCCGAACAGGCCGGGCAGGAGTACTACCGGATCGACCCGCTTAAAATCGATGTCGCCAAAGTCACGCAGGTGATGTCTTACGCTTTCACGCAGCGTCATAACATTCTTGCCGTGGACGTCGGCCCGCAGGAAGTGACCATTGCCAGCGCCGAACCCTGGGTGAATTCCTGGGAGACCGATCTGGAGCATGTGCTGCAGAAGCGCATTCGGCGCGTGGTCGCCAACCCGCTGGAGATCAAGCGACTGACGACGGAATTCTACAGCCTCGCCAACTCCATCAGTCTGGCGATCAGTGGTGGCAACAAGGCGGTGTCCGGGCTCAGCAATCTGGAGCAGATGCTGGAGCTTGGCAACATCAAAGACCCAGAGGCGAATGATCAGCACATCATCAGCATCGTCGACTGGCTGCTGCAGTATGCCTTCGACCAGCGCGCCAGCGACATTCACATCGAGCCGCGCCGCGAAAAAGGGAATATCAGGTTCAGAATCGACGGCGTGCTCTACACCGTTTACGCATTGCCCATGCAGGTGATGAGTGCGGTGACCAGTCGCCTGAAGATTCTCGCGCGCATGAACGTCGCCGAGAAACGTCGGCCGCAGGATGGCCGACTCAAGACCAAGAGTCCGAATGGCGATGAGATCGAGTTGCGGCTCTCGACATTGCCGACCGCCTTCGGTGAAAAACTGGTAATGCGGATATTCGATCCCGAGGTGTTGCTGCGTCCGTTCGAGAGTCTCGGGCTGGTGGGCGATGATCTGGAGCGCTGGAAGAAGATGACTGCCTACAATCATGGCATCGTCATCATCACCGGGCCGACGGGTAGCGGCAAGACGACGACGCTTTACTCCACACTGAAGATGCTGGCCACCGACGAGGTGAACGTTTGCACCATCGAAGATCCCATCGAGATGGTGGAGCCAACCTTCAATCAGATGCAGGTGCAGGACAACATCGATCTCGATTTCGCCAGCGGCGTGAAGGCGCTGCTGCGGCAGGACCCGGACATCATCATGATCGGCGAGGTGCGTGATCTGCCGACCGCCGAGATGGCGATTCAATCTGCGCTCACCGGTCATCTCGTGTTTACCACGCTGCACACCAATGACGCGCCCTCGGCGATCACGCGACTGCTGGAGTTAGGCGTGGCACCTTACCTGATCAAGGCCACGGTTATCGGTGTGGTCGCACAGCGCCTGGTGCGAGTGTTATGCCCGCACTGCAAGACGCGCGCGGCGATCAGTGAAGAAGAGTGGAAGGTGCTGACCAGTCCGTGGAGTGTGCGCATGCCGAAGACGGTCGCCAGCAGTGTCGGTTGCCTTGAGTGTCGCCAGACCGGCTACAAGGGCAGACAGGGACTCTACGAAGTGATGCCGATGTCAGAGGCACTGCAGAATTGTATCGATGAGAAAACCGACCTGCAGAAGCTGCGGCAGGAGGCTTTCAAGGAAGGCATGCGCAGCCTGCGACTGAGCGGTGCGCAGAAAGTGGCGGCCGGTATTACCACGGTGTCGGAAGTGCTGCGCGTGACCCCGGATAAAATGTAAATATTCTGCGAGTGAGACACAGGAACACGATGTTAGAGACGAGTAATCTGCCCGCTGCCGTGCAAGCGATTGTGGAACGCTATTGGGAGCGCCTGCTCGATGCCGAACAGGGAATCACAGAGCAAGGGGGCTCAGAGCAGGAAGGCACAGAACAGAAACTCAGTACCTTGGTAGCCGCCGATTCCGTCTTCGCCAGCGAATTGTGCCGTGTCTGGAGCGCCAGCGATTACACTGCCAATCTCTGTATCCAGCAACCGCAGATGGTCGTCGCCCTCAAGCTGGGTGGCGAGCTTGAGCGCTCGCACAAGAACGACTTTGCCGAGGAGCTGGCGGCGCGTCTCGAAATTCTCGCCAGCGTTCCCGAGGCGGAGAAGGACGCACAGCTCAAGCACTTGCTGCGTCGCAATCATCAGCGGCAGATGCTGCGCATCATCTGGCGCGATGTTTGTGGCAAAGCGGCGGTCGCTGAAATTTGCGCCGATATTTCCGCGTTGGCCGATGCCGCGCTCGACCTCAGTCTGAACATTCTGCATCAGTGGTGCGCCGCCAAATGGGGCGAGCCCGTCAGTGCAAACAAGGGCGGCGCTTCCAAACAGATTCCGCAGCGGCTGGTCGTGATCGGCATGGGCAAGCTCGGTGCGCACGAGCTGAATTTGTCCTCAGACATCGATCTGATTTTTGCCTATCCCGAGGCCGGTGAGACGCTCGGCAGCGACGGCAATACACTCGTCAATCAACAGTTCTTCACGCGGCTCGGG
>JAUSMU010000036.1 GCA_030645995.1 Gammaproteobacteria bacterium | reverse complement strand
TGGCCCTATCACCTCGTCACGCACCGGGTCGACAGGGCCGACGTAATAAATGAACCTGCCCCGCAGATCCACGCCCTCTGGCAGTGATTCACCCCGGGCAAACATCTCTATCATGCGCTTGTGCGCGGCATCACGGCCGGTCAGCATCTTGCCGGAGAGCAGCAGCGTTTCGCCAGGCTGCCACTGCAGCACGTCCTCGGGGGTCACGGTGTCGAGATTCACTCGGCGGGCACGGGGGCCGACATCCCAGGTGATCTGCGGCCAGTCTTCCAGACGCGGCGGCTCCAGGTGCGCGGGACCACTGCCATTGAGCACGAAATGGGCGTGCCGGGTGGCGGCACAGTTCGGAATCATCGCCACCGGCAGCGAGGCCGCGTGGGTCGGAAAATCCTTGATCTTGATGTCCAGCACTGTGGTCAGGCCACCGAGGCCCTGTGCACCGATGCCCAGCGCGTTGACCTTGTCCATGATCTCCAGACGCAGCTCCTCGACGCGATTCTGCGGGCCGCGTTTGCGCAGCTCGTGAATGTCGATCGGGTCCATCAACGCCTCCTTCGCCAGCAGCACCGCCTTCTCCGCAGTGCCGCCGATGCCGATGCCCAGCATGCCGGGCGGACACCAACCAGCGCCCATGGTCGGCACCGTCTTCAGCACCCAGTCGACGATGCTGTCACTGGGGTTGAGCATGGCCAGCTTGGCTTTGTTCTCGGAACCGCCACCCTTGGCCGCTACAGTCACTTCCAGCTCGTCCCCGGGCACGACTTCCATGTGAATCACCGCAGGCGTGTTGTCCTTGGTGTTCTTTCTCGCCCCGGCGGGGTCGCTGAGAATTGACGCACGCAGCACGTTGTCGGGGTTCAGGTAGGCGCGACGCACGCCCTCATTGATCATGTCCGCCACGCTCATCTCTGCTACCCCCGGCTCTCCCTCCCACTGCACCTTCATCCCGATCTTCAGAAACACCGTGACGATCCCGGTGTCCTGACAGATGGGGCGCTTGCCCTCGGCACACAGCCGCGAGTTGATGAGAATCTGCGCCATCGCATCCTTGGCTGCGGTCGATTCCTCGCGCTCATAGGCTTCGTTGACGGCTTGAATGAAGTCCAGCGGGTGGTAATAGGAAATGTACTGGAGAGCGTCGGCGACGCTCTGCACAAGGTCTTCCTGGCGAATGACGGTCATTGGTGGGGTCCTGTTCTGGCGAGATATCCAGATGAATTCAGAAGGCGGCGATTCTAGCATTAGCCTGGGGGGCGGAGTAAATTGAGGCGCCAGCGACGTAGTGCAGCTCTGCACGCTATCGAACACCACAGCACAGGAAAACACCATGACTCTATCGATCGATCCGAACGTGATTTATGCACAGAGCGGCCCGGTATTCAGCCTGCAGATGCATAGGCCGGAGAAGAAAAACGCGCTGAGCCAGACCATGTACCGAGCGCTGGCCGAAGGCCTGCAGCATGCCGATGCCGACGACTCGATCAAGGTGACGGTCATCCACGGGACAGCGGATTGTTTCACCAGTGGCAACGATGTGAACGACTTCGTGATGCACACCGACCGCAGCGACGAGCGCCCCTCCGTGCAGTTCATGAAAGCAATCAGCCTGGCCCGCAAACCCGTGATCGCCTCGGTGAATGGCATGGCGATCGGCATCGGCACCACCATGTTGCTGCATTGCGATCTGGTCTACGCCTCCTCTGACGCCTTTCTGCAACTGCCCTTCACGCGCCTGGGGCTGTGCCCGGAGGCAGGCTCAAGCTTTCTGGCACCGGCGCTGATGGGACACCAGCGCGCGTCCGAGCTGCTACTGCTAGGCGAGCGTTTCTCGGCGTCGACGGCGAAGGACTTCGGCCTGGTGAATGCCGTCCTGCCTGCGGGCGAAGTGTTCGCCTATGCCATGCAGAAGGCGCAG
>JAUSMU010000035.1 GCA_030645995.1 Gammaproteobacteria bacterium | reverse complement strand
GATGAGGATATAAGTCACTACGGCGGTATAGGCGCCTGTGGCCAGGATGCCAATCACCTGGACTCCCAGCTGTGAGCCCATGGTCATGCCCTCGGCGTAACCGTTGCCACTGAACACCCCGAGCTCCTGAGAGACGAAGATACCGGCCATCAGCGTCCCGAGGATGCCACCGACGCCGTGCACCGGGAAAACGTCCAGAGAGTCATCAATCTTGATCTTGTGCTTGAGGTAGTGGGTAGCATAGAAGCACAGCGTACCGCCCATGATTCCGATCACCAAGCCACCAGCCGGGCCGACAGAGCCGGAAGCAGGCGTAATGGTCGCGAGTCCTGCCACCATGCCCGTCACGGCGCCCAGACCGCTGGGCTTGCCATGTCTGATCCATTCGATGCTCATCCAGGTCATCGCCCCGGCAGCTGCTGACATATGTGTCGCCAACAGGGCCATGCCTGCACTGCCATTGGCCGCGAGAGCGCTGCCGGCATTGAAACCGTACCAGCCCACCCAGAGCATGCCTGCCCCGGTGATGGTCATGGTCAGGTTGTGCGGCATCATGGGCGAAGTCAGGAAGCCGTGACGCTTCCCAAGCAGGACGGCTGTCAGCACTGCGGCCACACCAGCCGTCACGTGGACTACTGTCCCGCCCGCGAAATCGATCAGCCCCATCTGGAACAGCCAGCCGTGTTCAGCCCACACCCAGTGGCATATCGGAAAGTAGACGAAGATGGACCACAGTCCGCTAAACAGCAGCATGGAGGAAAACTTCATGCGCTCGGCGAAGGCCCCGACGATCAGTGCGGGAGTGATGATGGCAAAGGTCATCTGGAAGGCCACGAACAGCGGTTCGGGGATATTCCCCCACACCGACTCTCTGGTCACTCCGCTCAGGAAGGCCTTGTCCAGGCCACCCCAGAAACCACTTTCGGCAGGGCCGAAGGCGATGCTGTAACCCATGACCAGCCAGATCACCGAGATCAGGGCGGTAATGGCGAAGCACTGCATCAGTATCGAAAGGACGTTCTTGCTGCGCACCAATCCGGCGTAGAACAGCGACAGGCCTGGCACCGTCATGAACAAGACGAGCGCGGTGGCGGTGAGTATCCAGGCTGTGTTGCCGCTATCCACGTCGCCCTCTGCGGCGAACGCCAGAGCGGGGAGAAGCGTAAACAGGGGCAGGCTGATAATGCGGACAAGCGATTTTCTTATTGTTGGCATGTTGAATTCCTAACGTGGACGGTAGCGGCCCTTACAGAGCCTCGTTGCCTGTTTCGCCGGTGCGGATGCGAATGCTCTGCTCCAGCGGTGTCACGAAGATCTTGCCGTCGCCAATCTGGCCAGTGTTGGCGGCCTTGCAGATTGCCTCGATCGCCTGATCGACGAGCTCGTCGGCAATGGCAATTTCAATCTTTGCCTTGGGCAGGAAGTCGATGACGTATTCCGCACCGCGATAGAGCTCGGTGTGGCCCTTCTGGCGGCCGAAGCCCTTCACTTCCGTGACAGTCATGCCATTGACGCCGAGTTCCTGCAGTGCTTCACGCACGTCGTCCGACTTGAAAGGCTTGATAATAGCGGTGATAAGTTTCATGGCACTGTCTCCAGCATTGTTGAATTAGGGTGCGTCGGGATCGGTGGGTCCAAACAATTGGCGCAAACTTTATCATGGTGAAGTTGAAAGCACCAACCCTGTGCAGTGGCCAGGGTTGGTGCCTGAGCGTGCACAATTTTGATGCACGCTCAGGCGTCTTTCATCTGC
>JAUSMU010000034.1 GCA_030645995.1 Gammaproteobacteria bacterium | reverse complement strand
TCAGGTGGCGCAGAAGGATTCACTCCGACGCGCGCTGGTCGCTACGGGCTTCCCCTACATCAAGAGTCGCGAGATTCTGGCCCCGATCGTGAAGCGTCTGGCGCTGGTGCTGGAGGAGTGCGGCGACATCCGTCGTCTGGGTTCCGCCGCGCTGGATATCTGCTGGGTGGCGATGGGGCGTCTGGATGGTTACTACGAAAGCCTGAGCGTCTGGGACTTCGCGGCCGCGCAGTTGATCGCCAAGGAGGCCGGCGCACACTACGGGCACTTCAAGCCGGTGCCAGCCGGTGTCAGCGAAGTCTTCCACAATGAGCACATCCTGGTGGCCAACCCAACCCTCTACCCCCAGCTGCTGGACCTGCTGCAACGAGCAGAATCCGCCCCCTGACCGTGGGAGCGTGCCTGCACGCGATTTGCATATTCAGTGGAAAGAGCGGCGTGGCGCTACGGGTAGCAGCGACACGCCGTGAACCCATCCGTGGGGGCTCGCTTTCGCCATCCGACCGCCATGGATGGCGGAAGTGCAGAAAATGCAGGAGCATTTTTCTGCCATGGCTCAAGACGGTCGCCGCTGCCCATAGCGCCACCCCGCTTTGCAAGTTTGTGCCACGTCATCGCGAGCAGGCACGCTCCCACGGTCAGGGCGCATATTCAGCGCAATGCTCTGATCAACGCCTTCGCCAACAATGATTACAGCGCCGAAGTCTCACGCATGGTCGAACTCTAGGTTGACCGCACTTTCAGCGCCATGACAGCAGTGCTTTCCAGATCAATGAGCACTTTTTGAGATCAGGTTTTCTGTAAACCAGGAAGCCCTCGGCGAGGGCTGAACCGGAAGCGTCAGGGGATCAAGTAGGGGGTCAAGTAAAGGATCAAGTAAGAGGACTCATGGCGGTCAAGGACGGCGGGTAGATGTTCATCTCAACCGAATGTGCTCTGACTGTGGGAGCGTGCCTGCACGCGACGATGTGGCACAAGCCTGCAAAGCGGGGTGGTGCTACGGGCAGTAGCGACCGTCTTGAGCCATGGATGGCGAAAGCGAGCCTACAGGGAAGTATTCACGGCGTGTCGCTGCTGACTGTAGCGCCACGCCGCTCTATCCACTTAGTACACCAATCGCGTGCAGGCAGGCTCCCACAGGCAGAGCACAGTCAGGGAGCAGACTCAGCGCACAGCGTCAGCCAGCTTTGGATGCCGGCGCTGCGGTACTTCTGACGGTGCAGGATGAAGTAGAACTTGCGGGTCCAGTCCCTCTGCGGTGCCTCCAGACGGATCAGGCTGCCACGCGCGAAGGCATCCCGCAGCGCAATCGCCGACAGGCACCCAATCCCCAACCCGGCCTCCACCGCCCGCTTGATCGCCTCGGTGTGTTGCAGATTCAAGCGCAGATCGAGGTCCGGCAGCAGGCCGTGCATGGCGCGATCAAAAGCCTGACGCGTGCCCGAACCCGCCTCGCGCACCACCCACCGGGCTGCCAACAGATCGGCATCGCTCAGCGTGCGCTGGTTGGCCAGCGGATGCCCGGGCGCGCAGAACAGCGCCAGCTCGTCGTCGCGCCAGGGGATCACCTCCAGCACCGGGTCCTGCAACTCGCCCTCGATCAGGCCGATGTCCAGCTCGAAGTTGCGAACCCGGCTGGCGATGGCGGCGGTGTTCTCGACTGTCAGGCTGACGCGGGCGTCTGGATGGAGATTCATGAACTCCGCCATGATCGGCACCGCCAGATAGTTGCCGATGGTCAGCGTGGCGCCGACCTTGAGCTCCGCCACGTCGGTGCGCTGCGTCAGGCTGTGCTCGAATTCGCGCGCCTGTGCCAACAGGGCCTCCGCTCTGGGTCGCAGCGCCTTGCCCAGCTCGCTCAGTTGCACACGCTTGCCGGCACGGTCGAAGAGCTGAATATCGAAGCGTTGCTCCAAGTCCTGCAAGGCCGAACTGGCGGCCGATTGGGACATCGCGAGGCTGCTCGCAGCCTGGGTGACATTCTCGTAATGCGCGGTAGCGAGGAACACTTCGATCTGTCGCAAGGTGTAATGCATGCCCTATTCCTCTTTCGGCCCTGATCTTGAATTTGCGTGTCTGCCGCTGTATCGTCGCGTTCCGATTGGATCAGCACGGCTCGTTGCCTTTTGGCAGTCTCTCATATATCTGACAAACCGATTACATATATGTTTATTATCTGTTTTACAGATGGTTTAGAGAGCACTTAGAATTCGCGCAAGTCGGGCCGGAGCCCCTGATCCCAGCCCCCATCCACCGTTATCAACAGGAATCCAGCATGGCAGCAGTGTCCAAACAAAGCGTCACCAGCGTTCACCACTGGAACGAGACCTTGTTCAGCTTTACCACCACCCGCGACAAATCGCTGCGTTTCGAGAATGGCCATTTCGTGATGGTCGGGATGGAGGTGGAGGGACGCCCGCTGATGCGCGCCTACAGTATTGCGAGCGCCAACTATGAGGAAGAGCTGGAGTTCTTCAGTATCAAGGTGCAGGACGGCCCGCTGACCTCCCGTCTGCAGAATATCCGCATCGGCGACGAACTGCTGATCAGCAGCAAGCCAACCGGCACACTGGTCGCCGACCACCTGCTGCCTGGCCGCAATCTCTACCTGCTGTCTACGGGCACAGGACTGGCGCCGTTCATGAGCATCATTCGTGATCCGGACATCTACGAGCGCTTCGAGAAAGTCATTCTGGTGCACGGCGTGCGCCGCATCGTCGATCTTGCTTACCACGAGATGATCACCAACGAGCTGCCGCAGAACGAGTTCTTCGGCGACCAGGTGCAGAATCAGCTGATTTACTACCCCACCGTGACCCGCGAGGATTTCATCCACAACGGACGTATTACCGACCTGATGCTCAACGGCAAGTTGTTCAGCGACATCGGTCTGCCGGTACCGAACCTCGACAATGACCGCTTCATGCTCTGCGGCAGCACCGCGATGCTCAAAGATACCTGCAAGGTGCTGGATGGCTGGGAATTCAAGGAATCACGCCACGGTATCAAGGGACACTACGTGATCGAGCGCGCATTTGTAGACTAATTCTTTGTGTTGTGAAGTGAGAGCACACAAATAAAAAGGGGCGGTTGCCATCAGCAGCCGCCCCTTTTTTCATGCCTTCGGGTTTATCGAGAGCCCGGGTTTATCGTGAATCCGGGCTGATTACAGACCAGTCACCGCCGGGTGGAAATAGCCAACCAGGCAACCCTTGGAGTCCGGGATGTCGTCCATGTCCACACGGCCACCGGCCAGAATGGTGTCGAGCGCGCCGACCAGGTAGTGGTTCTCGGCATTGGCACGTTGGGTTTCATAGCCCAGTGAATCATTGATCGGGCCACGGAACAGCACTTCCTTGGTTCTCGGATCGATAATGAACACTTCTGCCGTTCTCTCTACCCCCAGAGACTTGGCGACCGTCTGGTCTTCGTCTTTCAGGATCGGGAAGGAGATCTTGAATTCTGCCGCTTCCATTTCGATGCGCTTCAGGTCGTCCTGGATAAACGAGTTGAGCATCAGGAAGGCGATATTCTTCTCGCGGTACTTGTCGGCAATTTCCTTGTAGGCCGGCACAGAGAGCCGCGCGATGGGGCAGCCAGAGCCGTGGATGTACATGACGATGTAGTCACGATCCGTGTACTCGTCCAGCGTGTGGTTATTGTGCAGCTGGTCCAGCAGGCTGAAGTCCTTGATGGACTTGAGAAATTCGTCTGCATGCCCGGCGACTGAGGAAAGCATCAGCGTGGCGGCCAGCAACACTCCGGAAAGCTTGTTCATTACAACACTCCTCTCAAGGTCTACCTGTGAGCGATTCTTTTTGTGAAATTCTTTGTTAAGTTCTTTGTTAAGTTCTGCGGGGGTAAAGACCGTCTCCGTGCATTCTTCATTCCCGAGTTCGTCTGCGAGCAGTCTGGCTTCTATAGCCTTAATGCCAGCTTAAGTCTGCGGGCGATAGCATGTCCTTGATACAAATCAACTTCAAGCCGTACTTTGTGACTATTTGTGAAGCCAGCCCGCAGATTCGGCCAATCAGGTGCGCCGGGCCGTGGGTGCAAGAGCGCAGCTGAACAGGTATAGTTGGCCGAGTTCGATATTTCTTCAAGGATTGTCATGTCAGCCGGCTTTTCCCGTTCCTCTTTGTCTCGATTTTACAGCGCCATGGTGTTTGGCCGACCCTGGCTCGTTCTCGCACTGCTCGGTGTGCTGACCGTCGTCCTTGGTTGGTACGCGCAGAACTTCAAGCTGGATGCCTCGGCCGACTCCTTGTTGATGGAGGGCGATCAGGAGCTGGAGTATTCCCGCCAGATCAACAATCGCTACGGCACCCGCGACACCGTCACCATCGCCTATACCCCCACCGCAGAGCTCTTCAGTGCCGACACCTTCGCGCAACTTGGCGCCCTGCGTGACGAGCTGCTCGGCCTCGAACGCGTGGAGTCGGTCGACAGCCTGCTCAATGTGCCGATATTCGGTGATACCGCGCTGCTGAGTCTCTCCGAGGATTACGACACCGTGCTGACGCCGGGCATCGATCTTGCCGCCGCGCGGCAGGAGCTGATGGACAGCCCCGTCTTCAGCAACGCCATCGTCAGTCCGGATGGACAGACGGCCGCCATGCTGGTCAGCTTCGCCCGCGACGAGCGTTACCACGCCCTGGTGGACAGCCGGGAAAGCCTGCGCAGCAAGCGCGACAGCGAAGGCCTGACTGCAGATGAGGCCGCGACGCTGGCGCAGGTCAGTGCCGAGTTCGATGCCTACAGCAATCTCACGTCCGAGCAACGCCACGAAGACATTGCCAACATCCGCGAGATACTCACTCACTATCAGGACAACGCCACGCTGTATCTCGGCGGTGCGCCAATGATCGCCGATGACATGGTCACCTTCGTGCGCAACGATCTGGC
>JAUSMU010000031.1 GCA_030645995.1 Gammaproteobacteria bacterium | reverse complement strand
TCGCTGCCATGGTCGGAGACCAGCCTCATCAGGAACACCCAGCTCGCCGTCGCGATCAGGAACTGCGCGATGCCGCCAGCGGAGATGCGGAACAGCGCCAGAATCACCGACATCTTCACGACCAGATCCTGCAGCACCAGCTGAATGCGGCGATTGCTCGCGCACAGATACCACAGCTGATAGAGCACGCCGACGCCACGACCGATATTGGTGGCGACCGCCGCCCCGGTGACGCCCATGTCCGGGAACGGTCCAACGCCATAGATGAGACAGGGGTCGAGCACGATGTTGATGCCATTGGCCAGCAGCAGCGAGCGCATGGCGATGCTGGCATCTCCCGCACCCCGGAAGATCGCGTTGTTGAGAAACAGGAACACGATGGTGAAGGAACCGCTGAGCATGATCTGAATGTAATTCGTGCCCCCTTCGACCACGGCGGCCTCGGCGCCCATCAACGCCAGAATCTTGCCCGCATAGAAGAAACCGACCACGCCCACGAAGAGCGACACGAAGATCCCCATCCATAGCGCCTGTCCGGCGGCAAAAGCCGCAGCGACCGGATTGTCCTCACCGATACGCCGCGCCACCATCGCCGTCGTGCCCATGGACAGGCCAATCGCCACCGCATAGAGCAGCGTCATCACCGCTTCGGTCAGACCAACTGTCGCCACCGCCTGCGGCCCGAGTCCGGCCACGAAGAAGATGTCGACGATGGCGAACACCGACTCCATCGCCATCTCCAGAATCATCGGCACGGCCAGCAGGAAAGTGGCCTTGGCGATGGAGCCTTCGGTGTAGTTGATGCTGGAACTGCCAACGAGGGCTTGCTTGAACAGGCTCATGCTTGCACGGATTTTCTTGATGCTCATGACGCGCTCAGCTGGAACGGTCGGTGACGCTGCTCCAGATTCAGAAGAGCGACCTTGGTCGGCAGCCCGCCGCCGAATCCGGTCAGCTTGCCCGTGCTGCCAATGACGCGGTGACAGGGAATGATGATAGGAATCGGATTCCGCCCGTTGGCCGCACCGACCGCCCTGCTCGCCTTCGGATTGCCAACCTGCCCGGCAATCTCACCGTAGCTGCGGGTGCTGCCGTAGGGGATCGTGGTGAGCGCCTTCCACACACTCATCTGAAACTCCGTGCCCTGCGGGGACAGTGGCAGATCGAAGTCCTGCAGCTCCCCGGCGAAATAGGCACTGAGCTGATTCCTCGCCTCCGTAAAAATCGTGTCATCGGGACGCCAGATTTCCTGATGACGTGTGCGCATCTTGCCTTCGGGAAAGCCCAGCAGATGCAGGTTCACGCCGTCACCGGCCAGAAGCAGATCGCCAATGGGGGATGCCAGATAGCTGTAATAAATCGTCATTTGTTCCACCACTCCGTAAAAAATTCACTGCCTGTACTGTGGGAGCGGGCCGTGCCCGCGATTGGATTGTGGAAAATCAATCGCGGGCAGGCCCGCTCCCACCGGTTGGGTCAACCAACCGCATAATGCCGCCACAGCAGCATCACCACATAGGCCCGCCACGGGCGCCACTTCTCCGCGCGCTGCAACAATTGCGCAGGCGTCAGCGTCTCATCCGGCAGGGCCGCCGCGCGCAGCAGAATCAGATCCGCATGGGGAAAAGCATCCGGATCATTAAGCGCTCGCAGGGCGACGTATTGCGCCGTCCACGGACCAATGCCGGGAATCTGCACAATACGC
>JAUSMU010000029.1 GCA_030645995.1 Gammaproteobacteria bacterium | reverse complement strand
CCCGAGCTCTATTTCTCTGATCCGGATGGACTGCATATTCAGCTGCAACATGTCGACTACTGCGGAGGTGGCGGGTATCTCGGAGATCAGTGTGCGTGAGCAACTGATAAGCCGTTAAGGTGGACTCATGCGCAGAGGCCGTTTATTCTTGCGGCTTCTTCGTGCTGAATTGGGGGCTATTCAGCGATCATCCACCCATGGAATTAGAACAAGGTGAGTCGTTTGAATTACCGCATGGCAGTACCCTCAGTATTAAGTTGTATCATTCTCGGCAATCTTTCCTACGCTCAGACTCCTGGAAATTCATCCGCAGCTTCCTCTGTCAATGCCACAGCACCGGACGCTGGTGTGGAGGTCAACCTGGGCAGGGGGCCAGCCATCCCGTTGCAACGCTTCGATCACGCAGAAGTTGATATCGACGTCGACGGCATTATTGACGAGGCAGCCTGGGGGCGGGTCGCCCCCATAAACCAGATGCGGGTGATCGACCCCGAGACTCTCGATGGTGTGCCTTATGCCACCGATGCACGGATTTTCTACACCGAACGCGGGATGTATATCTCCTTCGACATGGAGCAACCTGCCGACACCATCGTGCAGCGCATCAGCACCCGCGACAATATCGCGCTGAATCGTGACAAAGTCTCCATCACGCTGGATACCTCGGGTGAGGGCTTGTTCGCCTATTGGATGTCACTGGGCCTGGGAGACAACCAGGCCGATGGCACGGTGTTGCCAGAACGCCAATACAGCACGCAGTGGGATGGTGCCTGGTATGGCGCCACGCAGGAGACGGCACGGGGCTGGTCCGCAGAATTTTTCATCCCCTGGGGGCAGATGGCGATGCCGCGCGAGGATGGTGTACGTCGCATTGGCATCTATACCGAGCGCAAGGTTGCCCACCTGAATCAGACCTGGGCGTGGCCCGCGATTACAGAATCCGACTCGATCTTCATGAGTAATCTGCCGCTGCTGCAACTGGAGGGCGTCGACGTTCGCCAGCAGTGGAGCATATTCCCTTATGCCTCGTCGACCTTCGACGAGATCGACAGTGATATCGACTATAAGGCCGGTTTCGATGTGTTCTGGCGTCCTTCGAGCAATTTCCAGCTGACTGCTGCCGCGAATCCGGACTTCGGTTCGACCGAGTCCGATAACGTGGTGGTCAACCTCACTGCCAACGAAACCTTTTTTCCGGAAAAGCGGTTGTTCTTCCAGGAAGGTCAGGAGGTGTTCAACACCACGCCGCGCTCCACTGGCGCCAATGGCAAGCGCCTCTCCGTGGTCAACACGCGCCGCATTGGCGCAAGGCCGCGAGCTCCCGATCTTCCCCGGGGTGTCAGCCTGCCGGTTCGCGAACGCATTCGCCCGGCCGATCTGCTGGGGGCCGTGAAGGCCACAGGGCAGGTCGGGGCTGTGCGTTATGGCGTGATGACGGCGATCGAGGACGAAAGCGAGTTTGCCGTGGGCAATGCACGTTACTCTCAGGACGGCCGCGACTTTGCCACGTTCCGCATGATCTATGAGGACAATCAGGGTGCCGCCTATCGGGGGCTGGGCTACATCGGCTCGCTGGTACAGCACCCGGATTCGGACGCTGAGGTCCACGCGGTGGACTTCCACTACCTGACTCAGGGTGGACGCTGGAATGTCGACGGACAGCTCCTCAACACCGATTCCGGTGATGTCGGCTCGGGTGGCGGTGCGTTCGCGGATATCGTGTATACGCCGCGACCAGGCCTGCGCCACACGGTGCAGCTGACCTATCTGGACGAGACCTTCAACGTCAACGACTTCGGTTTCCAGGAGCGTGCCGATTCGCGCGAGATCTGGTATCGCTTCGAGTGGGTGAAGTCTGATCTGAAGCGGGTGCGCAACTTCCGCTTCAACCCCTTCATGCGCTACGAGGAAAACGCCGCCGGGGATCGCACCAATAACGCCTTCCCGGTGCTGGCGGCGACCGTCACCTTGAACAACCTGGATCGTATCAACCTGGGGCTGCAACACTTTCCCAAGCGCTACGATGACCAGAACAGTTTCGGCAACGGCACCTTTGCCACCAGCGAACGGGTCAACTCCAGCTTCAGTTACCAGACCAATACCGCGCTGCCGGTGAGCTACACGTTTGGATTCGGGACTTCCGGTGAGTTTACAGGAGGGGACAGCCAGCAGGCCAACGCAGGTATTACGTGGCGTCCGCGCGACAACATCGCCTTAGGCACCGACGTGACCTACGACGACCGCAACGGCTGGCTGCTGCACCAGGAGCGTCAGAACTTCACGACCTTCGATGCAGACCAGTGGCGTCTGGATATGACTTTCGATTACTTCCTGTCTTCACGTCAACAGTTGAGTATGGCACTGCAGTGGGTGGGCATCGAAGCGGTCGAGGACGAGTTCTACAACCTGCCGAGGCACCTGCCAACCAAGAACCGCGATCTGGTGAAAGTGGCAAAACCTGCCGGACCGACTGACAGCTTCGGCTTGTCACAGCTGAACTTTCAATTGCGTTACCGCTGGCAGATAGCGCCGTTGTCTGACCTTTTCATCGTGTATACGAAAGGAGACAACCACCGCAGCGCCTTGATGCAGTTCGACGAGATGTTCGAGAACTCGTGGGACAATCCGCTGGGCAGCCAGCTGGTCGTGAAGTTGCGTTACAGGCTGGGCTCTTGAGTTTAAGGGCGTGAGTTTCGCGATGTAACCTTCGAGCAAAAAAAAAGGCCCTCAAGTGAGGGCCTTTTTTTGGGGGGCATCAGGGTTTAACGCGACGCGGCGTTCAGACCAGTGCTGACATCGGCAGTCATCGGGCTGCCGAGCAACTGCGCCATGTCGATAAGGACGTAACTGCTTTCTACGAGAAGCGGATCTTCCTCTTTTTTCTCGTCAGCCTCTTCCTCGTCTGTGACTGCCGCGATGTCGGCATCAGGATCGAGTTCCTCTTCCGTCGGCTCCTTCCATTCCTCAACGGGCAGGCCCTTCAGGAACAGACGCATGTTGTTGGCATTGAACTCTTCGAGACGGTTGTCATCGCGTTCTTTTCTGACGACAGCCTCGTTGAGGGAGAGGGTAGTCCTCTCGCGCAGTACTTTGGTGCGTTCAATCTGGTTCGCCAGATAAATGAAATCCGGATCTGTGGCGACGCGATCATTGTGCAGAGTCTGCAGACCGGGTAGCACTTCCTTGATCGGGAAGTAGGTGTTGTACTCTACCGGACGCACGGTATCCCAGGGCAGGGCGCCATCGAGATTGCTCTCGCCCATTTCCTCGATTGCTGTGTAGCGATCAGGGAAGGCGATGTCGGGCATGACACCACGGTGCTGAGTGCTGGCACCGGAGATTCGATAGAACTTGGAGCGGGTCAGTTTCACCTGGCCGTACTCCATCGGGATGATTTCCTGCACGGTGCCCTTGCCGAAGGTCTGGCCGCCCAGAATGATGCCGCGCTGGTAGTCCTGAATCGCGCCGGCAAAGATCTCCGAGGCAGAGGCGCTGGCACGGTTGACCAGTACACCGAGCGGGCCGTCATAGGTGATTTCCGGGTTGCCATCGCCATAGGCGCGCACAAAGCCGTTGCGCAGGCCCGAGTAGCGGATCTGCACGGTGTTGCCGGTGTCGATGAACAGGCCCACCAGGTCGTTGGCTTCCGTGAGAGAGCCGCCACCATTGTCGCGCAGGTCCATGACCACCGCGTCTACGCCCTCGGCCTTGAGCTCTTCCAGCAAAGCCTTCACGTCACGTGTGGAGCTTTTGAAATCCGGCTGGCCAGCTGAGGCGGCTTCAAAGTCGAAGTAGAAGGTTGGCAGTTTGATGACGCCCACCTTGTAGGTGCCCTCGTTGTAGGTCACCTCAATGACTTCTTTCTTGGCGGACTGATCTTCCAGCTTCACCGTATCGCGGGTGATGCTGACGACGTGGGCCTCGGTCTCGCCGGTGGCCTCTGCCGGGATGACGTTCAGGCGCACGACGGTGTCTTTCTCGCCACGGATCTGATCGACGACATCGTCGAGGCGCAGACCGATGACGTCCTTCATTTCGCCGTCAACGCCTTGGGCGATGCCGATGATGCGGTCGCCAGCCTGCAGTTCGCTGCCGCGCTCTGCCGGGCCACCTTTGATGAGCTCGACGACCTTGGTGTATTCCTCGTCCGTCGTCAGTTGAGCGCCAATGCCCTGCAAGGACAGACGCAGGCCCATGTTGAAGTTCTCGGACTCGCGCGGCGAGAAGTAGCTGGTGTGTGGATCAATGGTGCTGGCGACAGTTGTCAGATAGGACTGGAAGATGTCGCGGTTGTTGGTTTTGAGTATCTGGTTCAGCTGGGTGCGGTAACGCTTGCTCAGACGCTCTTTGATGGTCGGAATATCAAGATTGGCGAGCTTCAGGCTCAATGCGCTGTTCTTGACGCGCTGCCGCCAGAGTTCGTCCAGCTCTTCCGTTGTCGTGGCATAGGGGGCTTCTTCGCGATCGATCTCGATGGATTCATCGATGCTGAAGTCGACGGTATCCAATGAATTTTCGACGTGATTGATGGCGTAGATCAGCCGCTCCAGCAGGCGTTTGTAATACAGATTGTAGATCTCGAAGGCGGGATCGATGCTGCCACTTTTCAGTGTGTCATCGAGCCCGTTGCGATACGCACCGAGAGCGTCGATGTCCGATTGCAGGAAATACAACTTGGAGCTGTCCAGTCCCTCAATAAAGGCATCGAAGACCTTCTGCGAGAACTGGTCATCGAAAAGCACACGCGAGTAGTGCTTTTCCTCCAGCTCTGCCAGCAGCGCGGCAGCGGTTTGCCCATATACCGGCTCTGAGGACAGTTCTGTGTAAAGTGCATCCAGCTCCAGCACCGGGTTCAGTATTTCAGGCTCCGGCGTCTCGACCTGAGCATACGTGGACCCCGCGCCGAACATCAACGTCAGGGCAATTGCCGAGGCGAGCCTGCTCTTGTCACGAAAGGTACTTAGTCCGAACTTTCTTGAAACTGTAAATACTGACCTTTTCATATCGCACCGTACCGTCACATTGTCTGTGTATTAAGCCACTGCTATGACTGTTGATTGAGTCTAACGCGAAGCCACCGCTTCAGGAAGCCACCTTACTGTATTTTTTCCAGGACCAGGCAGGCTTCAGCCCTTGATCTGCTTGCTTCTTGCCGAAGCATGCCGTTCCGTACGTTCAACATCGATATAGCGATCGGTAATGGCGCTGGAGCCGTGTCCCGCATCGTCACGTACATGCTCTCGCGGGCGAATTTTCACATCCTCGGAGATGCCGGTGTGACGCAGCCAGTGGACAGTCGCGGCGCTCAGTCGCTCGGCCTCCTCAGGGAAACCGCCTTTGCGCAGTTTTTCTTCCGCGCAATCGAAACATTTCTGCACAATACCGCGTATCTGGCGAGTGCTGGTGATGCCGCCCTTGCCTCTGGTCTTGTGAATAAGGGCCGTGGCTTCTCCGGGAGTGGGCAGGGAGCTGAGGCCTCGCGACAGCCTGTAGCGGCGCAGAGCATTGAGCATCTCATCGCTCACCGATACCTCACGTTCCTTGTTGCCTTTTCCGACGGTGGTGAACCACCAATTATCTTCGGAGTCCGGCTGAAAATGTCCCATCTGCGGCGCCCAGCGCGGTGTCTCTACCAACTCTGATATACGCAGGTACATGGCAAAGAGAGCATTCATGATGAATAAAGTGCGTTCGTGGTTGACCGGATCCGCAATCGCCAGCTCCTCTGCAGCCTCAATCACACAAGACCACTGAATGGGGGAGAGGCGCCGGACCTGCCCTTTGGCCTGATGCTTGCGCAGGAATTTGCTCTTCTGCCGGATCTGCGCCACCGGATTGGCGGCAACGTGCTTTTCCTGAATCAAAAAGTTGAAGTAGCTGCTCAATACACTGAACAGAGACTGCAGTGCAGATTGCGAGCAGACATATGTCCCGCCGCCGCACACATAGGGACGCCACTCCTCATTCGGTTCGCGCTGGCCGTTGCGAGTGACGAAGCGGGCGACATTCTTCTCGCCGATCCAGGACGTCGGCGGTTCCCTGGTAAATTCGACATAAGCCTCGATGTCTTCGCGCTGGATGCTGCCCACCGGCTTGCGCGCCACGAGCCAGCACCACTGGAGAAAATGTTCGATCTCGCGACGATAGGTGGAAAAGGTGTCGGGACTGCCGCGATAGCTGTACAGGAATTCATTGGCGAGTCGGTAGTCGTCGAGCGCGTTGTCGACCGGGTCCGCGAGGAGATACTCGACGCTTTGCGCAGGATGTTTGAAGGGATTGGGCATTTCCTCGAGCGTATCGAAAAGCGCGCGCGGGCTTTTGGATCTGGTCATAGAATGCTTCTCAACATCGCCGGGGCCGTGGATTTAGTCATTGAACCACTCATTCGTTATGTACTATTCTACATAGCGCTTTCCAATACACCTTCTGGTTCAACTCAATGGGGTTCGACGATTGAAATTTAAAGTGTTCATGACGCTATTGTGCCTTGGTTGTGGAACAGGACACCTGCAGGCAGCCGAGGTGGTGGTGGCAGTTGCATCGAATTTTACCCCTACTCTGGAGAAACTTGCGCCGGAATTTGAGCGCTCGTCCGGACACGTGGTGACCATCGTCAGTGGGGCGACCGGCAGACACTATGCACAGATCGTCAATGGCGCCCCTTATGACGTGTTTCTGGCTGCCGATGCCGAGGTGACGGCGCGGCTGGAAGAGGAGGGCAGAGCTGTCTCTGGCACCAGAGCAGTCTATGCGACCGGTCGTCTGTCGCTCTGGAGTCGAATCCCCGGCTATGTTGATGCTCAAGGCGCTATATTGGCGGACGGCGATTTCCGTCGACTTTCGATTGCCAATCCGCGCCTGGCTCCCTATGGCAAGGCGGCCGTCGAGGTGCTTACCGCACTCGGTCAATACGAGCGACTCTCCCCAAGGCTGGTTCAAGGCGAAAACATCGCGCAGGCCTATCAGTTTGTTGACAGCGGGAATGCCGAGTTGGGTCTCGTGGCTTATTCCCAGGTGCTGGAAAATGGCGCAGCCGGTTCGCATTGGCTGGTCCCTGAGAGTCTGCACGCGCCGTTGACGCAGGAGTTGATCGTGCTGAAGGACAGCGCTCCCGCTCGCGAATTTGTTGCCTACTTGCTGAAGCCATCCACGTTGGCACTCATCGCCGCGAGCGGCTATGGTGTCCCTCATGCCGCTGCAGCGGTCGAACCATAGGTGGCTCATGCTGTTCGAGAATGACATAGCAGCTTTGTGGATTACCCTGCGACTGGCGCTGATTACGGCGCTGACGCTGCTGATGGTGGGGACACCGCTGGCGTGGTGGCTGGCCAATTCGCGCTGGCGCTACAAGGCGGTAATAGAGGCCGCCGTCGCTCTGCCATTGGTTCTACCTCCGACAGTGATTGGCTTCTATCTGCTCGTCGCCATGGGTCCGGACGGTCCGATCGGGCAGTTCACGAACTGGCTCGGAGTTCGCCCTCTGGCATTCAGCTTCACCGGTCTGGTGCTCGGGTCCGTCGTCTATTCGCTGCCGTTCGTGGTGCAACCCCTGCAGAGTACCTTTTCCGGAATTGGTCGGGCTCCACTGGAAGTCGCCGCTACCCTTGGAGCGCGCCCGCTGGATCGCTTTCTCACCATCGTAGTACCGCTTTCCCGATCCGGATACCTCACCGCTGCGGTGCTGGGCTTCGCTCACACGCTGGGGGAGTTCGGCGTTGTCTTGATGATCGGTGGCAATATCCCGGGCCAGACTCAAGTGCTGTCGATAGCGATCTATGACCATGTGGAGTCGCTCGAATACGCCAGCGCACACTGGCTTGCCGGCAGTCTCCTGGTGTTCTCCTTTTTCTTGCTATTGATCGTGTATGGACTGAACAGGCGCTTCGACATGGTGAAGGTATGACTATTCGCGCCAATGTCAGTCTGAGCAGAGGCGCTTTCACCCTGCAGGCGCAGTTCGAGGCGCCAGGGCAGGGCGTTACTGCGGTCTTTGGGCGCTCTGGTTCTGGCAAGAGCACGCTTCTGCGTGCGCTCGCGGGCCTGGAGACTCCACAACCAGGCGGTGCAATCAGCGTCAATGGCGTGACCTGGCTGGGGCAGGGGATCAACGTTCCTGTGCATCAGCGCCGAGTGGGTTATGTCTTTCAAGAGCCCGGATTGTTTCCGCATCTCTGCGTGCGCGGCAACCTCGAATATGCACTGAAACGCAGCGTTGGCCGTGGGGCGCAGAGAGGGGGGCGGGACGGTGTGCAAGGCGATGTGCAAGGCGATGTGCAGAGGGGAGTGCCTGCATTCGATGAGGTCACCGCTCTGCTTGGGCTGGAGAATTTCCTCTGGCGCAATCCCGTCACGCTTTCAGGCGGAGAGAAGCAGCGCGTGGCGATAGCCAGGGCGCTGCTGAGTTCTCCCGCGCTGTTGTTGATGGACGAGCCGCTGGCCGCGCTCGATCTGCACAGCAAAGAGGAAATCCTGCCATTTCTGGATCGCTTGTTTGCCAGCGCCGGTATACCCGTCCTCTATGTCAGTCATGCTCCTGACGAGGTGGCCCGCCTGGCGGATCACCTGCTGTTGATGGAAGAGGGGACTGTGCTGGCCCAAGGCCCTTTGGCCGACGTGCTGGGCAGGGTGGATTCGCCGCTGGCCCGCACTGACGAAGCCTTCAGTGTGATTCACTGCGATATCGTCGAGCTCGATGGTCCCTGCCATCTCTCGGTGCTGAGTACGGCTGCGGGTGACAGAGTCTATGTCCCGCGCATCACGGCCGGACAGCGACAGGACATCCGTCTGCGCATCAACGCGCGGGATGTCAGCCTGTGCAATCAGAGGCCGGTGGGCAGCAGTATTCTGAACATCCTGCAAGCCACGATCACGCAGTTGTCAGCCTCGGACAATAAAGGGCAGCAGCTGATCCAGTTGCGTCTGGCGGGGTCCGACGAGCTTTTGTTGGCCAGAATTTCAGAGTACTCCTGTCAACAGATGGGGTTGATAAATGGGATGGATATTTACTGTCAAATCAAAGCCATTGCGTTGCTTTGTTAAAGTCCCCCGAACTGGGCTATGCTTGCCGCAAATTCCATTCATTTCCCTTTGCAGGAGTTCCAATGAACGGGGTGTCGTCGAGAAAGGTTATTTACGCGGCTTTGCCACGCAAGCTGGTGGCGATTCTGACGCTTGCAGCGATCTCCTGTGTGGGCGCCATTATTGGCGGGGTCGGGGTAGCCAGTGCACAGGAAGTGGAGAGCAACAAAAT
>JAUSMU010000019.1 GCA_030645995.1 Gammaproteobacteria bacterium | reverse complement strand
CCGACTGACTTTCGTCAATCAACTCCGGCCCTTTGGGGAAGGCGGGGTTCAGGCGTTGCGCAGCGCTGCAATCCTCTCGGCCAACGGCGGGTGCGACATGAACAGTCGCGAGAAGGAGTGGCTGCCCTTGCTGTTGATGCCGAAGGCCACCAATTCATCCGGCAGCGCGGCGGACTGCCCCATCTGCAGACGCTCCAGCGCCGCGATCATGTTCTGCCTGCCCGCCAGCGACGCACCGCCTGAATCGGCGCGGAACTCACGCTGCCTGCTGAACCACATCACGATCATCGAGGCGAGGATGCCCAGCACCAGTTCGGCGATGATGGTGGTCACCCAGAAGGCAGGGCCGTGGCCACGCTCGGTCTTGAAGACCACGCGGTCGACGAAGTGGCCGATGACGCGGGAGAAGAAAATGACGAAAGTGTTCACCACACCCTGAATCAGCGTGAGTGTAATCATGTCGCCATTGGCGACGTGGCTGATTTCATGAGCGAGCACGGCCTCGGCTTCCTGCCGGGTCATGCTTTGCAGCAAACCAGAACTGACGGCGACCAGTGCTTTGTTGCGTGAGGCTCCCGTGGCGAAGGCGTTGACCTGGGGCGAATCGAAGATGGCGACCTCGGGCATGCCGATGCCAGCCTGTTGCGCCTGACGAGCGACGGTACTCAGCAGCCACTGCTCGGTGCTGTTGCCCGGCTGCGTGATGACGCGCGCACCAGTGGAACGTTTGGCGATCCACTTGGACATGGCGAGTGAAATGAAGGCGCCGCCGAAGCCGAACACCGAGGCGAACACCAGCAGGTTGTTCAGGTCCAGGCCTGCGCCCTGCTCGTCGAGAATGCGCTCGACGCCGAGCAGGCGCAGAGTGATGCTCAAGACAAAAATGATGGCCAGGTTGGTCATCAAAAACAAAGCGATGCGTTTCATTACGTCAAATCCTCAAAGAGTCTGTTCTCAGCGGAGCGCGCTGCTTCCTGCGCCGCCCGGTGCTGAGGCTGATGCATGGGTTGCTGCTGCGTGTCGTAGAGCGGATCGCTCTTGGGCATCTTGCGGAACATCAGATCGAAGTGCTTCTGCACCCGAATACTGTTGACCACGCTAATACCACTGGCGAACCCGAACCACACGTACAATCCATTCATGTTTCGGAACATGGCAGGTATATGTTGGGGGCCGACAATCGTTCCTTCAAGGTAGTGCTGATAAAGAATCGGCACATCGTCCAGGGTCACCTTGCCCACAAAGAGCATCGGAATGATCTCGGGCACACCGGAGTTGATGGCGCTGCGCAGGAAGTTGACGTTCTCGACGAAACCACGCAGATAGGAGAGGTCCTTGGTGAAGACCGAACCGCCGGAGAGTGTGCCGCCTCGGAACACGCGCTGGGTGATGCGATAGCTCTCGTGCTCGCTGAGCCCGCGCTCGACGAAGAACCGGTAGACCTGAATGAAGTCGGCGCCCTGCTCGGCCATGTCGACGGCCACCACGCGGTCGCTCACGCGCAACGCACGCTGGGGATACGAGCTGAAGGTGAGCGTCTCCATCAACACGGCGAGGCCCTCCTGACAGGCGGTGACACGCGGCGAACCCACGCTGAGCCAGGTCGCCCACGGTTGCTTGCGCCCGTTCAGTGTCGTGCCGACATGCACCCAGCCTTCATGCACTTCGAGAATCTGCAGATCGAATTCGGAAAACTCCGAGTCCTGATTGATCTTGATGTAATCGCCACCGGCCGCCGCGTCGGACACGATGCCATCGCTGAGAATCACGCGGATATCACCGGGCGGAAAATAGGGATTGAGCTTCTGCTGCAGAATCTGCACGGCGTTCTCCGCCGAGATCTTCTTGCCATAAGGGCGGCTGAGATGCCC
>JAUSMU010000017.1 GCA_030645995.1 Gammaproteobacteria bacterium | reverse complement strand
GCCGGTGTGCGCTTCTGGTTCTAGAGCTGCTACCATAGCCTGACATTTGTTTTGGACATCAGTCGTCGGAAGGCCAGCACTCACGCCATGCTCACTCAGGAATTTCGCGTCCTCAGTCTCAACATCCACAAGGGCTTTGCTCTCGGCCCGAAACGACTGGTCCTCGGCAAGATTCGGCAGTGCCTGCGCGACAGCGGCGCCAACATCGTGTTTCTGCAGGAAGTGGTGGGCGCCAACCACAAGCACCAGAAGCAAGTGTCGAGCTGGCCCTCCCAGACCCAGCTGGAATACCTCGCCGACACGGTATGGACTCATCATGCCTACGGCAAGAATGCGATCTATCAGCATGGCCACCACGGCAACGCCATTCTCAGCGAGCTGCCCTTCGTGCAATGGGACAACATCAATGCCTCGGTGCTGAGCTTCTCTCAGCGCGGTTTTTTACATGGCACCATTCAAGGCGAACGCGGTGGCAACCTGCACCTGATCTGCGTGCATCTGGGGCTGTTCGAACGTGAGCGCAAACTGCAGATCGCCCACCTGGTGCGTCACATTCATGAAAATGTGCCACCCTCCGCGCCGCTCATCGTGGCCGGCGATTTCAACGACTGGCGCAAGACCGGGCATCGACTTCTACTGGAGACGCTGCAGCTGACCGAAGTGCATGAACACACGCGGGGGCACTGTGCCCGCACCTACCCGGCATTCCTGCCCATGCTGGCCATGGACCGGATCTACGTGCGCGGCGCGAAGATATCCTTCTGCGATAGCATCGCGGGGGAAAACTGGCGGGAATTCTCGGACCACCGCGCCCTGCTGGCGGATGTCCGCATCACGCTGTAAACGAGGAATGACTCTTGATCGTGTCGGATGCACTGCTATGGATTCTGCCGCCGCTGCTGATCGCCCTGGCCGTGGGTGCGGCCGGGCATGCGTTGCTTACCAAGCTCGACTCCAGCGCCGCATTCGGCTGGATTGCACTGTGCATCATCCTGCCGCTGGCAGGCCCCATCCTCTATCTGCTGTTCGGCCTCAATCGCGTCTCCAAGCGCGCCCGCAAGACCTACCTCACCAAGCTGCTGAAGGATTCCAGCGACACTCTGAACGAGCCGCCTGGCACCGACTTTCGCCCGCTGTCCATGGTCGGCGAGCGCATCATCAAGAAGGGCCTGAGTTCTTGTGACGAGATTGTGATTCTGGAGAACGGCGAGGCGCTCTATCCGGCGATGCTGGAGGCAATCAATACGGCGACCAGGCGCATTCTGCTGAGCACCTATATCTTCGACAATGACGAGACCGGACGGCAATTTGTGCAGGCGCTGGCGGCGGCGCGTGAGCGCGGTGTCGAGGTCAAGGTCATCGTCGATGGCATGGGCGAGTTCACGAGTCTGCCCCGCATCGGCGGCTTGTTGCGTCGCCATCAGATCGACTTCGTCCGCTTCAATCCCATCACGCTGATCCCTCCGGCGCTGGACCTCAACATGCGCAGCCATCGCAAGGTGCTGGTCGTCGATGGCGTCTTTGCCTTCACCGGCGGCGCCAACATCGGCATCCGCCATTTGAGCGAAAGGCTCGGTCATTGGAATCGCGCCATGGACATTCACTTCCGTATGCGCGGGCGCATTGTCGACGAACTGGAATGGGCCTTCCGACGCGACTGGCATTACTGCCAGGGCACCCGCCACCTGGGGCCGTTCCAACACTGCAACCGCATTCACATCGACGCACCGGCGTGGAGTCGCCTGATTCTGGATGGGCCCAACAAGGACCTGGATCGCATCAACGACCTGATCCTCGGTGTGGTCTCGGCCGCGCAACACAAGGTCTGGATCATGACGCCCTATTTTCTGCCGACGCTGGACCTGATTGGCGCGCTGCATGCGGCCTATCTGCGTGGCGTCGACGTACAGATACTCTTGCCCGGATACAACAACATCAAACCCGCACACTGGGCCTGCCGCAATTTTCTGCGACAGGTTCTGAAATACGACGTCAATGTGTTCTATCAACCGCCGCCTTTCGTGCACTCGAAGCTGCTGCTGATCGATGACCAGTACGCGCTGATCGGCTCCTCCAATCTGGACCCGCGCAGCCTGCGCCTGAATTACGAGCTGGGTGTGGAATTGTTTTCCAGTGATCTCAATGCGCAATTGAGCGGCTACTTCAGTGCCCGGCGCGAACAGGCGCGACGCGTGACACGGGAAGAGATCGAGCGACGCTCGGTGCCGGAACGCCTGAGGGATTCGCTTGCGTGGTTGTTTTCGCCTTATCTTTGACTCTAGTCAGGGCTATCGCGAGCGGGTTCGCTCCCACAAATCGCCCGCTACTAAACCGCTATCGTCTCGTTTACACTGCAGAAACACTCACCACATGGTAGAGCCAAGGAGACACCGATGAGCACATACAAAAAAATATTGGTTGCGATAGATCTGTCCAACGAATCCGACAAGGTCATCGCTCGAGCCCGACAGCTCGCCGACGGCGATGCCGCCCACCTGAGCCTGATTCATGTGGTGGAACCGGTGTCGGCGGCCTACCCCATCGACGCCTACGCGATCAACATCAGCAAACTGCAGGAGGAGGCCATCGAGATCGCGACCGAGCGCATGGCGGACATCGGCAGAGACTTCGACATTCCCTCTGACCGTCAGCACACCATGGTCGGCAGCGCTGCCACCGAAGTGCGCGCCAAGGCGGAGGAGCTGGGCAGCGATCTGATTGTCATCGGCAGCCACGGCCGCTCGGGCTGGAAGCTGCTACTGGGTTCGACCGCCAACAAGGTGCTGCACGGCGCGCATTGCGACATCCTCACTGTGCGAGTCGGCGACTGAGTGCGCGGCGGCTCCTCTCCTCAGCTGCTCCTGCATCGACAGTACCCACATCTGCTGAAGCCCCTCGACCTGGGGTTCACCCAATTGCGCAACCGCGTGCTCATGGGTTCCATGCATACCGGGCTGGAAGACATTCCGGATGCCCATGAGCGGATGGCCGCGTTCTATGGTGAACGCGCCGCAGGGGGAGTTGCGCTTATCGTCACCGGCGGATTCATGCCCAATGCCCACTGCCTGCCGGCGGGCGAAGAACCGGTCTACCGACAACCCGGCGCCATCGAGAAACACCGCATCATCACCGCTGCCGTGCACCAGCACGGCGGCAAAATCTGCCTGCAGATCCTGCACACCGGCCGCTATTCTCGCACTGAAAATCTGATCGCCCCTTCTGCCATTCAGGCGCCCATCAATCGGCTTGTACCCGCCGAGGCGAGTGAAGAACAGATACTGCAGCAGATCGAGGACTTCGCCGAGTTCGCCGTGTTCTGTCAACAGGCCGGTTACGATGGCGTGGAGATCATGGGTTCGGAAGGCTACTTCATCAACGAATTCATCGCGCTGCGCACCAATCAGCGGCAGGACCGCTGGGGCGGCAGTTTTGAGAATCGCATTCGCCTGGCGCTGACAATAGTGCGCCGCACCCGTGAGCGCGTCGGCCCGCACTTCATCATCATCTTCCGGCTCTCGATGCTCGACCTGGTGGAAGGCGGCAGCCGCTTCGATGAGACCGTGCTGCTGGGCAAGACGCTGGCGGCAGCCGGTGTCACGATCATCAACACCGGCATCGGCTGGCACGAAGCGCAGATTCCCACCATCGCCACCAAGGTGCCACGTGCCGCCTTCACCTGGGTGACGGCGAAGTTCCGTGCCGAGTTGCCCGTGCCCGTCATCACCTCCAACCGCATCAATACGCCAGAAGTGGCGGAACAGGTGCTGGCGCGCGGCGACGCTGACATGATCTCGATGGCGCGTCCGTTCCTTGCCGACGCACAGTTCGTCAGCAAGGCCGCCGCCGGGCGCAGCGACGAGATCAACACCTGCATCGGCTGCAATCAGGCCTGTCTCGATCACATCTTCAATGGTCAGCTCACCAGTTGCCTCGTCAACCCGCGTGCGTGTCACGAAATGGAGTTGAAGATTACCGCAGCGACATCAGTGAAAAAATTCGCCGTGGTGGGCGCAGGCCCGGCGGGCCTCGCCTTCGCCGTCACCGCTGCCGAGCGCGGGCATCACGTGACACTCTTTGACGCTGCCGCTGAAATCGGAGGTCAGTTCAATCTGGCCAAACGCATTCCGGGCAAAGAAGAATTCAACGAGACGCTGCGTTATTTCGGTGTGCGGCTGCAGCAACTGGCGGTCACGCTACGCTTGAATCAGCGCGTTGATGTGGCGGCTCTCAATGGCGGCGACTTTGACGAAATCGTTCTCGCCACCGGCATCGCGCCGCGCACACCCGAGATTCCCGGCATCGACGAAGGCATCGCGCAGGGGCGCGTGCTGCGTTATGTCGATGTCGTCGCGGGCCGCGTCAGCGTCGGCAAAAGCGTCGCCATCATCGGCGCAGGCGGCATCGGTTTCGACGTGGCCGAATTCCTCAGTCATGGCGCAACCTCGGCGAGTCAGAACATCGCACAGTTCATGCGCGAATGGGGTGTAGACATGAGCCTGCAGGCGCGCGGCGGCATCGAAGGCATCTGTGCTGAAGTCGAGCCATCACCGCGCCGCATTTTTCTGCTGCAGCGCAAGCAAACGAAAGTCGGTGCGAATCTGGGCAAGACCACCGGCTGGATTCACCGACTGGGGTTAATGAAGAAAAACGTGCAGATGTTCTCGGGTTGCGAATATGACCGCATCGACGCCACCGGCCTGCATGTGGTCATCAACGGAGAACCGAAAGTGCTGGCGGTGGACAACATCGTGATCTGCGCGGGACAGGAACCCCTGCGCGAACTGGTGGAAGGATTGCATAAGCCCTTCCATCTGGTCGGTGGTGCGGATGTCGCTGCCGAACTCGATGCCAAGCGCGCCATCGATCAGGCGACGCGGTTGGCGTTGATGATTTAGTCGCCTGCAAGGCAGGCTCATACAGAACCACAATTTTCGTCAAGGAAGACGCCTATGCTGTCGAAACTCCCGATAAACCTCGAATCCCTCATTCGCCAACGTCAGGTCGAAGGCGAGCGCATCGAATACAAAGCGGGCTGGAATCCCGACCCTATACTGCGCACGCTCTGCGCCTTCGCGAATGATTTTGAAAATCTCGGCGGCGGCTATGTCGTGATAGGCCAGGATTGCGATGCCAATGGCAACCCTTTGTTTCCGCCGCTGGGTGTTGCACAAGACCAGTTGGACCGCATCCAACAGGAATTACTGGGCTATTGCCAACTCATTCAACCCCCATACTTTCCGTCACTCAGCATAGAAGTTTACGAAAACCGACATCTACTGGTGCTCTGGGCCGCGGGCGGCTTGCATCGGCCCTACAAAGTGCCTAGATCAGTGATCGCGAAGGTCAAAGAATTCCGCTACTACATTCGCCGCTACAGCAGCACCGTTGAAGCAAGAGGAGAGGACGAACGAGAGCTTATCGGGCTCACGGCCTCTGTGCCCTTTGATGATCGTGTTAGTCAAAATGCCAGTGTCACCGATCTTTCACTTGGCTTGATGGCAGACTTCCTGAGTGAAGTGGGTAGCGAACTGGCAAGTGAAGTACCGGCATTGTCAGTGGAGGCACTGGGCAGGCAACTGCATGTTGTCGCTGGCCCGGCTGAGGCACCACTGCCGCAGAATGTGGGTCTGTTGTTCTTCAATGAGAATCCACAGCGCTTCTTTCCTGTCACACAGATTGATGTGCTCTGGTTTCCAGAGGGCGCGGGAGGTGATCGCTTCGAGGAGAAAGAATTCCGGGGACCGTTGGGGCATATCACCCGTGATGCCATCAGCTACATTCTGCGGAACTACGTGAAGGAAACCGTCATCAAGCACCCGGACCGTCCGGAAGCCGAACGCTTTTGGAACTTTCCAAAGGCAGCGATTGAAGAAGCGGTCGTTAATGCGGTGTATCACCGTTCTTATGAAATCCGCGAGCCAGTGGAGGTCCGAATTTCCCGTGAGGACCTGGTCGTGCTGAGTTTTCCAGGCGCCGATCGCTCCATCAAACTGGTGGACCTGCAGGCGGGTAAAGCAATCAGCCGACGCTATCGCAATCGCAGGATTGGGGAGTTTCTGAAGGAGTTGGGGCTGACTGAAGGGCGTTCGACGGGGTTGTCCAAGATATTCAGAGCCATGAAAGCCAACGGTTCGCCGTTGCCTGAAATCGATACAGATGACGACCGCAGCTATTTTTTACTGCGACTCCCCGTTCATCCGAAAGACCTGCCGCTGGTGGCAGATGCGCCCTCAGAAACGTCGGGGAAAACGTCGGGGAAAACGTCGGGGAAAATCTTGCAATACATGCAGGAGAACTCGTATGTCACCATCTCCGAACTCTCGTCCGCACTCGGTATCACGGAGAGATCCGTGGAGCGAAATATTCACAAGCTCCAACGTGAGGGCATGATTCGGCGCGTCGGTCCAGCCAGGGGTGGGCACTGGGAAGTGACGTGAACTCTATGAACGCACGAGAAATTCTATGCAACTATGCGTTTGGATACTACTGCGCTAATTGCAAAATGCTCGCTGCAGCTGCAGCGCCTGGCCTTGACTACCTGGCCGCAAGACCCGAGACACCGTTGCTGACGTGCAGGATGTCCTTGCTGCTGTCATACACAGTCGATTCAACCTCCAGCATGCCCAGCACCGTATTGAAATAATTGTCGTGGGAAAAAGACGCGCCCTCGCGGGCGCGCAAACCTTCCTTATTGATCTGTGCAAAAGACTCTCCGAACCACATGACGGAGGCAACATGCTTCTGGGAATCCGGTGCAATCATGTAGGGCAGCCCATGCAGATAGATGCCGTGCTCCCCTAATGATTCACCATGGTCGGCCATGTAGAACATGGCAGTGGAGAACTCGTCGTCATATGGCTTCAGAAACTCGATGACGCTCGCCAGAAAATGATCGGTGTACAGCACCGCGTTGTCATAGGCATTGATGATCTCCTGCTGCGAGCAGGCTTCCAGCTGATTGGTCTCGCACACTGGCGTGAAGACCTCGTATTCTTGCGGATAGCGCTTGAAATAGGCAGGACCATGATTGCCCATCTGGTGCAGCACGATCACGATGTCGCCGTTGGGTTTCGAAACGATATAGTCGTCCAGCCCACTCAGCATTCCCACGTCGCGACATTCGGCATCGCACACCGGATTGACGTCGGCGCTGCGAAAATCCTGAAACTCCGTGCCAGCGGCCACTCCTTTGGAATCGGAGTTGTTGTCACGCCACAGCACATTCACGCCCGCATGTTGCAGTACATCCAGAAGGTTCTCCTGGCGCTTTGCCTCCGTGACATCAAAGTCTTCACTGCCGTTCTGCGAAAACATGCACGGCAGCGACAATGCCGTCGAGGTGGCGCAGGAATACACATTCGAATAACTGACGACGTCCTGGCTGGCGAGCTGCGGATTGGTCTCCCGCTCATAACCGTTCAATGAGAAGTGATCGGCACGGGCCGCCTCGCCCACGACCATGATGAGCAGCTCGCGGGTATGATCCGATGCGGCAATGCGCGCGTCGCTGCCAATCACCTCGCGTGGACCGCTCGCCGCACTGGCGAGTTGCTCGTCGACATAGCGTCCGGCCGAATACATAAAACTCAGGGGGTTGGCGTAGTAGCGCAGCACCTTGTGCTCGCGGACAAAACTGGCGTAATTGCCACCCATCAGCACCACGTTGGCAACGATCAGCACCAGCAGAACGCCGATAAACTTCATGCGCTGCACAAGTTCGATGCGAAATGGATGACAGCGCAGGTTGAGCTTGTAGATAGCCACTGCGGGCAACACGCCAAGCAGCGCGATGTAAGCCAGCAATTCGATACTGAAAAGGTCCGTGGTCTCCCGTGAATCGGTGGCCAGGACATTCTGGATCATCACCGAGTCGATCACGATGTTGTAGTTGTTCATGAAGTAGCTGGCACCGGCGGCGAGCGGAAAGATCAGCATCAGCACGGGCTTGAGCGTCCATTTCGTGAGGATCAGACCGAAGACCAGTGCCGTGACGCTCGTCAGCAACACCACCAGTGACAGCAGGAACGCGGCGTTGTCGCCATTCAAGGGATATTGGTCGAGGGTGTTGCGGAAGAAGGCGAAGTTGTAAACTAGCGTGAACAGAATCGAGACCGCCGCAATCGCCAGCGCGCTGCTTCTGCCGCGCACCAAGGACGTCTCCGATTGTGCAACGTTGGCCGAGGCTGCCTGCAAATCCTTGTTCATAGACGAATACCGCTCAGGTGATGTCGATCAGAGGGTGTGGAGTATTTTGAGGGTATTCTCGACGCGTGCTCTTAAGGGATGCTTAAATCTGCGTTTGCTAAACTGCTTCCACCCCAACTCACCTCCATCAGCAAGAGACTGTGCATGACCGCTCCAGAAATCAGGAATCTACTCGTCCTTCCTACCTTGGCATTTCTCGCGGCAATCGTGGCATTGGAGACAAGTGGCGCCGACCTGCAGATTGCCGACTGGCTGTATCGGCTACAGGGCGGCAGCTGGCGGCTCCAGGATGCCTGGATCACCAACAATCTGATTCATGATCAGGGCCGCAATCGCGTCGGCATCGTACTGCTGGCCATATTGCTGGCAATTGCGCTGTCATTTGTGATCGAACCACTACGGACGTATCGAGGCGACTTGATCTATGTGCTGGTGATTGCGCTGATCGCTGTCGCCATCGTGAATATCCTGAAGGAAACGACCCACGTCGATTGTCCGTGGGACCTGACCCGCTATGGGGGCGACAAACTCTATGCGTCGCTCTTCGAGAGAGTGCCTGCAAATCAGGAGCCTGGCTACTGCTTTCCCGCCGGCCATGCCAGTGGCGCTTACTGCTGGCTGGGATTGTTCTTCTTCGCGAGACGTCGCTTCCCCGCCCGCCAGTGGCAGGTGCTGACGGGAGTGATGGCGACGGGCCTGGTGTTCGGTGTGGCGCAGCAGCTGCGGGGGGCCCACTTCGTGTCCCACGATCTGTGGACGATCTATCTCTGCTGGATGATTGCCGCGCTGGGCCGCCTCGTCCTGGACAGATTTGCGCGAGACGGACTTGCGCGTGCCGGACTATAATGCCCGCACACCTTCACGCACTGTGATAACTCCGACACCGCAGGACCGCGACCATGGCAAAACCCACCAG
>JAUSMU010000015.1 GCA_030645995.1 Gammaproteobacteria bacterium | reverse complement strand
TCGCGAACCTGAGCATCATCGCTGTAGCGCTCGCGATCCGTCTGCATGGCGAGGAAGTAGCTCAGCGCTCGACCGCCCTCGGCGAAGGCGCGCTGGGTGAGCAGCATGCGACGAATGTCCGGGTGCACGATGATGGGGTCGGCGGCGGCCTCGGGATTGCTGCGTACGCTGCCGCGGAATTGCACACGGTCATGGGCATAGCGCAGCGCGGTCTGATGCGACACCTCGATCTGCGCCAGTGCCTGCTGCGCCACGCCCATGCGCGACTCGTTGATGAAGGTGAACATGCAGCTCATGCCCTTGTGGGGCGGGCTGATCAGATAGCCCGTGGCTTCGTCGAAATTGATGACACAGGTGGAATTGCCGTGAATGCCCATCTTGTGTTCTATGGAGCCGCAGCGCACAGCATTGCGGGCGCCGCGCTGGCCTTTCTCGTCGACCATGAACTTCGGCACCAGAAACAGCGAGATGCCCTTGATACCGGGAGGCGCGTCGGGGAGGCGAGCCAGCACGATGTGAACGATGTTGTCGGTGAGATCGTGCTCCCCGGAGGAGATGAAAATCTTGCTGCCGCTGATGCGATAGCTGCCATCGGCGACCGGGGTGGCGCGCGTGCGCAGCAGGCCCAGATCGGAGCCGCAGTGCGCCTCGGTCAGGCACATGGTGGCAGACCAGCGTCCGGCGATCAGATTCGGCAGGTAACGACGCTTGAGGTCGTCATCGGCGTGCGCAGCGATGGTCTGGATTCCGCCCATGCTGAGGCCGGGATACATGGTCCAGGCATGGTTGGCGGAACACATGATCTCCATGCAGAACCCGGCCAGTGAGGCGGGCAGCCCCTGGCCGTCCAACTCTGTTGGCATCGCCAGCGTGGTCCAGCCGTTGGCGATGTACTGCGCGTAGGCTTCCTTGAAACCGGGTGGGGTCGTGACCTCGCCATCGTGCCAGGTGCACCCAATCTTGTCGCCGACCGCATCCAGAGGTGCCAGCACCTCCTGTGCAAACTCGGCCGCGCTTTCCAGCACGGCGGTGACGATATCGGGGCTGGCTTCGCGGCCCTGTGGAAAACTGGCGTAGTGAGAGGTGAAGTCGAACACCTCTTCGATGTTGAAGCGCATGTCGCGCAATGGTGCCTGATACTGTGACATTGTCTGCCTCCTTTTGAGTGCATTGGGCGATGCTTTGTCGTGAGTGTGGGGCTTGCCCGGAGCATAGCACGGCTGTGCAGTCTGCCGCCTGTGGTGGAGGTTCCGACAGCGCGCGCAACCATAGAAAACTGTTTAATTCCCGTTTGGGATGGGATTACACTGACGCCTTCTTTTTAGAGAGGCTGAGTAATAATGAACCAATGGCCCGCTGAGATCAGTATTGACGCGTTCCGTCGCACCTGGGTGCTGGAGGGCGAACCACTGTGGCGTCGGGTTTTTGAGACTCATCGGGAGAAAATGCAGATCAAGAATCCGCAGATTGCCCTCGGCAATCTGGAGAAGATTTTTACCTGTACTTTCCGTCTCGCCAACTCCAAGGGTTTTCAGGCCATGAGTCTGCGCGACCTCAGCCGCGAGACTGACATCAGCATGGGTGGTCTGTACGCGTATATCGGCAGCAAGGATGATCTGGCTGCCGCGATCGAGGAAGTGCTGCGCCAGGCTATCGACGATGTGATGTCCGACCAGGCCGTGATCAGTCTGGACCCGGTCAACCGGCTCAAGGCGATCATCTACGGGGATATCTACATGAATGAAATCATGCATCCCTGGTATTACTTCTGTTATCTGGAGGCAAAAGGCCTGTCACGCGAGCAGCGCGAGGCGGCCATGCGCATGGAACTGAAGTTTGACGAACGTCTGCGGGATACTTTTCAGGCGGGTGTCGCTGCTGGCATCTTCACCATGGACAAGATTGCACTGTTGGCCGCCAACACGACCTCCATGCTGCAGCAGTGGTACCTCAAGCGCTGGAAGTTTCAGCTGCTGGGGACGCAGACCGACGAGTATGCGGCGTTCGTGTTCGAGACGACGCTGTGCAATCTCAAGTGTTCTCTGGATTGATTCCCGTCTTGTCGGCATAGAACGCGCGGATGGCAGGCATGTCGGCTTCGATCTCGCCGCTCGGGTGAAAGAAGTCGGCAAGACCTGCTTCCTTCTTCGCGGCGTCGATATACCCCATCAGCACCGGCACGCCGGCATTGACGGCAATGTGGTAAAAGCCCGTCTTCCATTCCTTGACTCTGCTGCGCGTTCCTTCCGGCGGAATCAATACCACCAGTTCCGGGTTCTCGTGATACTGGCGGACCGTATGCTCCACCAGATTCTGATGGCGGTTGCGGTCCACCGGAATCCCACCGAGCCATTTCATCAGCCCCGCGACCGGGAAGGGAAACAGGCTGTTTTTGCCCATCCAGTAGATGCGCATGCGCAGCTTGAGAATCACCAGCAGCATCAGCACGAAATCCCAGTTGCTGGTGTGTGGCGCGCCGATCAATACGAAGCGCGCATTTTCCAACGGCCTGCCCACGGCCTTCCAGCCACTGAGCTTGAGCAGGCCGATGGCGATGACCCGCAACAGCGGCGTCAGCAATGGAGTTGAGAAGACAGTAGTGCGCATCGTTGGGTGCTCTCGTGAGGGGCTTATGGTCAGGTCGCTCTCTACCAGCGTTTGACGTAGTCGTCCACTGCGAGTTCGCGCAGCGGGCGGGCGGTGCCTTCCGGTACGCCGATGTACAGGAAGCCGATGATTTTTTCGTTTTCCCCCAGCCCCAGTGCCTCGGTGATCACCGGATGTGAAGCCATTGGACCGGTTCGCCATACGGCGCCAAGGCCTTGTGCATGAGCGGCAACGAGCATGGCATGTGTGGCCGCTCCCGCCGACAGATCCTGTTCCAGCACCGGAATCTTCGCGTGTGGCGCTGCGCGGGAGATGCTGACAATGATCAATGGGGCTCGCAATGCCTTGCTGCCAGCACTCTGCTGTTCGTCGGAGCTGAGGTCGGGATTGTCCTGCAGCGCGGCAGCCGCGAACAGGTCCGCGAGCCGTTGCAGCGCTGCGCCTTCGATGCGCAGAAAGCGCCAGGGACGCAGTTGACCGTGATCCGGTGCGCGCAGGGCGGCTCGAAAGAGGTTGTTGATGACACCGTCGTCCGGGGCGGTGCCGCCGACCTTGCCGACTGAGGATCTGGTGTGCAGTGCACTGAGTGCGTCCATGAAAAGCCTTTGTTCTATGTGGTTGTTGCGGCCAAGAATAGTGGAAAACCGGGCCGATGGAAACTCGCCAACAGCACGCCGACTACACGCCGACTTCACGCCGACTTCACACTACCTCCTGACAACAGTCGGTAAATTTTGAGGGATGTTGTACGATATTTTTGTGGTACTATTTCCCACTAAATTAGTCGGGAATGCCGTTTCGCGACAATATAAAGTCGTAAGACTGTCGCCCCGAAGAAGAATTGAAACTGGAGCCAGAGCCCGCGTATGAGTTCAATAGCTGATGTGATCGCCGTAAGTTCAGACCGCCCCATGTATCCCCAGGCCAAGTCGCGCTGGTTTGGCAAAGTGGCCGACAAGAAGAAGCTGCGGCTGGTGTTCAGCTTCTATTCCCCCGATGGCAATGAAGTGGCGATGCCACTTGCGAGCATGTCGGCGTACTTGAAGCGCGACTATCCGTGGGTCGAAGTGATTCTGAAGCCGGTCCTGATCCTGCGCGACGCCGAGGCCTACAATCCCGAGAATTACGCACGCAGCATCGCTGCCCTGCAACCGGATCTGATCGCTTTCTCGATAATGAGCCCGCACTGGTACCCGATGGAGCCCTATTTTCAGGTGCTCAAGTCATTGCTGCCGGAATTGCCGATCTGCATCGGCGGCTATCAGGCCATGCTCTCTCAGGAGCAGACCATCGAGAATCCGAATATTGACTTCATGTGTGTCGGCGATGGTGAGTACGCCATCGGCAACCTCGTGCAATTCCTGCGCGGCAGCAAGGACGGCCCCGTCGACGGCATGTGGGAGAAGCTGAGTGACGGCGAAGTCTTCAAAACCGAGCCCCATCAGATCGGCGATCTCGCAGCGCTGCCATTCCCGGACTACGACATCTTCGCGAAGGACGGCAAGTTCACCGACGTCAACACGTCGATCTTCGGGCCGAAGGAGAAGGTGGTATTGCCGGTGATGACAGGGCGTGGTTGTCCCTATCGCTGCACCTATTGCTGCAACACCCCGCTGCTCGACGGCTGGAAGACCAAGAAAGAGTTCCTGCGCAAGTATGAGCCCGAGGCCATGGTCGAGGAGCTGATTCGTCTGCGTGATCGCTACAACGTCGGTTACTTCGAGTTCTGGGATGAACTGTTCCTCTCCAACCTCAAGTTCGTGCGCGCCTTCTTCGAGCTCTACAAAGAGAAGATTCATCTGCCTTTCTCCATCAACTCCCGCGTGGAGGTGATGAACGAGAAGTTCTGTGAGTCAGCCGCAGAGGCCGGGTGTCACACGATCTGGTTCGGCATCGAGAGTGGTGACGAGAAGTATCGCTCCACCATGCTGGGCCGCAAGATGACCAATCAGCAGGTGATAGACGCGGCGGACAATTGCAAGAGGGCAGGCATCAACCGGCTGACCTTCAACATCGTCGGCATGCCGCTGGAGACGGCGGAGAACATGCGTCAGACGCTGGAGCTTAACCGTCGCATCGCCCCGGAGTTTTTCTTCTTCTTCCCCTACATTCCGTTGCGCGGCACGCCGCTCTATAACCGCGCCAAGGAAGAAGGTCTGCTGCTGACCACCAAGAAGAACCTGCACTATCTCTCGGCAGCCAACGACAAGCAGTTCACGCTCAACATGAAGGAACGCCCCGATCTGCTGACGGCCGAAGATTACAACTCCATCTGTCAGGAAATGCTGGCCTTCCAGGAGAGCAACAACCGCCTGAGTTTTCCGGATGAAGCAGGTGAGCAGGTGGTCGCGAAAGTGGAAGACAAGAGCTTCAGCATGGTCGATGACGAGCAGAAGGCGGCGTTTGCTGCTGTTGCTGCCGAGCCGGTTGTCAAGGAACCCGTAGTCAAAGAATATGTACCGCCAGTGGTGGTCGCAGCGGCAGAGCAGGGCAAGAGCGAGAAGGAGGGTGGGTTGTTTTCCAGCCTCCGCAATCTGTTCAAGAGCTGAGCCAGGCTCGCTGTTTTTTCAGGCCCGCTTGATTGTCAGGCAAATTTCATGGCGCTCTTGAACGTGCGCCATGAGAGTGCCGCCATGATGACATTGCCGAGCAGTGCCCCGCCGTAGAATCCCGCCAGCCCGAACAGCGTGCTGCCTAGCCAGGCGAGTGGCACATAGAACACAAAGAAGCGGGCAGTACTCAGGTACAACGCCATCATTGGCTTGTGCAAGGCGTTGAACGCCGAATTGGTCAGGATCACCACTCCCTGCAATCCATACCCCAGCGGTAGAATCCAGATGAACAGCCGAATCGCCCTGGCCACCGCTTCATCCTCCGTGAATACCGCCGCGATCACCCACGCCAGCAATCCCATCGCGACATAGACGATCAACTGCCAGACGAGGATGAATTTCATCGTCAGTTGGTAAGACTCGTGGATGCGGTCCATGCGTCCGGCGCCCAGATTCTGGCTGATAAAGGGTGGCAGGGTGGATGACAGTGCCAGCACCAGCAGACAGGCGATAGACTCAATGCGCGACCCGACGCCAAAGGCCGCCACGGTACTTTCACCATAGCTGGCAGCGATGGCGGTCATGATGCCGGCCGCCAGCGGGGTCATCATGTTGGCGCCGGATGCGGGAATACCGATGCGCAACATCTCGCGACTGGAGGAGATGAAGATACTCAGCGACGGGATGCCCGTGTATACGAGTTGCAACTTCTTGGTCAGGTAGTAGAACAAGTAGATAAAAGCCACGATCCACGAGATCAGGGTGGCGATGGCGGCCCCCTGGATTCCCAATGCGGGGATGGGGCCGAAACCGAAGATGAGGATCGGGTCGAGGATTGCGTTGATGACACCCGAGGAGGCCATCACGATGCTGGGGGTCTTGGTGTCGCCACAGGCGCGCAGCACGCTGTTGGCTGTCGTCATGCCTACCAGCAGCGCGCTGGCGGGCAGCCATATTTCCATGTAGTCGCGAATCTGTGGCAGCAGCGCCTCGCGCGCCCCCATCATCAGGAAAATTTCATCCATGAAAATGTAGCCAATCAGCGAGAGGATCAGAGCAAGCAGGATGGAGGTGTAGTTGGTGACCGTCGAGGCCTGCTTGGCCTTCTCGTGTTCACAACAACCGAGGTATTTCGCGACGACTGCCGAGGTGCCGATCCCGAGCCCGATGGCCAGACTCAGGATCATGAAGGTTACGGGAAAAGTGAAACTGATCGCCGACAGCGGTTCCGTCCCCAGCATGCTGATGAACAGCGTGTCGATGAGGTTGAAGGAAAACATCATGAGCATGCCGATGATCATCGGACCCGTCATGCGTTTCAGCGTCGCCGGGATAGGACTATCGACGAGGCTGTGCTGTCTGCGTGTTCTCTTCTCTGCCATGTGTCAAAACGAGTCAGCTGTACGACCACTGCAGAGATTGCTTCTCGGGGGCAGAGATAATAGAGCCTGATGTCCTGTTATATTTGTTGTCGGTTGGCTGTCTTGCGGTTGCCAATGAGACCCGGCTAATGTCTGTTTTATGTCGACTTTATAATTTACTTTTTTCCGCCTGCCGCCTGTCGGAATTGCAGCATTTGCTTGAAACACTTTGGATTGCCGAAAATCAGCTCGGCACTGGAAGAGATTTCCGGATTCCCCGCCGCATCGCTGATAAGGGCACCTGACTCCTGCAAAATCAATATGGCGGCGGCGATGGCGCTCGGGTCATTCTCACCCAACCAGCCGGCATCCAGACGTCCTGCGGCCACCCAGGCCAGGTCCAGTGCCGGGCAGCCAGTGAGGCGCACTTCGCACTGCAGACCATAGAGACTCTGCAGCATCTGCAATACTTTTTCGCTGTGCGCCGCATTCAAGGGGGCGGAGTCGAGACTCACGAAACCTTTCTCCAGAGTCTTGGCCTTGCTCACGCGCAGGCGTTGGGTGCTGGTCTGTGCGCCGGTGCCTCGGCTGGCGGTAAATTCTTCGCGCAGCATTGGGTTGACCAGCACCGCATGGTTGACCCTGCCCTCGGTGGCCAACGCAACGGACACGCAGAAGTGGCTGATGCCGCGCATGTAATTGACGCTGCCGCACAGGGGATCGATGATCCACACGTTGTTGGTGTCGCGGCCCTTGATGGTGCCGGAGACGCGGGATTGGATGCTGTAGTCGGGGTAGGCCTTCTGCAGGTGATAGATGATGGTCTTTTCGGAATCCAGATCCATGTTGGTGATAGCTTGATCGCCGTTTTGCTCTACTACCCTTACGCGGTCGAGACGGTCTATGTTGTGGGCGAGAACTTCGGACGCATCGCGTGCGGCCTTGAGAGCGATATTGACGATTGCATGCATAGTGACTGGAAACCTGGCTTTTTGAGGACGCGCAATCATAGCAAATAGTGCCGATTTTAGCTGCTATAATCCCGGCCCTGATTTTCTGCGCCCCCGCGGGGCATTTGAGGTGCTGTTTTGTCAGACAAGCTGGATTTGCACAATATTCGCATCGTCCTGGTGAACACGTCCCATCCGGGCAACATCGGAGCGACGGCCCGGGCGATGAAGAATATGGGCTTGCGCCATCTCTATCTCGTTGATCCGGAAGATTATCCCAGTGCCGTGGCGACCGGGCGTGCGGTCTCCGCTGTGGATATTCTGGAGTCCGCTGTCGTCACCTCGACGCTGGAAGAAGCGATTGTCGACTGTGGTCTGGTGGTAGGTGCCAGCGCCCGTTCCCGCCGTGTGCCCTGGCCCCTCCTGTCACCGCCCCAGTGTGCGGAGAAGGTCGCCGCTGAGTGCCACAACAACAAGGTGGCACTGGTCTTCGGTCGCGAAGATGCGGGCCTGACCAATGAAGAGCTACAGTTGTGCCACTACCACGTCAACATTCCCGCCGACGAAGAATACAGTTCATTGAATCTGGCCGCCGCCGTCATGGTGATCAGCTATGAGGTACGCATGGCGCTGCTGCGCAGGGTGGGTGAGCCGCTGGCCCGCACCGACAGCAGTCATGATGTCGCTAGCGCGCAGGGGCAGGCGGAAGATGTCGTGGTCGCGGGGCTGGACTGGGATGTGCCTAGAGCCACGGGCCAGCAGCTGGAGAGTTTCTACACCCACCTCGAACAGGTGATGATTGACCTCAACTTCCATGATCCGGAGAATCCACGCCTGCTGATGATGCGCATGCGACGTCTGTTCGGGCGCATTCGTCCCGACCAGATGGAGATCAGCATCCTGCGTGGTCTGATGTCCCACATCGACATGCTCAATGAGCGCGCCACTCGCAATATCACCGTGGAGCAGCAGCGCAAAGAACGCAAGAATCAGAATCTCTCACAATCAGAACCACAGGTTTGAGTCAGTATGTCTTTTTTGTATGAACAGATTGCCACCGAAATTGCCGCCAAACCCTCGCAGGTGCAGGCCGCCGTCGCTCTTCTTGATGATGGTGCCACCGTGCCCTTTATCTCCCGTTACCGCAAGGAAGTGACCGGCGGGCTGGATGACACGCAGTTGCGCAAACTGCAGGAGCGTCTCTACTATCTGCGTGAACTCGAAGAGCGCCGCGACACCATCCTCAAGAGTGTGAAGGAGCAGGACAAACTCTCGCCAGAGCTGGAACGCCAGATTCGCGGTGCCTCTACGAAGACCGAGCTGGAGGATCTCTACCTTCCGTACAAACCCAAGCGTCGCACCAAGGCGCAGATCGCCCGCGAGGCGGGGCTGCAACCACTGGCCGACATGCTCTATGCCGAACCGCAGCGCAACCCTGAGCAGGAGGCCGAGGCCTTCATCAATGTCGAGCTGGGTTTCGCCGATGTGAAGGCGGTGCTCGATGGCGCGCGTCACATCCTGATCGAGCAATTCAGCGAAGACGCGAAACTGCTGGGCCAGCTGCGCGACTATTTCTGGCAAAAAGCGCAGGTGATTTCTGTTGTGGTACCGGGCAAGGAAGTGGAAGGGGCCAAGTATCGCGACTATTTCGAATTCTCCGAAGCGCTGGAAAAAATCCCGTCGCACCGCGCCATGGCGTTGTTCCGCGCCCGCAAGGAAGGCATCCTCAATCTTGATGTCGACATCAAGGATCTCGACCCCGCATTGCGTCATCCCTGCGAGGGTCTGATCGCGGGTTTCTGGAACATCAAGGAGCAGGGTCGCGCCGCCGATGCCTGGCTGCTCGACGTGGTGCGCTGGACCTGGCGCGTGAAACTGCAGAGTCATCTGCAAACCGATTTCCTGACGCAGATTCGCGAGCGCGCCGAGGAAGATGCCATCGATGTATTCGCAAAAAACATCAAGGATCTGCTGCTGGCCGCACCGGCCGG
>JAUSMU010000005.1 GCA_030645995.1 Gammaproteobacteria bacterium | reverse complement strand
GAGCGATCTTGCCGCATCGTACTTGAAACACCGGACCTGATAAAGCTCCAGCATTATTCAGAATTTGCCTGAATCCTTTCATAGCAATGCCATATTTGTCGGGCATAGTGTGGCTCACGATCGATAGAGGCACAGGAGTCCTTATCATGTCCGACCTTCAGCTGTACTTCCGGAACATTGCGATGACACCTGCTCTGACTGCGGGCAACTCGCCCGGCTACTCAGAACACCTCTATCTGATCGACCAGTTTGATGAGGTGCCGACAGAGGGTGCTGCAGGGAGCGATGTCGGGGAGATCATTCTCTGGGGAGATGTGTTTGTGGAAGCCCGTGATCCGCAACGCCTGGCTCAGAACCACTAAGTGTGGGAGCGGGCCTGCCCGCGATGATCTCTAGACCGCAGGCAAGAAATCGCGGGCAGGCCCGCTCCCACAGGTCAGAGTAGAGTCTTAGACGTACAGCGCGCAGACTCGCTGCACCACCGGGTCTTCAAGCATGCGCGCGCGATGCTCCAGCACGCGTGGCAGTTTGCTTGTGTCCACACCATCGCCTTCCAGCCACCCGGCAATCGTGAACAGATACATATCCGCCACCGAGTAACGCTCGCCCATCACCCAAGGGCCGCGCAGCATTCCGTTCTCGATCAACGCCATGCAGTCACCCATCGATTGCGGCACCTTTTTCTTCATCGCTTCCATGGCCGCCGGGTCATCTGTCCAGCGCTCGCCGCGAACCCGGTGGGCGTGTGCAACGTGTACAGTCGAACTGAGATAACTATTGAAGGCCTGCATTTCGGCGAGCGCGAAGATGTCATCCAGCGGCGCAAGCCCGGGCTCGGGGTAACGCTGGCACAGATACAGCAACAGCGCCGGGGTCTCGGTGATGATGCCGCGCTCGGTGACCAGTGCCGGCACCCGGCCCTTGGGATTGAGCGCCAGATATTCCGGCGAGCGTTGCGCCTGCTTGGCGAAATTCAGCGCGATGGCTTCATAGGGCGCCCCGAGGTGCTCGAGCGCGAGGTGAGCGGCGAGGGCGCAGGTTCTGGGGGCGTAATAGAACTTCAGCATAGCAGGGCTCCGGGAAAGTCAGGATTGCTCAGGCGGCCTTGGCGATTTCGATGCGGATCCGGTACATCATCTTGTCGGCGCAGCAGACTCGCGTTAAATCCTAATTGAGAATGATTCCTGTTGAATATATAGTGCTTCCCAGTGTAGAGGCCCCCCAAGGCATTTACAAATCATTCACTGCGCTCGCGCAGCCGGGAGTCAGCATGGAAATCAGGAATAGATTGTGGGTTGGGCTTGGTGTCGTGGTTGCCGCGAGTATTGCCTTCTATCTCGGCACTAGCGCCGGGTCGACTGGCATGGATCACGGCGATCTGGCCGAGCCTGAAGGCGCCCGCCCACTTGGCATGGACCCCTCCGTCATATACAGAGCGGCTGGCCAAATCGAAATCGCTACTTTGAATCTTTGAATCTTTGAGTTTTGTGCAGTGGTTGGAGTGGGGTGCTGGCGGGGGCTACGGTGACACGCCCGTGAACCCATCCATGGGGGGCTTGATCGCCGCTATCCGACCGCCATGGATGGCGGGAGTGTCGGTTTTGCAGGAGCAAAAACCGGCCATGGCGCTCAACGGTCACCGTAGCCCCCGCCAGCACCCCACTCCCGCAGACTGTGCGAACCGTCAGGTTACAACCCACGCAGGCATGTGTTGCAGTTTCACATGGAGGCATTGTGCATACTTAAAGGCAGGGGTTGATGCGGACGTCGGCACTGGCCTGTGCATTCCACTTGCGGGGCGGGGCAAACACTGAACTTAGAGCTGTGCGGTGGGCTGTGCCAGGCAGGACCGTTGAGCGCCATGGATGGCGCGATCGAGCCCTACAGGGAAGTATTCACGGGCGTGTCCTGACTGGCACAGCCCGCCGCACAGATCGACGACCAGAGTGCTATCACAGCCACCCCTTCCGCCGGAAATACCAATACGGCGCCACACCCGAAAGTAACATCAGCCCGATTGCCATTGGATATCCCAACACCCAATTCAACTCCGGCATGTACCTGAAGTTCATCCCGTACGCACTCGCCACCAACGTCGGCGGCAGAAAAATCCCCGCCGCAATCGAGAAAATCTTGATGATCTGGTTCTGCTCGATGTTGATGAACCCCTGCGCCGCATCCATCAGGAAGTTGATCTTGTCGAACACGAAACTGTTGTGCGGCAGCAGCGACTCAATGTCCCGCAGCAGCTCCCGCGCAGACTCCGCGTGATCCTGTGACAAGCGCCCGTGCCGCAGCAGGAAGGTCAGGGCGCGCTGGGTGTCCATCAGGCACAGGCGCACCTTGCCGTTGGTGTCTTCGTGCTGGGCCAGTTCGTCGATGGCATCTTCCATCCCGGTGGAAGTCTCTTCGAGCACCAGGTTGCTGGTGCGCTCCAGGCCGGTATAGACCTCTTCCAAGGTGTCTGCCAGGTCGTTGATCTTGATCTCGAACAGGGCCAGCAGAATCGCGATGGCATCCTGCGCCAGTCCGCGCTGGCGTTTGGCGCGCATGCGCAGCAGACGGAAGGCGGGAATTTCGCGCTCGCGCAGCGTGATCAGCTGATGTCCCGTGAGGGTGAAGGCCACCGTGGTGTTGCGCGGGCGATCCTCCACCGTGTGCAGGAACATGGAGTGAATGTGCAGGCCGCCTTTTTCGTCCTGATAGGAACGCGCGCTGGCCTCGATCTCTTCCACATCTTCCGTGTCCGGCAGAATCTGCCGGTGCATGACTTCCACCAGACGGCGGTCTTCATCATCCGGATCGATGAGGTCCAGCCACAGGGCGCCCGCCAGAGACTCGGCAGTGTGCTCCTCGTGTCCGGAGATCAGGCATTGTTCTTCATTGAGATCGTAAGTATTCAGCATGAATGAGTTCTACCACAGCGATTGGAGCAGGGCTGGTAAGGTGGCCCGGGCGGCGTGCAGCGCATGCTACCCGGGATTTCATGACAGTCTGATTACAAATACTTGTCCGTCACAGCGCCTTCTGACGCGGATGAGACGGTCTTCGCATATTTTGCCAGCACGCCTCTGGTGTAGCGCGGCGCGGGTTTCTGCCACGCGGCCAGACGTGCATTGATCTCCGCATCACTCAGGTGCAGCTTCACTTCGTGGTTCTGTGCGTCGATGGTTATCTTGTCGCCGTTCTGCACGATGCCGATGGGGCCACCCTCGATCGCTTCCGGGGTGATATGGCCAACCACGAAACCGTGGCTGCCGCCGGAGAAACGACCGTCGGTAATCAGCGCGACTTCCTTGCCCAGGCCCTTGCCCATGATGGCAGAGGTGGGGCTCAGCATCTCGCGCATACCGGGGGCGCCTTTCGGGCCTTCGTAGCGGATGACCAGCACGTCGCCAGCGACCACGGTGCCATCCAGAATGCCCTTGAGGGTCTCCTCTTCGGAGTTGAAGACGCGGGCGGTGCCGGTGAATTCAAGGCCTTCCTTGCCGGTGAGCTTGGCGACAGCGCCTTGAGGGGCGAGGTTGCCGCGCAGGATGACCAGGTGGCTGTCCTTCTTGATCGGCTTGTCGAAGGCCTGAATGATTTCCTGATTGGCCGGGTAGGGCTGCACGTTCTTGAGGTTTTCGGCCAGAGTCTTGCCGGTGACAGTCAGGCAGTCCCCGTGCAGCATGCCGCGATCCAGCATCATCTTCATCAGGGGCTGGATGCCGCCAATCTTGATCAGCTCGGACATCAGGAAGCGACCGCTCGGACGCAGATCGGCCAGCAGCGGTGTGTCGGCGCCGAGGCGAGTGAAATCGTCGAGGGTCAGGTCCACGCCGATGGTGTGTGCCATGGCCAGCAGGTGCAGCACGGCATTGGTGGAACCGCCCAGCGCGATCACGACCTTGATGGAGTTCTCGAAGGCCTTGCGGGTCATGATGTCAGAGGGTTTGATGTCGTGACGCAGCAGATTCATGATCGCCTCGCCAGCGCGCAGACAGTCATCCACCTTCTCATGGGAAATGGCATCCTGCGCGGAACTGTTGGGCAGACTCATGCCTAGCGCTTCGATGGCCGAGGCCATGGTGTTGGCGGTGTACATGCCGCCGCAGGAACCGGCGCCGGGAATCGCGGTTTCTTCGATGTTCTTCAGTTCGATGTCGGACACGCGGCCGTTGGCATGTCCACCCACCGCTTCGAACACGGAGATGATGTCGGTGTGGTTCTTGCCGGGCTGGATGGTGCCGCCGTAGATGAACAGAGACGGGCGGTTCAGGCGCGCCATGCCCATGAGGCAGCCGGGCATGTTCTTGTCGCAGCCGCCGATGGCGATGATGGCGTCGTGGCCCATGCAGCCGGAGACCGCTTCAATGGAATCGGCAATCACTTCGCGGGACACCAGCGAGTACTTCATGCCTTCGGTGCCCATGGAGATGCCGTCGGAGACCGTGATGGTGCCGTAGATGATGCCCTTGCCGTTTGCTGCATCCACGCCGCGATTCACTTCTTCGGCGAGCTTGTTGATGTGCATGTTGCACGGAGTCACCATGCTCCAGGTGGAGGCGATGCCGATCTGGGGGCGTTTGAAGTCTTCGTCGCCGAAACCAACGGCACGCAGCATGGCGCGGCTGGGGGCGTGCTCAACGCCGTCCACTACCTGGCTGGAATACTTGCGGCTGTTTTTGTCACTGGTGTTGTCGCTCATCGTCTACTCTCGTTGTGAAGCTGGATCAGATTGTGGAACTGGATCGGGTGAACAGGCCGGGAAATGCCAGCTGAAACTGGCGCGAACTATACACCAAGCCCCCTCGCCTGAGCTATTAAAAATGCGGCCTCCAGCGTATTGCCGATACGTCTGATTTCGTAATTCGCAAGGCTTCAGGTAAGATCAAATCACAACCACCTTGTGTCAGGATTGGAGGATTGAGCGGGGTGCCTTCTGCGTTCTAGAGCCGGGGAAAATAATAATGAGAAAGTCGCGATCCAGCCTTCCGTTCGTGGTGGTTGGCAGCCTGTTGGCCGCCAGAGTATTGATAAGCAGAGTATTGATAAGCAGTGTGTTGATAAGCAGTGTGTCCGTCAGCCCGGCGCTCGCGCAACCCGGTGGCAGTCCACCGGCCGCTGCGGCAGCCACGGCAGAAGGCGAGGCGGTCTACGACCAGTACTGCGCCACCTGCCATGCCGCTCCTACCGACCTGCGTACCCCTCCGCGTGCCGCGCTCGGCACCTTCACTCCCAACAGCATTTACTATGCCCTGACCCAGGGGCTCATGGCGCCGCAGGGCTCTGCGCTCAGCGACGAGCAGAAGCTGCAGGTCGCGCAATACCTGAGCGGACGTCCTTATGTCGCCACCCGCCTGGAACGACTCACGCAATGCGCCGCGCCGCTGACCACCCTGAACCTGGAGGCCGCCACCAACTGGAATGGCTGGGCCAACGGTGAACGCAGTGCCCGCCATCAATCCGCCACTGGTACGAATATCAATGCCGGGAACATCGGTTCTCTGGAGCTGGCCTGGGCATTCGGAATGGAGGAGGCCTCCAGTGCGCGTGCCCAGTCGACCATCGTCGATGGGGTGATGTTCATGGGCAGCAGCACCGGCAACATTTACGCGCTGGACCTGGCCACCGGCTGCTCGCACTGGACCTTCCTGGCGACCACCGAAGTCAGGGGCGCCGTCTCCGTGGTGCATTCCGACGCTCTGGACAAGACACTGGTGGTCGCCGCCGACAACTCCAACCGAGTCTTCGTGCTCGACGCCCTGACGGGTGAGAAGCTCTGGCATGCCGATGTCGATCCCAACCCCTACGCCCGCAGCACCGGCTCGGTCGTTGTGCACGGCGACAAGGTCTTTGTTCCAACGTCCTCCATCGAAGTCGCGGTCGCGGGGACGCCTACCCATGCGTGCTGTACCTTCCGTGGCAATGTCGCGGCTTACAACCTCAACACCGGGGAGCAGCTCTGGCATACCTACATCATGGAAGAGGCCAAACCTGCGGGCACCAACAGTGCGGGTAATACCATCTTCGCTCCGTCCGGTGCGCCGATCTGGGACGCACCGACACTCGATGCCAAGCGCAATCGTCTCTACGTCGGCACCGGCCAGAACTACACTCGCCCCGCCAGCGCTACCAGTGACTCGGTCATCGCCTTCAACATGGACACCGGCAACATGGACTGGGTGCTGCAAACCACCAGCAACGATGCCTTCACCATGGCCTGTACCGGCGGACGCGTGCATCCCAACTGTCCTGACGCTGGCCCGGATCTGGACATCGGGGCGCCGATCCTCAATGTCACGCTGTCCACCGGCAAGGACATTCTGGTCGCCGGGACCAAGGGCGGCGTGGTGTTCGGGCTTGACCCCGATGACAACGGCAAGGTGCTGTGGCAGACCCGCGTAGGCCGTGGCGGCGCGCTTGGCGGAGTGCACTGGGGGATGAGCTTCGTGGGCGACATCGCCTTCGTGCCAGTGTCGGATCGTAGCGCCGGTGGCACCGAGGAGTTGCCTCGACAGCCAGGATTGCATGCCATCGACATGAAGACTGGCGAACGCCTCTGGTATGCGGAAGTGCCGAGACGCTGCGCGGCTGATGTGAGCAACTGCATCGATGCCTATTCGGCACCTGCCAGCACCACGGCTGATCTGGTGGTGACCGGCGCCTTGAACGGGCATCTGTTTGCGCACGACCAGAGTAGCGGAGCCTTGGTGTGGGAGTTCAACTCGCTGCAGGATTTCGCCACGATTAACAACGTGCCCGCGAAGGGCGGGGCCATCGATTCCACGGGGCCGGTGTTTTCCGGCGACTACATGATCGTGAACAGTGGCTACGCGACCTTCGGTCAGTTGCCCGGGAACAGTGTGCTGGTCTTCCGTCTCGCTCGTTAGGCCTTGCTGAGCGTCGCTATCCGGGGCCTGCCATGTGTATACTGCTCATCCGCGCGAAGGAGCGGTGGAGACGCGCTGGTAAGGGACTGAAATTGCTGAATCAATAAAAAAGGTAATTGAAAACATGTTGAAGTTTAAGAATATTTCCACCCTGGCCGCAGCGGCTCTGCTGCTGGCCGCCTGCAGTCCTGCCACCGAGGAGGCGCCTCCCGCCGCACAGGCAGCGCCAGCGACCGCGCAAGCAACCGCCCCCGCCGCCCCAGCAGAGGTGTTCGATTTTGGCGCTGACGTGTCTGAAAGCCGCTTGCTTGCCGCCGACAACGAGCCCGGTCAGTGGATGTCCAACGGTCGTGATTATGGCGAACAGCGTTTCAGCCCGCTCGATCAGCTCAACACCGAGAACGTCAATCAGCTGAGTCTGGCGTGGTCTGGCGACATCGACACCAGCCGTGGACAGGAAGCGACACCGATCGTCGTGGACGGAGCGTTGTATGTGAGCACGGCCTGGAGCCATGTGAAGGCATTCGATGTCCGCACCGGCGCACCGCTATGGTCTTACGATCCAGAAGTGGACCCGGCCAAGGGCGTGGACGCGTGCTGTGACGTGGTCAACCGTGGCGTGGCAGTGTGGGATGGCAAAGTGTTCGTCGGTACGCTGGACGGTCGCCTGGTGGCGCTCGATTCCAAGACCGGCGAGGTAGTATGGAGCGTCGTCACCCTCGATCAGACCAAGCCTTACACGATCACCGGCGCCCCGCGCATCATTAAGGGACAGGTCATCATCGGCAACGGCGGCGCGGAATACGGCGTGCGTGGCTACATCACGGCCTATGACGCCAAAACTGGCGAGCAGAACTGGCGCTACTACACCGTGCCCGGCAATCCGGCCGACGGTTTCGAGCAGCCCGAACTGGAAATGGCAGCCCAGACCTGGAATGGCGAATGGTGGAAGCTGGGCGGTGGAGGTACTGTCTGGGATTCCATGGCTTACGACGCAGATCTGAACCTGCTTTACATTGGCGTGGGCAATGGCTCGCCCTGGAACCAGAGTCTGCGCAGCCCCGGCGGCGGCGACAACCTGTTCCTGAGTTCCATCATGGCGATCAATCCGGATGACGGCACCTATCGCTGGCATTACCAGACTACGCCGGGCGAGACCTGGGATTACACGGCGACTCAGCACATCATCGTCGCCACACTGCGCATCGATGGGCAGGAACGTCGTGTCGTGATGCAGGCGCCGAAGAATGGTTTCTTCTATGTGCTGGACGCGGAAACCGGACAGTTGCTCTCTGCCGAGAAATTCGTGCCCAACAGCTGGGCAACCCACATCGATCTGGAATCGGATCGTCCTGTGGAGATCCCGGAGGCCCGTTACAACGAGACAGGGGTTCCCATCATCGTGCAGCCTAGTGCTCTCGGTGGTCACAACTGGCACCCGATGTCGTTCAGTCAGCGCACCAATCTGGTCTACCTGGCAGCACGTGAGAACATCATGGGTTACTCGGGCGAGACGGAGTTCATTACCTCTCAGCGTGGTTGGAACACGGGTACCGACTTGGCTGCTGGTGGCGCATTGATCAGTGCTGCGGGTGATTCTGCGCCCACGCGACAGTCCTATCTGCTGGCGTGGAATCCGGTGACGCAAACGGAAGCCTGGCGTGTTCCGCAACTCGATCCTACAGATGCGGCAGGTGTGCTGAGTACTGCTGGCGGTCTGGTGTTCCAGGGCAATGCGGCGGGTGAGTTCGTAGCGTACCGTGATGACACGGGTGAGCGCCTCTGGTCCGGCCTGACCCAGGCCATGACTGTTGCCGCGCCAGTGACCTTCCTGGTGGATGGCGTCCAGCACGTGGCGGTTCTCGCCGGTGGTCGCTCTCTGCCTACCGTCGGTGCTGGTGCCATTGGCTCTACGACGCGCGCTTCCAACAACAACTCCCGCGTGCTGGTGTTCAAGATCGGTGGCACGGGGCGGCTGCCGAGTGAACTGCCGCAGGAAGTGACTGCAGCGGGCGAGCTGAATCCGCCGCCGGTGACTGCGGTTAACGAAGTCCTGGCCCAGGGCGAGCAGATTTATGGCCGTCTGTGCAGCGTCTGCCACGGCCCGGCAGCCATCAGCGCCAGCGTTGGTACGTTCCCGGATCTGCGCTACAGCCCGCGTCTGCAGACTCTCGAAGCCTTCGAGTCAGTCGTAGTGGGCGGCGAGCTGGCCAGTCGCGGCATGGTGTCGTTCGATAGTTCGCTGGAAGATGCCGACGCTGAAGCGATTCGCCAGTACGTCATTGCACAGGCGCACATCGCGCTGGAGGCGCAGGCGCGCTAGTCAAAAAATTTGAAAATTTGGGGTCAGAGTAAAAATACAGTAGTTTCCGAAGGGACTACTGTATTTTTACTCTGACCCCAAATTTCCCTGACCGCTATCTAGAAAGAGGCGAGGGCATTGAACGGACTCGCCGTGCCGCCTTTGATCGGATTGATCTGGATCGCCGTTAAAAATTCCCAGCGGTGCAGGCGCGCTGCGGTAGCGGCCACATCCTCCAGATAACCGTTATCGACGATTGGGAGACCGATGTTTACCTGTGTCAATTGGTGAATCGGGCGGTTGATGCCGTCCACGCCGGAAGGCTGCACATCGTTCACCGCATCGCCGATCAGAATCGCGACATCTCTCTCCTTCAGAAACGGCAGCACCGAGGCATGCAAACCGGCTCCGCCTTGGCCGTACTGCCAGGGGCCGAGCGCATCGCGCCGTTCCCAGCGCCCGGTGCGCACGAACAACGCATCGCCACTGCTGATTTTCACGCCGGCGAATTCCTCCCAGGCTAACAGGTCCTCTACGTAAATTGGCGTGCTCGGCTCGAGCCAGTCCACGCCGCGCATGAGAGGAATGTCCACGAGCACACCGCGCGTGACATAGGAGGTCCCCATGCGATCAATGCCGAGATCCTCACAACCCGTCGCGGTGAGGTTTTGCGGATAGCCGTTGAAGATCACAAATTTGCCATCGACCTCGGAACGGTAATGGCACAGTGCATCGATATGAGACAGCATGCCATCGTGCAGTGAGAACTGGATTTCATCCAGGGCAAAGCTGGGCTCACCGGTATCGGGATCGATGCGACTCATCCAGTGTTCGGTCGGACCGAAGGACTGACTGTCCAGAGCTTTCTCTTCAGTGACGAAATGCTGCAGCGTCACTGTTTCGCCAACCTGCACCAGCGCTGCTGCCTGCCGGGTTTTTTCCGGCGTGATCAGGTTGAGCGTACCGCGCTGGTCATGCGGCCCCCAGCGACCCCAGTTGGACAGATCGCTCTCCCATTGTTTCAGGGTGTCGAGGGTGACTTTGACTGCCGGGTCCTGTGTTGATGGATGCGCTGTGAAACTTTCCTGGGCGATTGCGGTGCCTGACAAGAGCGCTACCAACAAAAATCCGGTTGCATGAGTCTTTGAATCGCGTTGACTGATCATATACACAGACCTCGTTTAAAGTACTGGAACAATATGACTACTGATGCTGATTCCTTATTCATTCGAATTGGCTGGAGCATTTGCGGCCGTTGTCTCGCACGATCTGGCATAGCCATCCAGCGCGAGTTTTGCCTCCTCCAAAGCCTGCATATCCTCGATTGAGAATCGAACCTGATTATAAACATGGAGAAAGTGTCGGGTCGCCTCGATCCGGCTCGCTGTCCATTCCGATGGCAGGTTCTGCGCGTAGGTGCTTGCGGTCCAGACGGTATTCTCGGGCAATTGCGAAAGTTTCAGGAAACGTTGCCAGAGTTTCTGCCATTGCCGCGAGCGAATGTCCTGTGGCGCTGGTGTGACCCGAATGCGTCGGTATTCGCGTATGAACAGGAAGGCGAGTATGGCCAGGCCTCCCCAGGCAATGAGATTGGCAGTCGATTCATCAGCGAGTATTCGATCAAGCAGCAGTTGCCACTGTCCGGCCAGCGTGTGGTACCACACACTAAATTGCGAGGACTGGTAGCCGTTGAAGAACCCGAAGATTGAAGAGGGCGTAGGGTCTATGGTATGCCAGTAGCCGGCTTCATCCTGCCATTCGACCCAGCTGTGTGCATCACGTTCCCGCACCAGCCATAGATTGGGAGTCAGTTGTTCGTGAATGACATAGCCTCCGACAAGACGGCTCGGAATACCATTGGCTCGCAATGCCAGCGTAGTAGCTGTGGCGAACCAGAAACAGTATCCGCCCTTGTCATTCAGGAAGAAATCGTGGAGGGGCTTTTCGGGATCGAAGTTTGTTTCCAGTACATAGGTCCTCCCGAGAAAATGCTGTAACACATTGTCTACGGTAGTCTGCGGTGTGGGTCCTGCGAATTCAGCGCTTTTGGCCTGCAATGCCTCGTCCCATAGTGCAGGCAGTTGCAAATAACCCGGATTAATGGCTTCGGGATCAGAGTTCTGGCTTGAATCCAGTTGCCAGCGCCGATCCGCGCCGCGCTCGAACGCCGGCATCCAGATATCCGCTGCACTGCGTGTCATTCCAGTAAAGCGGCCGACAATGTGGCTTGTTCCGGGTGTCGCAAAAATATAATTGTCGCTGGTAAGGCTGAAAATCGTCAGCTTGTCTGCATAAGGTGAAGTGCTTGCAGCCTGGTGATTTGGAATCGGATAGCGGTATTCGCCAGAAGGCAACGCTTCGGCATCCAACGTGGTCAGTGTCTGAAATGGCTGCTCGATTGCCTGCCACGCCAGATCTGCGTCCAGCACTGCCAGGCGATTGCCGACGAGATACCTGTTCGGCGGCGCGTCCGCCAGCACACGCATGACGGCGCGCGTGGAGGGCCGCAGGAATACCGACGCTCGCAGTTGCTGGCTTGGCGAGAAGCCGGTGGGCGTGAAATTGCTGGAGCGTGGGAACAGGTCGCCGAGAGCGCCAAGGATCGGACCCTGTCCTGCAGAGAGGCCGATATGCAGCAGCGGCACAATCAACAGCAGCGGTGCCAGCAATGCGGCGCGCGTGAGCAGATGAGCGCAGCGTTCGCCGAATAGCGCCAGGCTCGCCGTCAGCATGCCAGCAATGGCGATGAGCGGCAGTGGCAAGCCAAAAAAGACAAATACGGTGGCATCGGGAGGCGACATCAGCAGCAAGATCAGCACTCCCCACACAATGATGTTCTGGTTGTCGCGCTCCAGAGGCACCTGCGCCGCAGGTGCATTCCCGGAGGGTTTCGCCAGATGCAACCAAAGCAGGTAGATAAGCATGCTCAGCAGAAACCCTGCTCCCAACCCGTTGTTCTGGGGCCACGATCCCTCCACGGCCCAGTCCTCAAGTACCTGGTTGCCAATGAAAATGCCTGAGACAATCAGCACGAAGAGCAAGCCCCAGGTCGGGCGTTCCATTCGGACCAATCTGAAGAGTCCCGACAAACTGATGCCGATGCCCAGCCAGATCACAACCGGCAGTTCCATTGACAGGCCAAGATGGAGCGAAAGCAGGCAGAGGAAGAGTGTTCGGAACCAAGTGCCAGAGGAACTCATGTAAATACCTCTTGCGGCTTTGCCTTCGCTGCTGGCGCCGGCTTTGCAATTTTGCCGGTCCGTGGAATCTCGATGTATTGATTGCCCACAGGCAATGTGCCGGAGTTCACAGGGCTTTCAGCGATGAGGAATACCAGCACCAGAATTCCCTCCCGCTGCCAACGCTCAACCAAAACCCGGGTCTCATCGGTCCAACGCCCCACAACCAGAATATGGATTCCGTTTTCGGCCAGGGGCTTGTCAGGCAAGGCGCTATCGGAGGAACTATCGGTGGTACTGCCGACGCCACTATCGACGCTGGTGCAGGCCCGCTCCGGCCTGGCAGCGGCAATGTGCTCATAGAACTGCAGGATATTGTCGAGTTTGTGCCATTGCCGGCCCATGGCCATGGCGGCCAGACTGAAGCCCTCGTTCTGCGCGGATAGACCGATTTCCACGGCCAGTGCGAGCCGCTCGTCGAGTGCCGATTCGTCCCGCGGCCGCCGCTGCCAGCGCTCGAAATCCTGCAGGGTCAGGTCCACAATCAGGTGTACCTGATCGCGACGAATCTCGTCAGCGCCTTCAAATACCTTGCTCATGGGTTTGCCCTGTCGGGAACTGGCGCGATGATCCAGTCGGCGCAGGGAATCACCGGTCTGGTAATGTCTGGAGTAGGCGTATTCCAGAGAGGGGCCCTTGCGCGCGTTGTCTGTGCCAGGCGTCATGCGCTTGCTGGCGAGATCTGCGATGCGTCGCAGTGAGGGGACATTGACTGGCAAGGTCGCTGGCAACACATTCACCTTGCAGGGCAGATCTATGCGCTGAGTGAACCGGGTCAGGAAGAACGGGAAGTAACTTTGCACGGCAAGACCGGAAAGCTCCAGCACGCCACGCCTTTGCGGTTCGAACTCCACTTCCATGGTGGTGCTGTGATGACTGGCAAGCGCAAGCTGGTGAGGGCGCAGCCATTCCTGCGGCCAACGTCCGAACGGAACCACCATTTCCCGCAAAGTAAAATTATGCAGGGTACGGGGACCATGATTTGTTACGTTGATTCGGGAAACGCAGGCCTGCCCGGCGTTGGCATAGGCAGGAGTGTCTCGCTGTACGGAAACCTGCGGCCGATACACGTACCCGAGCAGCACGCTCCACGCCAGCAGCGCCATACCCACTGTCGCCGAAACCAACAGGAAGTCACTATTGGTCCGATAGCTGAACAGAAAGATCAACAGGGACCCGAGCAGGATTATCTTGCCCGTGCGGGTGAAAGTGTCGTGGAAACAGCGGCGATAGATTCTGGTCAGATAGCGTGCCGAACGTTCCCGCAGTCGCGGCACTGCGCGCAAATTCATGAACCAGCGCGCCATGCGCCACCAATGCAGCAGAATTGCTTCGTCAGCAACGCGCAGTGGTCGGTCGGCCAGTTCGTTCATTGCCATACTCTGCCCCCGGTGAACCCAAAGTATTATCTTGGAACTGGCACCTTCTTGATCAGGTTCTGCAGGATCTCATGAGCCTGCGTGCTGTCATTGTCCCTGCCGTGGCGCGGCAATAACCGGTGATTCCACACCGGTGGGATCAGCCGTTGTACGTCTTCTGCAATGACCTGATGCCGGCCCTGCACGAGTGCGTAGGCTTTGCAGGCATTGGCAAGATGCATGGAGCCGCGGGGCGAGATGCCAAGCTTTATTGCCGGGTCAACGCGACTGGCACGAGCTATCGCGATTATGTAACGTGCCAGGTCATCGTGCAGGAAAACCGCGTCGCTCGCGGCGCGCAACGCGGTCACGGATTCGCGATTCAATACCGGTGCCGGATTATGTCGCACCGCGTCGCCATAGCCTTGCAACAGATGCAGCTCTGCGACCTCATCGGGATAGCCGAGACTGATCGAAGTGAGAAAGCGATCCAGTTGCGCCTCTGGCAGGGGATTGGTGCTATCGAAATCAATCGGATTCTGCGTCGCAATAACGGTGAATAAATCGGAGAGTGGATAACTCTCCCCATCGGCCGCCACATAACCTTCTTCCATCGCCTGCAGGAATGCAGATTGACTGCGAGTAGGGGCACGATTGATTTCATCCGCGAGCAGAAAGTCGGTAAAGATTGGTCCGGGAGAAAAGGTGAATTTGCCATCGGTGGCGTTATAGACACTGCCGCCGAGAATGTCGGCAGGCAAAATGTCATTGGTAAACTGGATACGGCTGAATTCCAGTCCCAGTACCTGCGCCATACTCTTCGCCAACGTCGTCTTGCCGACGCCGGGCACGTCCACCAGCAACACATGTCCCCTGGCGATAACGCTGGCGAGCAGCAGTTCAATCACGAAGTCATTGCCCAGCCAGTGTTTGGCGAGTGTCTGGTGAGCCAGCTTCAGGAGCGACAAATACTCACCGATGTCATCCGTTGGTTTATGCGACATTGATTCCATGAATTGTTCCGTTATGTGGTAGCGCTACCTCGTACCCCGACGGATTTTACAGGAATCTTTCGCAGTTGATACCTGAGTGCACAGCAAGAGATGGAGAGACTCCATGACTGAAAGCGGTGCGAAAAATCTCTGTCGCTCAAGGCAGCGGCATCTCTGGACTATCCTCCGCGCGCGCTCGCTGAAAGGCCGCCAGAGGCTCGGCAGAGCGCACCTGCTCCAGCCAGAACACCCCGTCGTAGGGATAGCTGTTTCCCCGTGTTCCGGTGAAATCCATGTCGCCATCGCCATCCATGTCGCGGGCAATGAACTTGTCGAACATGCCGCGCTTGCGCCGCGAGATATCGTGACGTGTCCAGCTGCCGGTGGCATCAGCGCCCGGATTCTCGAACCAGCCCAGGCGACCCAGTTCGCCAGCGATATCGACAGTTGCATCATCCTCCAGTCTGGAACCGGCGCTGTAACTGCCAACCAGCACATCGATGAAGCCATCGCCGTTGATGTCGGCGGTTTCCATGCCGGTGACCGTGTCAGGGGCAAAGGTGCCGATACGATGAGCATTCCAGGCATCGTCGATGCGCAGGGGCGGCTGGGCGATCCAGGCGAGGCCCTCGGGGGTGGCGCTGATGATGTCGAGCCTGCCGTCACCGTTCAGATCGGGATATTCCAGATTGAAGCCGGCAGCCCGTGATCCGTAGATACCAATGGCGTGCTCACGAAAGGCCAGAGTCCCGTCGCTGATGTTCTCGAAGAACACCAGGCGTTGTTCTCCCCGTGACCCGACCACGATATCGGCATCGCCATCGCCGTCCAGATCCACGGGTTCGGCATTCTGCGGCACACTGTAGTGGCCGAGAACCAGTTCGTGCCAGTTGTCTCCCGCAAGAGGGTCACCAGTGACCTTGTAGACCGATACGGGAGTGGAGACTGCAAAATCCGCCGGACCGGGGCGCTGTGCGCCCTTGTTGGGCGCCACCGCTTCCGGGATGCCATCGCCGTCGAAGTCCGCGAAGAAGACGCGGATGAATGAGCCGCGGCCTTCAGTCATCGGCAGAATCAGTCGTGGCCAGCGGGCGGTGCGGATGTCACGGCCGGGATTCTGCAGGTAGATCAGGTGTGACAACTCGGCCGCCACAATCACGTCGAGAAAGCCATCACCGTTCACATCGGCAATGTCCACATCCTCGGGCGCCGGCACTTCGGTGCCCTCGGCCAGCGTGATGTTGCTCCACTGCAGGGGGTCGGCCGAAGCAAACGCGATGCGGACATGACCCTCGGCGGGAGGAATGAAGTCCGGATCCGGCTCCGAGGAGTCGTAACTTGAGTCATATTCATGGACGGAGACGATGTCCTCGAAGCCGTCGTTGTCGATGTCACCCATCACCAGCCCATCGCTGCCGCTCAAGATGAAACCGGCAATGGCGGGGTCGTCGATGATGTGTTCGCGCCAGCTGATGTAGCGGCCATCGCTGGCTCGGGCAGTGCTGAGAGTGTCGCCCACCGGGCCGCCAGTCTGAGCTGAAACGACAGCAGCGCCGGTGAGCAGCAATGGAATGCCGATGCAGGCGGCGAGGCATGGGATGCGCATGGTTGTGTTCATTCCGGTTGATTCAGCTGATCTCCGTTTTTCGATTGCTACACTCGCGAGTTTCGACGCCGCAGCACAGCACGAGTAGAACCTACTTGGTGAAGCGGTAAACGAAGCGCGAGGTGTTACCCTGGATGGCACCGTCGAACACACTGATGTCCAGAGGGTCATCGGGGTTTTCCAGCAACTCTGATTCGGCGACGAAGCGGAAGCCGTGGCTCTCGAAATCCTGCCGGGCGAAGGCGGCGTCGATGCGGTGCAGATCACCGGCATTGCTGCTGCCGGTTCCGGCCGGTGCATGGTGATCGATCACCAGTACGGCGCCACCAGGCTTCAGCACACGCAAGATGGAAGGGAACAGGGTGTCGGCGGTGACCGTCCAGCCGTCGTTGACCCAGTAGGCATCATGATAGGCCATGCTGATCCAGATCACGTCCACCGAATCATTCTGCAGGGGCAGTAGTTCCACCTCGGCATCCATGCGCTGCACATTGGTCAGCCGGTTGCCCGCCACACGCTCTGTGATGGCCTCACCGGTAAATCCCACATAGCTGGCGTTGTTGTGTAGATAAACCGTGCCTCCGCTGCCGACGACGGCAGCCAGCAATTCCGTGTTGTAACCACCGCCACCGAACAGATCCACCACGGTGTCGCCGGCTTTGATGCCGGAGAAACGCAGGACCTCCGCCGGTTTGCTGGAAGAATCTCGTTCACGGTCCGCAGCTGGGCGATTCGGGTTGGCTACCGCATCGTCGTAGACGTCGGCGTTGACTGTGCCGGACAGCAACAGACACAGGGACAGGGATATGGGTGCGAACAGGGATTTCATAATGGCGGCTCCTGAATGGCTTTGAGAACATAAGGAATATAAACGGGTATTCCATGGGTGTCGTCCTATTTTTTAATGATGTCCGAAAATGGCCAGTACAGCGCTGCCTGCCTGTGTTAATTTGCGTCTCACTCTGAATTAAGGAATGACAACCTGAGCGAGAATGCAGCCCGTGTTACTGAATCCCGATGACTTTGAACA
>JAUSMU010000002.1 GCA_030645995.1 Gammaproteobacteria bacterium | reverse complement strand
TTGATCATGCAAAAGTTCAAAGCAGGGAAAGCAGAGCCTCCATTCACTCCGAAACTGAAGACACTGGTTTCGGTGATGGCCTGTATCCTCGCCAGCAATCAGGCGCTAGCCAATGGCACGGAGCCCGAGGTCATTGCAGGTGACGTCAGCTTCTCTGCACAAGGCAACCTGCTGAACATCACCAACAGCCCCGGAGCCATCATCCACTGGCAGGGCTTTTCGATTGGAGCAGGCGACACCACCCATTTTCAGCAACAGAGCGCCATCTCCAGCGTTCTGAATCGTGTCATTGGTTCCGATCCATCCAGCATTCTGGGGACGCTGTCGTCGAACGGACAAGTCTTCCTCATCAATCCGAGCGGCATACTGTTCGGGCAGGACGCACGCGTCGATGTGGCCGGGCTGGTCGCGTCGACGCTGAACATCAGCAATCAGGACTTTCGCGCAGGCCTTCTCAATTTCACGGCCGATCCGCTCGCTGGCAACGTTGACAGCAGTGGCAGCATCACCACCCCTTCCGGCGGCAGTGTGTATCTGGTCGGCGCCAACGTCAGCAACGGCGGCCTGATCAACAGCCCGCAGGGCGATGTCATTCTGGCCGCCGGGTCAACCGTCAAGATATTCGATTCCAGCACACCCGGCGTCCGCGTGGAGCTGACCGCCGACGCCAATACTGCAGTGAACATGGGCGAGATTCTGGCGCTCAGCGGCGAGGTCGGCATTTACGGCGCGGCGCTGCGCAACAGCGGCAGCATCAATGCCGACCAGGTCGTGCGCGATGAGAACGGAAGGATCGTGCTGCGGGCAACACGTGACGTGACACTGACCACCGACAGCCAGCTGAGCGCGAGTGGCGAACAAGGCGGTACTGTTTCCGTGCAGGCGAACACCGGCACTTTGCTGGTCGACGGCAGCATTGATGTCCGCAGCACTGCAGCAGCGGGCACGGGTGGCCACATCGCATTGCTGGGTGAGCGCGTCGGCCTGCTCGATGCAACGATTGACGCCTCCGGCACCGGCGGTGGCGGCACGGTGATGGTCGGTGGCGACTATCAGGGCAGCAATGCCCAGGTGCAGAACGCGGCCAGTACTCATGTGGGGCCAGGTGCCACCATCAAGGCCGATGCGCTGGCACAGGGGGACGGCGGCAAGGTGATTGTGTGGGCGGATGACTTCACTCGCTTCGCAGGCCACATCAGCGCCCGTGGCGATAACGGCGGCACCGTGGAAACCTCGGGCAAACAGAATCTGGAGGTGCTCGGCGGCAGCGTGGACACCTCTGCACGTCTAGGGCTGGCCGGCACCTGGCTGCTGGACCCAAGCAATGTCAACATCACCACCGGCGCGACCACTGGCTCCTTTGCCGGGGAAATTTTCGCGCCGAATCAGGACACGGCGATCGTCAACGCCGGCACCATTGCCACCGCACTGGCAACCGGCAATGTCAACATCACCACCACCAACGCCACCGGGACGCAGGCGGGCACGATTACAGTGTCTGCGCCAATTACAAGGGCTTCCGGAACGGGTACGACGACGCTGACACTGACCCCGAACCAAGTCACCGGCGGCACCATCACGATAGCGTCCGGGGCTGCCATTTCCGGAACCTCCGGGTCTCCTCTGAATCTCACCCTGGCAGCCGCCGGCGTCGGTTCGACGGTGGCAGTAGGCGCGGCCGTGACCACCTTCGGCGGCAGTTTTTCCAGCACCGGCACCACGTTCACGAACCTGGCCGGCGCTATCGACACCAGCGGGAGCGGTGCCTCTAACGGCGGCAGCATCACGCTCAACCACAGCACGACCATGACCATTGCCGCCCCATTGATCTCCGGAGGTGGCAACATCAGCATCGCCGGTGGCTCCACTTTCACCGACACCAGCACGATCAACTCCGGCACAGGCACGGTCACGCTGCGCGGCAGTGCCGACACCCTCGCCATTGGCATCGGCAGCACCACGGGCACTTACAACATCACGCAGGCGCAGATAGCGAATATCACCACGACTGGCGGCCTCTTCTTCGGGCACAGCACCGGCACCGGTGCCATCCATATCGGCACCAATGAAGCCGTCGATTTCGGCTCCAAGAATGTGACCGTTCTGCAGGCGTCGGGAGGAATGACGGTCGAGGGCTCCACTGTGAATGGCACCGGGGCACTGACCTTCAACGCCGGCACCGGTTTTTTCCTGAACAACAGCCAGATCCTGAGCACGGGAGCGATCAGCCTGGTCGCCGACCAGGTGACGCTGAATGCCAATATCTCCGGCTCCACACTGTCAATCGCGCCCTTTACGGCAAGCATGGCGATCAAAGTGGGTGAAGCAGCGACACGCATCGATTTTGGCGGCACCAACTTCAACACCTCCAGCCTCACCAGCAACAGTCTGCGCCCGCTCAAGATCGGCAACACCGCCAATACCGGCGGCCTCACCGTCACGGGCGCTTTCAATACTGGCTCCCCTGCGCTGGAGCTGCTGAGTGGAGGGCTGCTGACCATCAATGCCGGGGGCACCGTCAGCGCCGACCGCATCGTGCTGGCCGGCAGCAACTTCATCAACAATGGCGGTGCTGCTGCGCTGGTGGTGCCCAGCTCGTCGTACTGGCTGGTGTATTCCACAGACCCTGCGCTCAACACCTTTGGCGGCATGGCCAGCGGCAGCCTCGCCCTGTGGGGCAAGACCTATGCCGCGAATCCACCGGCAACCATCACGGACCTCACCAAGCACTATATTTTCAGCAAAGTACCCAGGCTGACTGTCAGTGTCTCCGGCGGCAATCTCACCAAAACCTACGGCACCAACCTGACCGGCTCTGCACCTTCTGTCGTGGTGGCGGGGCTGGTCAACGCGACGACCTTTGGCAACGTCTTTCTGCAGGATGCCTACACCGGCACCGCGGCGGCGGCGTCGGCCGGATTTGCGGCGACTGCGGCGGTCAACGGCGGCACTCCCTATGTGATCAGCGCAGCGGACAACATCACCGCGCCC
>JAUSMU010000499.1 GCA_030645995.1 Gammaproteobacteria bacterium | reverse complement strand
AGTGTCGCAATCAGTTCGGTGACGCGGGCTTCGGGGTTACCCATGCCCATGCCGCCACCACCGCCGCCTGCGCCTGCGCCGGGTTGGGCGAGGAGGATTTGGGAGGAAAGGGTCAGGACTAACGTGGTGAAGAGTGGGATCAGTTTGGATTTCATGGTGTGCTCCAGTGTGTGTGTACAGTGATGTATACGGGTGGCGCGGGGATATCTGTTGGGGCTGGTGGGCATTGTACTGCTGGGGGGGTGCGAAACGGAAGGCAATCGCGTGCAGGCACGCTCCCACAGGGGTTAGGAGTTGGATTCCAGGGTTTCGCTCTTTTCCAGCCATTGTTCTTCGACGGCGTCGGCTTCGGATTTCAGGGTGGCCTGTTTCTGCAGGAGCGTGGTGAGGTCCTTCTTGCGGGATTCCTGATAGAGGGTTTCGTCGGCCAGCTTTTCTTCGACTTGTTTGAGTTCGACGTGGAGCTTGTCGAGCTTCTGTTCCAGTTTCTTGATCTCGTTGCGTAGCGGGGCGAGCTGCTGACGTTGCGCGGCGGCCTGCTGGCGCTGTTCCTTGCGGTCACCTTTACTGCTATCCGGCGCGCCAGCGGAGGTGCCTGTGCTGCCTTTGCTGTTTTCCTGCATCCACTTTTCATAGTCGTGCAGGTCACCTTCGAATTCCTGGCAGCGGCCGTTGTGAATCGAATAGAACTCGTCGACCGTGTTGCCGAGCAGATAGCGGTCGTGGGAGACGATGACCAGCGCACCCTGATAGCCCATCAGCGCCTCGGTCAGCGCGTGGCGCATCTCGAGGTCGAGGTGGTTGGTCGGCTCGTCGAGCAACAGCAGATTAGGCTTCTTCCACACGACGAGCGCGAGTGCGAGGCGCGCCTTCTCGCCACCGGAAAAATTCTCGATGGTCTCGTTGATGCGTTCGCCACGGAAGTCGAAACCACCGAGAAAATCGCGGATGGTTTGTTCACGCGCGGAGGGGTCGAGACGCTGAATCAGCAGCACCGGGCTGGCGTGTTGATCGAGCACGTCCACCTGATGCTGCGCGAAATAGCCAACCTGCAGATACTTCGACGTGCGCATCTCGCCAGCCAGAGGCGTCAGTTCGCCCGCCATGGTGCGCAGCAGTGTGGATTTGCCGCAGCCGTTGAATCCAAGCAGACCGATGCGGGTGCCACCACGCACAATCAGGCGGATGTTGGTGACCAATGCCTTGTCGCCATAGCCGACGCTCACCTTGTCCAAGGCCAGCACTTCTTCGGGGATGCGCTCGGGCTCGGGGAATTCAAACTGGAATGGCGAGTCAATGTGCGCGGGGGCGATCTTCTGCATGCGGTCGAGTTCTTTCAAACGGCTCTGTGCCTGTCGAGCCTTGGTGGCTTTGGCGCGAAAGCGGCGCACGAAGTCTTCGATCTCGGCCACGCGGCGCTGCTGCTTCTCGAACATCGCTTGTTCCTGCGCGAGGCGCTCGGCGCGTTGCAGTTCGAAGCTGCTGTAATTGCCGCGATAG
>JAUSMU010000497.1 GCA_030645995.1 Gammaproteobacteria bacterium | reverse complement strand
ATATCGTTAAACCGGAGGCTCTTTGCAAGGTGCTGTTGTGCATGTCCGCTCGACGGAAAGCCTTATGTACCGCTGGAGTCACCACCTGAACCCTTGGGTTCAGGACTATTCTGGTAGCGGTGCTCCGGGTAGCTTCATTTTATCTTCTGCCTGTATGCCATGACCCCATCCGAACGCGCCTCGTTACGCAAATCCCTCAGGCATTGTCGACGTCAACTGACTTCCAGAGAGCAGGACGCCGCCGCCTCACGCTTGTACGATCAGATCGCCGGGAAACGCTTCTTCCACGGCGCCAGACGCGTCGCCTTCTACCTGCCCGGTGACGGCGAGATCGACGCCGGTCTGCTGATGGCTGCGGCGCTGGAACGCGGACAGCACTGCTATCTTCCCGTGATACACCCACACAAGAAAAATGCCCTCGTGTTTGTGCGCTTTCGCAGCGGTGATGTGCTGCAGACGAATCGCTGGGGAATCTATGAGCCACGCTTGCGCAGTGCGGCGCTCATTCCGGCCCGCGCGCTCGATCTGGTGTTTGTGCCGCTGGTGGGTTTCGATGCGGCGTGCAACCGGCTGGGGATGGGCAAGGGTTTCTACGACCGCACGTTTGGATTCAGAGCTTCCGGTGTCAGAAGCAGAAGGCGTAGCCCCAGATTGATTGGCGTGGCACACGAGTGTCAGAGAGTATCTGCGCTGAAGGCACAGGATTGGGATATCAGGATGGATAGAATTGTGAGCGACTGGCAGACTTACCGGCCGCAATGAAGTGCACTGGTGTTGCACTGGTGTTGCACTACAGAGCAGGCCCTTAGAGCAGACCGCTTTGTACAACCCCGCTTGCAAGAACTCCCAAGGCAAACAGGACAACCACCACCATGAGCATGTCTGGTTTTTGTTTCATTAATTACCCGGCTTTCCAGTCTATTAAAGTTGTAATCTGAGAAGCCTATTAAGATAGGCAGGCTAAGTGACTGAAGACTATTATAATAGTCTCTATTTGACAATCAGAAAAATAGCCGAATGTGAATTAAGTCAATATCTCTGTTCGGGACACCTCTTATCGCTGTCTTGCTGAAGAATTTAATACTGTTAATATGTACAGTATTATGCCAAATCCCGACACTCCAAAAGCCCTCGAATCTCTGCTGAATAGTTCTCTTCTATGGCGCGGAGGTGAGCATCAGTTCGCTGCCAGCTCCACACAGAACAGCTATCTGCCGGGACTTTGCAGTGGCTATCCGGCACTGGATGCCTGCCTGCCCTGGGGAGGTTGGCCAGCCAGCGCACTGGTCGAAATCATCACCCCGCTCTGGGGCGCTGGCGAGCTGCAACTGGTGTTGCCACTGCTGCGCAACCTGAGCCAGCAAGGGAAGTGGATACTGTGGATTTCCCCGCCCTGCCTGCCTTATGCGCCAGCACTCACTCAGGCTGGCATTGTCGCCGGGCAGATCATCGTCGTCAGTCCGGATCGCGCGACACCTGTGCAGGCGCTGTGGAGCATGGAGAAGGCTCTGCAGAATGAGGCCTGTGCGCTGGTGCTGGCCTGGCCGGACAAACTCTCCGGCAAGCACATCCGGCGCCTGCAACTGGCTGCCAGCACGGGGAGGACGTTGGGCATCCTCTTTCATCATCGCCATGTTCACCATTCCAGCGCGGTGTTGCAGCTGCGGGTGGATAGCGATGAAGAGGAGCTGCAGGTGACGGTGCTGAAGGCGCGTGGCAGCTATCGCCGCAACTCGATCAGGCTGGCGAGGAGTACAGCATGAGCAGAAGACTCTACCAGTTGCCGTTGTTGCCCAGGGCACTCCATGTCGTGCGACCCGTCGCGCCCAAGGCGCCTGCCGGGAGACGGCAGACAGATGGACGGCGCACGCCGCTGTGGTATGCCATCTGCCTGCCGCAGCTGGTGACAGCCGACGTGCTGGCGTACACCGCGCGCCAAGCCGCGATCGCGGAACTGCTCGGCAGCCTCAGCGCGAGCGTCAGCATCGAGCCCCCCGATAGCTTCGTCTTCGAGGTGCGCAGCACACTCAATTATTTCGGGGGTATCCAGCGCATCCGCAGCCGTCTGCAGGAGCAGTTGCTCCCGCTGCTGCAGTCCTGGGGGCTGCCCGGCGACATTCAGCAGGCCGCCAGCCCCACTCCCGCTGCCAGCTTGCTGCTGGCGCAGGCAGGCTGCAACGCGCTGATACATCGCCCGGAAAATTTGCGCTCGGCACTGGGCAGGTTGCCCGTGCAGCTGCTGCCTCAGCCCGCGCACAAGAGCAGGCAATTGCACAACAGCGGCCTGCGGCGACTGCGCGATCTCTGGCGTCTGCCTCAGCACGGACTCCGACAACGCTTCGGCGCGGATTTCGTTGGTCAGCTCGACCGCTGTCTCGGCAAGGTTGCCAGCCCGATCAAACCCTACCAGAGTCCGCCCCTCTTCCGCTCCAGCCTGGAGTTTGAGTACGCTGTGGAGAACACCCAACTCCTGCTGCATGGCGCCGAAGAATTGCTGGCCCGGCTCTGTGGCTTTCTGCGCCGGCGCGAACTGGCCGCTACCTATGTGAGCTTGACCTTGGAGCATGAACACCGGCAGGGCACAGCGCTGGATATTGAACTGCGTCAACCCACCCGTGCAGAGGAACATCTGCGGTTGCTCGTACAGACCCACCTCGACACCTTGGTGCTGCCCGCGCCGGTCCTCGGCATCCAGATTGAAGTCAGGCATTTCGAGCCTTTTCAAGCCAGTGTTCATTCACTTTCAGGAATAGACCAGGCGCACCTCCCCTCACGCCACCTCATCACCCCGCTGCTGGAACGGCTCCAGGCTCGCCTGGGCAACGCCGCCGTGTGCAGTCTTCTCTGCAGGAACGAACATCGCCCGGAGCAGGCGGGGCAGGGGTTGGTGTACGGCTCAACAGTCGGCGCGGCCAGCTCCATCACGGCAGCTGCCACAACCAATCGGCGGCCCTGCTGGTTACTGCCAGAACCTCTCGCCTTGCGACAGGAGCAGGGCCGCTTGTATTACCGCAGCAGCCTGCGTCTGTTGAGCGGCCCGGAGCGTATCGAGACAGGCTGGTGGAGCGGCCAGGAGATCCGGCGCGACTACTACGTGGCAGGCAACCGGCAGGGCATGCAGCTGTGGATATTCCACGAACGTTGTGAAGAGCATGGCCGCGAGCGGAACTGGTTCCTGCACGGCATCTTTGATTAGCAACGATGACTAGCAGAAATCCCGCGACCTCAGCTCCAGGGCCGCCAGCCAGGAGCTGAGATCGACCAGCTCCCCTGCCAGCACATGAACCACCCCCTCGCTGATCTGCACCCGGCCACTCACT
>JAUSMU010000487.1 GCA_030645995.1 Gammaproteobacteria bacterium | reverse complement strand
CCCCGCATACGCAGCGCCATGCGCCTGCGCCAGCCGTGACACCAGCGTCGTGGCACCTTTCACCGACACCTGCTGGCCGATGATGGCGCGCACCGCCACCTCGAAGCCATCCCACGCCACCGGCACGCGGATGCCGGGATGCGCCGCGATGATCGGCCCGAGATGCGGGTCAGCACCGAGAAAATTTTCGATGTCACTGCTCACCGCCTTCAGGTCAAACATCACGCGCACGCGCTCGACAATCTGCTGCAGCGCCCGCGTCTGGCCGATGCGAATCGTCAACAGTAACGTGTGACTCTCCGCACTGAACTGCGCAGACAATTCACCCGCCTCGCCATTGAGCATGATCGTTCTGGAATAGGTATCGGCGGTGACATGCTCGACACCGGGAATAGCGCGCGCTGCCAGATAACTCAGCATCGCGCGCCAGTCGAACGGTGGCCGGTAACTCAGACGAATCTGAATGCCGCGCGGCACTTCTTGCGAAACTGCATCGCTGCTCTTCTCCTGCCGCCGCAGCGAGATCGGCGTGCGTCCATAGACCTGCTGAAAGACGGCGTTGAAGCGCCGCACGCTGCTGAAGCCCGCAGCGAAGCACACCTCACTCATCGGCATGCCCGTCTCGTCGATCAGCTTCTTCGCGAAATGCAGACGCTGGGTTGTCGCCACGGCGGCTGGCGCCACCCCCAGATGCTGATCGAACAGCCGCGTCAGCTGACGGGCGCCGATGCCGAGCCTCGCTGCCAACTCGTCGACAGAACCTTCGTCGAGCACACCGCGCGCAATCAACTGCAGTGCCCGCGACACGGTATGCGACGATCCCATCCACGCGGGAGTCCCCGGCGAAGATTCGGGACGGCAACGCAGACAGGGACGGAACCCCGCCTCGGCCGCCGCCGCAGCCGTGCTGTAGAGCCGGACGTTTTCCTTACGCGGCAGCCGCACAGGGCAGACCGGTCGACAGTAGATGCCGGTGGTCACGACACCAATGAACACGCGACCGTCGAAATGCGGATCGCGCGCCTGGCGGGCTTGTTCAAAGTCATCGGGATTCAGTAACACGGGCTGCATTCTCGCTCAGGTTGTCATTCCTTAATTCAGAGTGAGACGCAAATTAACACAGGCAGGCAGCGCTGTACTGGCCATTTTCGGACATCATTAAAAAATAGGACGA
>JAUSMU010000403.1 GCA_030645995.1 Gammaproteobacteria bacterium | reverse complement strand
CAGCATGGCAATGTAGGCGATGACGACGCCAGAACGTTTCGGGGAAACAGACATAAACGCAGACTCCTTCAGGTTGCCGCATTGTAATGTCATGTCGGGAAGAATTTCAGGCTATTTCTGCTCGGCTCCCTGTGGGAGCTTGCCCCGCAAGCGATTGCCTGTTGACGCCTCACTGCCACTTTCGGTTACCGGGGATTCATCACCCGCAGCATTTGCTGATAAGTCGAGTCATTGCGGTAGGCCTCGTCGCGGATTCTCTCCAGCCGGGCATTGCCAGTGCCGGAGTAGTCTTCGGCGGCCGCGTTCAGTGTGTTGAGCAGCGTTGCCGCCGCGATCGGATCAATCCCAGCGGCCCGGACGCCGTCCTCGATGCTATCGGCCTGTGAGGCCAGTACGCCGATGGTGCGCTGGGTCCGACTGATCTCCCGCTGCGGGCTGAAGTAGGAGTAGGTGCTGTTGCGGTCCAGTGCGTGGAAGTTCTGTGCGTCCGTCCCTTCGCAGTCAATCAGCGAGCGCTCATCCTGCAGAGGCGTGCACTCTGACTGGGCGAGGCGGGCCTGCTCGCGAGCGCCGATTTCATTGATGATCCGGCGCATGTCCAGTGTGGAGGGCAAGCGTAGTTGGGTGCGCTCTGCATCTCTCTCAACATCCTGCTCGACCTGCGGCGGCGTGGCGGGGAAGCGCAGCGCAGGGCTGGGGGTTGCCGGTTGAGCGGTCAAGGTCGGTTCCTGCGTCAGGGGCAGACGATCGACGATCTGCGGCGTTGGCTCGGGAGGCGCGGTCCGAGTTGGCGGGGTCGCAGTCTCTGCAGGTGCCAGTAAGGGTGGCTGCGTCGGAGCCGGAGGAATGATCCTGAGCCTGATCGACGCGACGCTGCTCCGCGAGACTGGAGGCTCTGTCTGGAGGCCGAATCCCAGCAGCAAGGCCAGTGCCAGCGTGTGCATGGCAAGGCTCGCCACCACGGGGATCAGCGATGGCGAGGCCCGGGCCTGCAGACCCTGTCGACCCTGTCGGTCATATGGTTGCTCCTGGCCAGCCCACGAGAGATCGCCCGGTTGCGGCAGCGCAAGGCATGGCTCCTGGCGCACGTTGGCGGAAGCATCCAAAGACTCGAAGATCGTCGCGTCCGCGTTGTGCATGGGGGGCTGTCGGCTCTGTCAGGCTGATGTGCCGTATTTGACAGCCCGGAGATCGGTGGGTTCCCGTTGGTAGAACAACCTTCTCTTGGCTGATGGCGTGCCATTCTGCGCGCCAGCTCAAGCCGCTCTCAAAGATTCCCCGGTGCATTCCCCTTAGGAAATCAGTACATTTGCAAGGTCTTAAAACCCAAGCCAATCATCGCCAACAAAGTGATGTTAAGGAAGAGCAATGACCCTCGAAGACCAACACACGGACTACAAATCGCTGCGTACCATCACCGGCAAATCAGTCGATTGGGATTCATTGGCGAAAGACTGTGTTTGTTTCGCCAACAGTGCGGGTGGCCGTTTGCTGATCGGCATTGAAGACGGCGAGACGTTGCCGCCTGAGAAGCAGGTTGTGCCACCAGAGTTACTGGATCGTTTGCGCAAGCGTATCGGAGAACTTACCGTGAATGTGCAAGCACTGCCCAGTTTGCAGCATGCGGCTAACGGTGCCGAATTCATTGAACTGATGATTGAGCGCTCGCCTAACGTGGCGTCGACGCGAGATGGGCGATTTTTCCTGAGGGTGGGCGATAGCTGTCAGCCGGTGCTGGGGGATGATGTCATGCGCCTAGCCAATGAGCGTCCTGGACGGCCCTGGGAGTCCATGGACAGCAGCGTTCCGCGCAACGCTGTCGACGCCGAGAAATTCGCTCGTTTTCTACAGGGTATCCTCACCTCCGACCGGGTGAAGGATGCCGTGAAGGAGAAAAGCGCCGACGAGTTGCTGACACATTACGGTCTCGCGCAGGGTAATACTCTTACTCGCATGGGAGTCCTGCTGCTCGGTACCACTGTCGACCGGCGCGCACTGGGAACTGCTCCTCTTGTCCAAGCGATCAAGTACGACGAGCGCGGGCAGAAGATCAATAAGTGGGTTTGGGACGACTGTGCATTGTCGCCTGTTGAACTGGTGGATGCCATCTGGCGCGAAGTGCCTGATTTTCGTGAGAGTTATGAGGTGGCCGAAGGGCTGTATCGGCGCAGCGTTCCGGCCTACGATGAAAAAGTGGTGCGCGAGCTGTTGGTCAATGCACTGGTGCATCGGCCTTATACGCAGCTGGGTGACATCTATCTCAACCTGCACCCGGAGCGACTTGAAGTGGTTAATCCGGGCAGGTTGCCGTTGGGAGTGACGCCGCGCAATATTCTGCATGCCAGCCGACGCCGAAATGAGGCGCTGGCTCGAATATTCCACGATCTTGGTCTGATGGAACGAGAGGGCACAGGTTTTGATTTGATGTATGACCGGCTGCTGTCACACGGACGCCCGGCGCCTGTGCCGGAGGAGGGTGCGGATTGGGTGAAGGTGACTATCCAGCGGCGTATTGTGAAACCTGAAGTGATGAGACTGGTTATGGAGGCGGATGAGCGCTTTCAATTGACCCAGAGGGAACGAATTACACTTGGTGTGCTGGCCCAAACGGAAGGCATTACGGCGAGGGAGTTTGGCGCCTTGCTAGAAACTGAGGGAGCGGATGAACTCGCTGTCTGGTTGGGGCGCTTGGAGGCGATGGCTTTGGTGCAGCGCGCAGGGCGCACGCAGGGCACGCGATACTTTATTGCTCCGGCCTTACTGCTTGGCACCGATCTCAAGCTGCCCACCACGTTGTTGCGCATTGAGCCCCATCGTTTGATGGAACTCGTTCGGGAAGATCTCAGACGTTATCCGCGTTCGAAAATTGGCGAAATCATCAACCGCATTGGTCCGGAGTTGAGCAGGTCACAACTTAAACGGGCGCTGGCGGAGTTAGTAAACCATTCTGTTGTGGTTATGGAGGGTGAACGGAATGGTGCACGTTATCGGCTAGCGGTTGAGAAATGACGGGGTTTCATTTGGCTCAAATAGCCTCCAATCGAACCAATATTTTCGGCATCTTGAGTCAATTGTTGTCAGGAGTTTTCAGTAATATATTGTTTTCATTGTATTTATTTCTATTGGATGGATGACCAATGAGCCAAATCAAAGTCAACACATGAGCCAATAGAACGTAAGCTCTAAGGATTTCGAAGGTTGCTTTCCTCCAAAATTCAGAGGGCATGCTAGCAGCTTGGCGACACCGCATATAGTGTCACTCTTGGATTCGCTTTTTTCAGTGGCTGACGATCTGATTGAATCCGTCGATGATGGTAGTGAGTTCTTCTGGATCGATGCGACCGATTCGATCACCTATGCGCTCCACAGACAGAGTGTGGATCTGGCTGATCTTGACCCAAGAAGTCACAGGCAGGGAGCCGCTCTCAAGCCGATAGGTCAAGGGAAAGCCTGCCTTCTGTGGCTGGCTGGTGATCGCCATGGTGACGACTGTTCCCGAGCGTTGATTGAAAATGTCGTGGCTCAAGATCAGCACCGGGCGTCGCCCAGCCTGCTCATTGCCTCGCACCGGGTTCAAATCGCCCCAACGGACTTCGCCTCTCAGTATTCCGGCCACTCAGCAAGCTCCTCCTGCATGTCTTCTTCCGCTAAAGCCTGCTCATACGCCGGATCAAGCTTAGCGCACTCCTGCGCCAGCAGGTTCCGGTTCAGGCGTTCCAGCTTTTCTGTGATCGCTTCTTGAATGGCGCGACTGCGGCTGGGGAACATTTGATTTCTCACCAATGCGTCAATCTCTTCCAACACTCTGGAATCAAGGCTGATGGCTATCTTGCTGCTGCTCATAGGACTCTCCTCGGTATGAGTGTTGGTCATACCAAGGAGAGCTGTCAAGATCCCAGACCGCCTGTGCTATGATCGCCGCCTGATTTTCGGACTTCTCAGGACTGTGTGATGAAACTGGATATGCCCCCTTTTCAGCAGGCGCGAGTGCTCGTGGTTGGCGATGTGATGCTGGATCGGTACTGGCATGGCAAGGCCACGCGGATATCGCCGGAGGCTCCGGTGCCGGTGGTGCGCGTCGCCAATCGTGAGGATCGACCGGGCGGTGCCGGTAACGTGGCGCTGAACATCGCGGCACTTGGTGCAGCGGCGTCACTGGTGGGCATCGTCGGTGCCGACGAGGCGGGCGAGGAGTTGCGTTCGCGCCTGCAGGCGGCGGGCGTGCTGTGTGACTTCGCGGTGTGCAGCGCGGCTCCGACTATCACCAAGCTGCGTGTTATTGCCCAGCATCAGCAGCTGCTTCGTCTGGATTTCGAACAGGATTTTGGTGCCGAGGCAGTCGCCTCGCTGGAGGCTCGAACGGCGGCGCTGCTGGGCGGCGCTCAGGTGCTGGTGCTGTCGGATTACAACAAGGGCGCGCTGCAGAACACCCGTGAGCTGATCGCCGCCGCGCGCGCACGCGGCATCCCCGTGGTTGCCGATCCCAAGGGCTCCGACTTCAGCAAGTATCAGGGCGCCACTGTGATCACGCCCAATCTCAGCGAGTTCGAAACCATTGTCGGCAAATGTCGCACCGAGGAAGAGCTCTCCGCCCGCGGTCTGAAACTGATGGCCGAGCTGGATCTGGAGGCGCTGCTCATCACCCGTGGCGAGCACGGCATGACGCTGCTGCGCCCCGGCCACCCCGAACTGCACATGCCGACCCGGGCGCAGGAAGTGTTCGATGTCACCGGCGCCGGGGACACCGTGGTCGCCGTGCTGGCGGCTTCGCTGGCGGCTGGACATTCGCTGGATGACGGCACGGCGCTGGCCAATCTGGCTGCCGGGCTGGCGGTAGGCAAGCTGGGCACCGCCGCCATCAGCGGCCCCGAGCTGCGCCGAGCGATTCGGCGCGAGGAAGGTTCCGGACGTGGCGTGATGACGGCCGAGCAGCTGCTGCTGGCGGTTGGGGATGCCCGTGCGCATGGCGAGAAGGTGGTGTTCACCAATGGCTGTTTCGACATCATTCACGCGGGCCACGTCGGTTATCTGGCCGAGGCGCGCAAGCTGGGTCAGCGCCTGATTGTGGCGATCAACGACGATGCCTCAGTCAAGCGCCTGAAGGGCCCGGGGCGTCCCATCAATCCCGTCGAGCGGCGCATGGCGGTGCTGGCCGGATTGGAAGCGGTGGACTGGGTGGTATCGTTTGCCGATGACACGCCGGAGGCGTTGCTGCGTCAGCTCAAGCCGGATGTGCTGGTGAAGGGCGGCGACTACAGCATCGATCAGGTGGTGGGTGGCGAATACGTGCTCGGTTACGGCGGCGAAGTGCATGTGCTGGCGTTTCTGGATAATTGCTCGACCTCGGCCATCGTCGAGAAGCTCAAGGGATAAACCCGTCAGCGCTCATGACTAAGGAAACGACTCACTCATGTCTCAGCCATCACAGTCACCACAGCCTCCAGTCAAGCCATCACCGATTGGCCGCTTCTTCCGCCTGCTGGGCCGCATTATCGATGCCCTTCGAACCTTCATCGGCCGCCTGCTATTCGTCCTCGTTCTGGTTGTGGTGCTGCTGCTGATTTTCGGCGGGCCGACGCCGCTGCAGGTGCCGGAGGGTGGGCTGGTCGTGATCAATCCTCGTGGGCCGGTGGTCGAGCAACCGGGCGAGGTCGACCCCGCGACCCTGCTGCTGGGGTCCGGCGAACTGGCGACCACGCCGGTGCGGGACATCACCGATACGCTCAAGCGCGCCGCCGAGGACGAGCGCATTGCCGGGGTGGTCCTCAATCTTGGCGAGATGACCAGCATCAGCCCGGCGAATCTGGAGACGGTCGGTGCGGCGCTGCAGGCCTTCAAGGCGAGCGGCAAGTCGCTGACCGCGCATGGAGATTACTACGATCAAGCCCAGTACCTGCTGGCCTCCTACGCCGACACCGTGTTCCTGCATCCGATGGGGCAGGTGCTGCTGCCGGGTTATGGCGGCAGTCAGCTCTTCTACAATGAGCTGCTCGACAAGCTGGGCGTCAATGTGCACATCTTCCGTGTCGGCACCTACAAGGCAGCGGTGGAGCCCTTCGAGCGCAACAACATGTCCGAGGAGTCCCGTGCCAACAGCCAGCAACTCGTGGATGAACTGTGGCAAACTTATCTGACGCAGGTGGCGGAGAACCGCGGGCTTAGTGAGCAGTTGCTGCGCACCTACACCAACGACTTCGCAGATCATCTGCTGGCGTCGGATGGCGACACGGCAGTGACGGCGTTGGAGCACGGACTGGTCGACGAGCTGATCAGCCGCCCACAGCTGCGCAACCGTCTGCGTGAGCTGGCCGGTGGTGATGAAGGTGACGCGGCGGCAGGGACCATCGAGTTTCAGCAATATCTGACTTTGACCAGTCGGCCGCATCTGCCGAAAGAGAATGAAATCGGGGTGATCGTCGCCGAGGGCACTATCGACGTCGGCGACCAGCCGCGCGGCGTGATCGGCGCCGACTCGCTGGCAGCCCTGATTCGGGAAGCGCGTCGCGACGACAGCGTGAAGGCCGTCGTGCTGCGCATCGATTCTCCCGGCGGCTCGGCGCTGGCCTCGGAGTTGATCCGACAGGAGCTGGATCAGCTGAAGTCGGCAGGCAAGCCCTTGGTGGTCTCGATGGGGGGCACGGCAGCGTCTGGCGGATACTGGATCTCCGCGATGGCGGACGAGATCTGGGCGTCGCCGGTGACAATCACTGGCTCCATCGGCATCTTCGGCATGATTCCTACCTTTGAGGGCAGCCTGGCGTCGATTGGCGTTTATGCCGATGGCGTGAGCACCACTCCGCTGACGCGTGCAGACTCCTTCACGGGCCTGAGCGAACAACTGGCCACAGTGTTCCAGGCCACGGTCGAGGATGGTTATCGACGCTTCCTGCGGCTGGTCGCCGAGGGACGCGGCATGACGGAAGAGCAGGTCGACGCGGTGGGTCAGGGGCAGGTCTGGAGTGGGGCGCAGGCGCAGCAGTACGGCCTGGTCGATCAGCTCGGCGACCTGGATGATGCCGTCGCAGCCGCCGCGCGCCTGGCCGAAGTGAACGACTATCAAATGCGCTACATCGAGACGCCGATGTCCCCCGGCGAGGTATTGTTGCAGGGGATGGCGCAGAACATCGGCTCTGCGGTGGTGGGGAACGTGTCATTGGGCGGCTGGCAGCGCATGTTCTCCGATCTTGCGGCGCTGCGCCTCAACGACCCGCTGAACCTCTACACTCTCTGCGAATTCTGCGCCGTGCTCCGCTGAGGAGTTAGCAGGAGGCTGCCGCCTCGACATTCTGCCTTAGATGCTCCGGGTTGATGGTGCCGATGATGATCGCGCTGACACCCGGCTTGCTGAAGATGAATTCCATGTTCGCCTTGATCGGGTCCGCGCCGCTGCCAAGCGCATGCCCGCTGTTGAGCGCCTTCTTGATCAACACGCCCTTGTGCAGGGTGTGCGCGAGATCGATCACTTCGCCATCTTCGGTCGCGCCGGGGTGGTAGGTCACCATCACTACATCACTGGTCTCCACCGCCAGCCGTCCACCGGCTGCAGTCTTGGTGGACATGCCGAAGGCGCGGATCAGTCCTTCTTCTCTGCAGCGCGTCAGCTCCTCGAAGCAGTCCGTCCGCAGGATGATGTCCTCATCGCTCCCATCGGAGTGCACCAGCACCAGGTCGAGATAGTGGGTGCGCAGGCGTTCCAGGCTGCGCTCGATGCTGCGTCGTACATGGGCGGCACTGAAGTTGAAGAAGGATTGGCCGTCCACGAATTCCTCGCCGACCTTCGAGCAGATCACCCAGTCCTGGCGGTTCGTCAGCAGCTGACCGAGGCGCTCTTCACTGCTGCCATAGGCGGGCGCAGTGTCGATGAGGTTGATGCCCAGCTCGCGGGACAGGCTCAGCAGCTCTTGCACCTGCTGGTCGTCGGGCAGGTCAAAGCCGGTGGGATATTTGACACCCTCGTTGCGGCCGATCTTGACCGTGCCGAGGCCGAGGCAGGAGACCTCGATGCCGGTATTGCCCAGCGGTCGCCGGGCAAGAGGTTTGAAGCTGTTCTGCTCGGAATCCATGCCCTCAGGCTCCTGTAAACAAGTGCTCCCAGCGCGGCTTCGCCACTTCCGGGAAGTCGAAGCAACGGGAGAGTGTGGCGGAGGCCTCGGCATTCGCTGCCGGAGCGGCCTGCGGCTGCACGTTCTGACGCGCCAGCTCTGCACACACGCTGTCGGAGAGGTCGGGTGTCAGCGTCAGTTTGGTCGGCCAGGTAATCAGCAGGTTTTGTTTCGCGCTGACGAAGGCGTTGTCCGGGCGTTGCAGATTGGGCAGGCGCGGCTCGGCGCGATTGATGAAGAAACTGCCCCACTGCGTGGTGCTGAAATCTACCCAGGGGAAGGCCTCGCTGAGCTGGCGTTGGCCCTCGGCCTGCTGCTCCTCAGCGCTGCGCTGCATGCCGCTCTCGGCGATCTCGCCACCGATGTACCAGATCCAGCCGCTGCTGTCGGAGGTAGGATCGGGATGGCAGGTGACGGTAAGCCGTGGGGTCATGCCGAAACTGTCGCCGATGCAGTGGACGAAAGCGGGCTGTGCATGAGGCACGCGCGCGGCCAGCATGTGCAAGGGGCGTATCTGCATTTCGGGTTGCGTGATGCCCAGTTCCTGCAACAACGGGCCATTACCCTCGCCGGCGCACAATACGAAGCGCTGGGCCTTCAGACTCACGGTGCCACTGTGGCTTTGCAGCGTCAGGCTGTCGAGTCGTCCGTCCTCCGCCAGCGCCATCTGCATGTTCTCGGTATCGATATGCAGGATGCGGTCGCGGTGCGGCTCTGCCAGCAATGAGATCAACGAGGGCGTGTCCACTACGAAATCGGAGAGCCGATAGAGCGCGCCGGGAATTTCGCGGCTCCGAAAGAAGTCTGGA
>JAUSMU010000401.1 GCA_030645995.1 Gammaproteobacteria bacterium | reverse complement strand
AGTCGATCACCCCATTGCTCGATCAATTGTGCGCGCCGAACCTGAGCGATGTCGGGCGTGCGCATCTTGTCCAGTTGCGCCTGGATTTCGTCATGATTGGAATCGCGCATGATCTTGCCAATGAGCTGCAGCTGGCGCCTTCTCGCACCATTGCTGTTGGGTAGGCGATTGAATTCGTTGATCGCGGCGATCAGCGTGTCTGGCAGAGGCAACTTTTCCAGCAGCTTCTTGTTCAGGGTCGTCAACTCCTGCCCTAGCTCCTGAAGGTGGGTAGCGTCGCGTTTCAGTTGTGACTTGCTGGGCGGTTCCAGGCTCCAGTCGATGGGTTCGCGTTGTTTCATGCTTGCTTTCCTGCCCCATTATGAGGGTTGTGTGTCATTCGCTTTCGTCGAAACGATTGTCAACCAGTGTGGTGATGGCCTCCAGGGCCTCTTTCTCATCCTCGCCGTCGATGATGATGTTGAGCACAGTGCCCTTGCTGGCGGCCAGCATCATCAAAGAGAGAATGCTCTTGCCGTCGACCAGTTTGTCCACACCTACCTTGATGCTGCTGCGAAATGTGGACGCGACTGAGACCATGCGCGAGGCGGCTCTGGCGTGTAATCCCGCCTTGTTGCAGATGGTGATGGTAGATGTGATCATGATTCTCTAAGCTATTTCCCTGCGGCGCAGTTCACGGTGCAGAACCTGCACGTTTCTAATGGTCTTGGAAAAGTGATGCTTCAGCTGTTCGCTCAGATAAACGGAACGATGCTGGCCACCAGTGCAGCCGATGGCCACTGTCATGTAGCTGCGATTGTTTTCCGCGAATCTGGGCAGCCATTTGTCCAGGTACTCACGAAGGTCCTCGTACATGGCGCGAAATTCGGGCTGACTCTCCAGCCATTCGCCGACATCAAGATCCAACCCCGTAAGCGGACGTAACTGCTTGTCCCAATAAGGGTTCGGGAGGCAGCGGACGTCATAAACAATATCCGCATCGATGGGCACTCCGTGCTTGTATCCGAACGACTCAAACAGTAGCGCCATGCCGGTGGAATCATCCCGTTCCACGATGCGGGTCTTGATGTTGTCACGCAGTTCGTGCAGAGACATATGGCTGGTGTCGATGGACAGGCTTGCCAGCAGAGCAATCTGCTCCAGCAGCTCTGTTTCCATGTTGATCGCTTCACGCAGACCAATCTTGTCAGTCGTCAGCGGATGCTTGCGGCGACTCTCGCTGAAGCGCTTGATCAGGGTCGGGCTGCTGGCGTCGAGAAAGATGATCTCAGGTCTCAGCGAGGTCTGGTTCAACGCCTCCAGAATCTGCGGTACTTGCTTGAGGTCCAGCGGGACATTGCGGGCATCGATACTCACAGCAACTCTCGGCAGATCAGTCGCCTGTGCACTGACGCGCTGCGCCAGTGCCGGCAGTAGACTGGCAGGCAGATTGTCGATGCAGTAATAGCCGTGATCTTCCAGCATGTTGAGCGCCGTGCTCTTGCCGGAACCGGAGCGGCCGCTGATGATGAGCAGTTTCACAATGTCTGTCGCCTGGGATTTGGAGCAGGAGTAATGCGGCGCCGGGTGTATGGCGGCATCAGTTTCGGGCTAACAGTATCAGGTTTGCCGGGTTGTGAACAGTGATCAGGAATTCACCGCTATGTCATACAATTCTTGCGCAGATGTCGCCTGGCGTAGCCTGCTGCAGAAGGATTCCTGGTGAAACAGTGCCGCTAATGCACCGAGAACCTTCAAGTGTTCGTGCGTTTCCTCAGCAGGGACGATCAGGACAAAGAGCAGATCCACACGGCGCGAATCGACAGCGTCAAAGTCGATGCCTTCATCCAGTTTGATGAGCGCGCCAGTGATTACCTTGCAATCGGCCAGGCGGCAGTGAGGAATCCCTATGCCGTTGCCAATGCCGGTGCTGCCTAGTTGTTCTCTTGCCAGCAGTGCCGTGTAAATGTTGTCGGCATCAAGTGCGGGGGTGTTTTCGGCAATAAGCTCGCTGATGGTCGTCAGAAAGCGCTTCTTGCTGACGCCGGGCAGGTTGCAGTAACAGCGCTCGGGGGTCAGGATGGTATCAAGTCGCATGTTGAACAGATCTCAAAGGGAAATTTTGCGCGGCTGATTCTAGCACCGAAGTGCACGGGCTTATGAGTGATTTTTGCGACATGCGTACGATCATCAGCTGTGTTCGTTGTTGTTCAAATCAGCTTCTTGCGCTCATTGGACGGTGGAATGGACAGTGATTCCCGATACTTGGCAATGGTACGCCGCGCGACGTTGATGCCCTGTGCTTCGAGGAGTTTGGTAATTTTGCTGTCGCTGAGAGGTTTGCGGGCATTCTCGGCAGCCACCAGCTTCTTGATCAGCGCCCGGATTGCCGTGGAAGAACATTCACCGCCACCTGCCGTGCTGACGTGGCTGGAGAAGAAGTATTTCAACTCGAAGATGCCCTTCGGTGTATGCATGTACTTCTGGGTGGTTACGCGCGAGATAGTGGATTCGTGCATGTTCACTGCCTCGGCAATGTCATGCAGAACCAGCGGTTTCATGGCCTCTTCCCCATATTCGAAGAATCCCTTCTGGTGCTCTACGATGCGGGTGGCGACCTTCATGAGTGTTTCGTTGCGGCTCTGCAGGCTCTTGATGAACCAGCGTGCCTCCTGCAGGTTGTCGCGCAGGTAATTGTTGTCGTTGCTGCTGTCGGCGCGGCGAACCAGGGAAGCGTAATCGGGATTGATGCGAATCTTCGGTGCTGTGTCTGGATTTAGCTCCACGAGCCAGCGCCCGGTGTCAGAATCCTTGGAGACGATGACGTCCGGCACGATGTAGGTCGTCGAAGGCGGTGCGATATCCGAGCCCGGACGTGGATTGAGCCCTTCAATGATGGCGATGGCATCCCGCAATTCCGGTTCCTTCAGGCGGGTCAGGCGCATCAGCTGTGCATAGTCTCTATTACCCAGCAGCTGCAGATGATCCTTGACGATAATCTTGGCGTGGCGGATGGCCGGTGTGACCTCGTGGTCGGTGAATTGCTGCAACTGGATCAGCAGGCACTCTGCGAGATCTCGGTAGCCCACTCCGACGGGATCGAACTGTTGAATGCGGTGCAGGACGGCAACGACTTCTTCGGGATCGATGTCCAGCGAACGGATCAGGCTGGCGTGGATGGAGTCTATCGTGGAGGTCAACATGCCGTTGGCGTCGATGGCGTCAATGATGGCGAGTCCGATCAGGCGATCGGGGTCTGACATGGGAGTCAGATTCAACTGCCACATCAGGTGGTCCTGCAGAGTCTCGGTGGCACTGTTGCGTGATTCGAAGTCGAGTCCATCGCCTTCGCTCGAACCATTACTGCTGGAGGTGTAGCTGCTCTGATAGACGTCTTCCCAGCTGGTATCCACGGACAACTCTTCGGGGATGTGGTCTTCCCAGCGGTTTTCATCCTGATCCTGAAGTTGTTGGTTGTCGCTCTTTTCGTAACTCTCGGTGTTCAGGATCCTGTCGGCACTGAATTCGTCACTGGAGACATTGCTCTCGCTGTTCTGTTCCGTCCCGGCATCGGACTTCGCATGAAACTCATCAGTGCCCTCATCAAGCTCGAGCATTGGGTTGGATTCCAGTGCCTGGTGAATTTCCTGCTGCAAATCAAGAGTGGAGAGCTGAAGTAGGCGAATCGCTTGCTGCAGCTGTGGTGTCATGGTCAGCGTTTGACCCAACTTGAGCTGGAGCGACATTTTCATAGTGTGTTGTACTTCTTCATAAGCTTCATAAGCATTTTTGACGCTTTTGGATAGACGGCGAAGTTGCCTGGCGATTGTAGCAAGTATCGTGCCGTAGTTGCAGGTTAATTTTCAAGCACTGTCGACGCACAGCGCGATGAACTCATCAGATACGGAATTGGTGGCCGAGGTAAACGTCCCGGACCTTCTGATTGGCAAGGATGTCCGCCGAGGAACCTTCGGCTATGATCTGCCCCTCACTGACGATGTAGGCCTTCTCGCAGATGTCGAGAGTCTCGCGCACATTGTGATCGGTGAGCAGTACACCAATGCCCTTGTTTTTTAGATGCGTGATGATGTCCTTGATGTCGCTGACGGAGATCGGGTCGACGCCGGCGAAGGGTTCATCGAGCAGAATGAAGCGGGGTTCGGTGGCGAGCGCACGGGCGATCTCGGTACGACGGCGCTCCCCCCCGGACAGGCTCATGCCCTTGTTGTTGCGAATATGGCCAATGTGGAATTCGCCCAGCAGGCTTTCGAGCTTCTCCATCTGCTGTGCGCGGGTAAGCTCCTTGCGAGTCTCCAGGATGGCGAGGATGTTTTCGGCTACCGTGAGAGTGCGAAAGATTGAGGAATCCTGGGGCAGATAGCCCAGCCCTCGTTGCGCCCTGGCGTGAATAGGCAGCGAAGTCAGGTTGGTGGAATTCAGTTCTATGCTGCCGCTGTCGGCCTTCACCAGGCCAACAATCATGTAAAAGCAGGTGGTTTTGCCGGCGCCGTTGGGGCCGAGCAGCCCGACAATCTGACCGCTGTCGATGCTCAGTGACACGTCCCGGACGACTTGTCGCCCTTTGTAGGACTTGGCGAGATGAGAGGCTGTTAAGGTGTCCATCAATTTATTTGCTGGCTCAGAGAGCCACTGCATGCCTGTCCGGAAGTGGCGCCGGATTCGATTACATGGCGAATCTGAGCACACTGCAATGTGGTGCCGGGTTGGTTGAAACTGGCACCGCCGATGAATTCCACCACCGATTCATTGCCGGCGTAGTAATTGATGGTTTCGCTGCTGCCAGTCAGTGGCGCGGATTCTCCACCCGGCGTTTGCTGAAAACTGGCAGGTGAGCCCGTCAGACGCACGGTCTGCAGTTGGTTGTCGAGGTTGTATTCAAGGATTGCCTGGTCGCCCGTCAGCTCGATATCGTTTTGGCGCACAAAGACATTGTCGCGCAATGTGATGACACGCAAACCATTCACTGTTTCGATGGTGGTTTCACCATCTGCCCGGTACTCATGAGCAACATTGGCTTCCTGTGCCAGTGTGGCGGCGCCGCTTCCCAAAAGAAGCGTCAACCCCACCAGCATCGCGACTTTCATGAGATCAGGGTTGACTGCTGGGAACTTCATATCGGCCTCTGACCTGTGAGCGGAAAGTCAATTTGTCCTGGCGCAGATCGACGAGCAAGCCGATAGCCGTCTGTCGCAAGGTGTTGGTTGTCATGGTGACCTCCCGGTCGGTGTTCATTGTCTCGGTGCCGGGAAATAGGGAGATGAATCCGGTAGTAAGTGTCATGCGTTCACCAGCAGCATCGATCTGGAAAAGTTCTACTTCGTCGCTAAGATCCAGGCGCTCAATATTGTCACTGTCTGCGGCCCCGTGGATTCTGCCCGATCTGGCCGCGATATTCCAGCGCTCCCCGGAGTTCTGGTAGAGGCGCACATAAGGGTTGCTGAGTACGGTAGTGTTATCCAGATAGTGGGTTTGTTCGCTTGCCTCCAGCGTGTAGTCGATGCGCCCCTCGGCATTGTAGAGAACACTGGTGGTTCCCACGGAATAGGCATCATAGTTTATCTCGGTGCCAGACCCGGTAGATTCAACAATGGTCGGGGTGCCGGAAAACATATAGCGCCCGGAATAGATTGCCAGCACGAGAAGTCCCAGCAGTGCCCACAAGCGCCAGCCTGTTAGAAGCTGGCGTGTCTCTTCATCGACGACTTCTTCGCCAACGACACCTTCTCCAATAATCTCCTCGTCAATGATTCTCTCATTAACGGGCAGGTTGCTGACCGCGTCCCTAGAGGAAGTGGGCAATGGCTGAATCATAGCGGTCCTGTGCCTGCAGAATAAAATCACAAATTTCACGCACTGCGCCCTGGCCGCCCCGCAATGAGGTCTGAGCGTGTGCTGATTCCTTGACAGAGCTATGTGCGTTGGCGACGGCGATGGCTAGTTGTACAGCTTTCATGGGTCTGATATCCGGCAGGTCATCCCCGGCATAGCCGATCTGCAATGGCGTCAAGCCAGTCTCTGCACACATTTCCTGCAGAGCGTTGAGCTTGTCTTCCCGCCCTTGAATCAGTAGTCGGACTCCTAGATTCTCAGCCCGTCGGGCGAGCAACGCTGATTTGCGTCCGCTTATGATGCCCACTTGAATGCCGCTGTTCTGCAGCAGCTTGATACCCTGACCATCCAGGGTGTTGAAGGCCTTCATCTCCTCACCGCTATCGGTCAGGAACAGTTCGCCGCCGGTCAGTACGCCATCGACGTCCAGCACCAGTAATTTGACCTCGCGCGTGCGCCTGACTATCTCGTTCTCGTCCGTTCTGAAAATCATCTTATCGTGCGTCCTTTGGGCCGAAAGTATTTTCCGACATTGCTGCCGGGCTGATCACACGACGTTGGCCAGCAGCAGATCGTGCATGCGAATGACTCCCCTTAGAGCATCCTGATCGTCCACAACGATCAACGTGTAGATGCTGTTTTCCTGCATCATATGCACGGCTTCAGTGGCCAGCGCATTGTCGCGGACTTTCTTGCTGCGCACCGACATGACGTCGCTGATCAGAGTCTTGTGGATATCCTTGCCGGAGTCGAGTGTACGGCGCAGATCGCCATCGGTAAACACGCCGCACAGTATCCCATTGGTGTCGACAACCGTCGTCATGCCCAAGCCCTTGCGGGTGATTTCCAGCAGTGCCTCGCTCAGTAGTGTTCCGGGTTCTACCATCGGGATGGCGGTGTCGCTGTGCATGACATCTTTGACCTTCAGCAGAAGTCGTCGCCCCAAGCGGCCACCGGGGTGGGAAAATGCGAACTCCTCGCGGGTGAAGCCCTTGGCTTCCAGCAATGCCATTGCCAGTGCGTCGCCAAGCACCAGTGCCACGGTGGTGCTGGTGGTCGGGGCCAGCCCCAGCGGACAGGCCTCCTCGCTGACGCTCGCGTCCAGGTGCACGGTGGCCGTTTGAGCAAGCATGGAGCGACTGTCGCCAGTCATGCTGATCAGGGGAATGCCCTTGCGTTTCAGGACCGGTAGAATGGTCAAAATCTCACTGGTAGTTCCGGAATTGGAGAGCGCCACCACGACGTCTTTTTCCGTGATCATGCCAAGATCGCCGTGACTCGCCTCACCTGGATGTACGAAGATGGCCGGAGACCCGGTGCTGGACAGCGTCGCGGCAATCTTGCGGGCGATATGCCCGGACTTTCCCATGCCGGTGACAATAATTCTGCCTTCGCATGCCAACAGAATTTCGCATGCCTGGACGAACGTGCTGCCAATGCGTTGCGACAGTTCTCCTATGGCTCTGTGCTCTACCTCGATCGTGCGACGTGCGCTGTTGATCAGGATGTCACCGTCAGTCATTTCAAGTTCCCTGCCATTCTTGTGCAATATTCAACGCCGCAATATGCGCCTGTCTCACTTTTACTTTGGTTTTTTCTGAATTTACAGTCCAGAAAGAAGTTCTGAAGTACCCCGTCGGTAGCGGTAGAGAAGCAGGGCGATGCTGGTCGGGCGTGGGTGCGAAATGCTTGAGAGTACCCCGGGTGCCGGTGTTGCTGACCCCTGATACCGCCCGGCGCTTCGCGGTGATGGAACACACTTTGCCTGGCACCACCTGTCCGCGTCCAATGACCCTGACAGTGCAATTTTGCGAAAGGGGCACAATTAGACGAGGGATTATTATTGTTTGCAAGTAGTAATTTATTGCCGCCCCCGTTTCATGTAAACTGCCGCCTGCATTAGCGGGTAAAGGAAAATCTGGGGTCTGCAGGCCAGGATAAGGCCGCCGCAGGGCCGGAAGCAGGTGGTCGAACTCAACCGTTCGACGCCGTGAGTTGCTCAACACACAGGAGATTCACCAGGTGAAGTCGATCAAAACATTCTTAGTCGTGGCTGCCCTGGCGTTGTTCGCCTCTGCTGGATTGCAGGCAGCGGAGGAACTCAGTGCCGTAGCCTCAGCGGAGAAATCCGTGAACGAGTTGCTCGCGACGGTGGTAGAGCTCAAGCCGTATTTTGAAACTGATAAAGAGCGATACTTTGCCGGCATCGAGCAATCCCTGAGTTCTTTTGTGGATTTTGACGAGGTCGCCATTGGTGTCATGGCGCGCCTGGGAGAAAGCGCAACTCCTGAGCAGATTTCCCGATTCGGTGACAAATTGAAGATCACGCTGACACGCTTCTATGGGGCAGCATTGGTGGGTTACGACGGTCAGAAACTGGAGTTCATGCCCGCCGGTGAGCCGTCACCGGATCCCGAGCTGAATACCAATGTCCGAATGCAACTCAGTGCCAACAATTCGAAAATTGAACTGCAATACACGCTGTTCCTCAATGCGGACAGAGAGTGGAAGTTGAAGAACCTGTATCTTGGCGGGATCAATCTGCGTCGCCAATATTTCACGCAGTTCTCTGCGCTAATGAACCGCTATGGCAATGATATCGATCAGGTTATTGATAACTGGAAGTAGCCGTTTTTCACGCCCCGCTGTGCAGATTTTCAAGGTTGTATTTTATGGCGATAGATTCAGATCAGATTCGGCAATTGCTCGAATCGCAATTACCGGGCTGCGAAATACAGGTGCAGGGTGAAGGCAACAAATTCCAGGTTCTCGCCGTTGGTGAAGCGTTCGCTGGCCTCAACGCTGTCAAGAGACAGCAAAAGATCTATCAGATTCTTAATCCTCATATCGCGAGCGGAGCCATCCATGCCGTGAGCATGCGGTTAATGACTTCTAGTGAAAAGGCAGTCTCTGCCTGAGTTTCCTCCAATCCATAGACTGAGAAATAAATGGACAAGCTTCTGATTCACGGGGGGATAAGCCTTAATGGTGAGCTCCGTATTGCCGGCGCCAAGAATTCTGCGCTACCTATCCTGGCCGCGACCCTGCTGACACGAGAAACGGTACAGGTGTGCAATCTTCCACACCTCTATGACATTACCACCATGCTGGAACTGCTTGGCTGCATGGGGGTTCAGCCTGTTGTGGACGCCAAACTGAATGTCGAAGTCAATAGTGGCTCAATCACGCAATTCAGTGCGCCCTACGATCTCGTGAAAACCATGCGTGCCTCTATTCTGGTGCTGGGGCCGTTGCTGGCTCACTTCGGACAGGCAGAGGTCGCCCTCCCCGGCGGCTGTGCAATTGGCAGTCGGCCAGTCAATTTGCATATCAGCGCTTTGGAGAAAATGGGTGCCAAAATTGTGGTCGAGGACGGCTACATCAAGGCCTCCGTCGATGGCAGGCTCAAGGGCGCCCATATTTTCATGGATCTGTGCACTGTCACCGGGACTGAAAATGTCTTGATGGCGGCGACGTTGGCGGATGGGCAGACCATCATCGAGAATGCCGCGCGGGAACCCGAAGTAGTGGATCTCGCTAACTGTCTGATCAAGATGGGCGCCGACATCAGGGGGCAGGGAACTGACACCATCGTCATCAATGGCAAGAAGAGTCTGCATGGTTGCAGTTATGCTGTGATGCCGGACCGTATCGAGACGGGCACTTATCTGATTGCTGCAGCGGCCACGCGCGGGAAGATCAAGGTGAAGGATACGCGTCCGGATATCCTCGAGGCCGTGTTGAGCAAGCTGGAAGAAGCCGGAGCTGATATCAGAATCGGTGACAACTGGATTGAGCTGGACATGCATGGCAAGCGCCCCAAATCGGTGTCGCTGCGTACGGCGCCATATCCCGCCTTTCCGACTGACATGCAGGCGCAGTTTACCGCCATGAATGCCATTGCGACCGGGACTGGCTCCATCACGGAGACGGTGTTCGAGAACCGCTTCATGCACGTGCATGAGATGAACCGAATGGGCGCCAACATGCATGTCGAAGGCAATACCGTCATCGTCACCGGTGTTGAGAACCTCAAGGGCGCTCCTGTGATGGCGACCGATCTGCGCGCCTCTGCCAGCCTCGTCATCGCGGGGCTCGTCTGCGAGAACCAGACCATTGTCGATCGTATCTATCACATTGACCGTGGCTACGAGTGCATTGAAGAGAAACTCCAATCGCTGGGTGCCCGCATCCGTCGGATCCCCTCTTGAGCGTCTGAAATCCATGAGCAAACAGAACACAGTAATTGCTTTGACAAAGGGTCGCATCCTCGAAGAGGTGCTGCCGCTGTTCGAGCGTGCCGGCATAACGCCTCTGGAAGACATCAACAGCAGTCGCAAGCTGATTTTCGATACCACCATGCCGAATGTGCAGATAATGGTGATTCGTGGCTCAGACGTCCCCACCTATGTAGAGTTCGGCAGTGCCGATCTTGGTGTCGTAGGCAAGGATCTGTTGATGGAATATGGTAGCGAAGGCTTCTACGAACCGCTCGATCTGCGGCTGGCGCGCTGTCGCCTGATGACCGCAGCCCCGGTGGGAGCAGCACCGGTCGCCGGGCGCATCAAGGTTGCCACCAAATTTGCCAATATCACGCGCCGCTACTTTGCCGAGCAAGGTGTTCAGATTGAAGTCATCAAACTTAATGGCGCGCTGGAGCTGGCGCCGTCGATGGGGTTGGCAGATATCATTGTGGATATCGTGGACAGCGGTAATACGCTGAGGGCTAATGGTCTGGAGCCTCTGCAGTTGATTGCTCAGATCAGCTCCCGCGTGATCGTCAACAAGGCCGCCATGAAGATGAAGCACGCGGTCATTGGTCCTCTGTTACAACAGCTTGCTGAGGCCGTTGAGGCCAGCAATCGCGCCTGAGAAAAGCATTATGTCCGCAGACATGCCGCAGATCACCTATTTGGACACCCGCAGTCCCGACTTTGACAGTCAGCTCAAAGCGATGCTCAATCGGGCGATGATCGGCAATCCGGAAACGAACAGGACGGTGGAAAATATCCTCTCCGATGTGCGTCAACGTGGTGATGCCGCTGTGCTGGAGTACACGCGCCGTTTCGACCATTTCGAGGCTGACAGCATTGCCGAACTTTCCGTCTCGAAGGAGCAGATGGAGATCAGCCTGCAGCGTCTGCCAGAGTCGCAGGTCAATGCATTGAAGGCGGCCGCAGACCGAATCCGTATCTACCACGAGAGACAGAAGCAGGTGTCCTGGCAGTATCAGGAGCCCGATGGTTCCATTTACGGCCAGAAAGTCAGTCCGCTGGATCGCGTCGGGATCTATGTGCCGGGGGGGAAGGCCAACTACCCATCCTCCATGTTGATGAATGCGATTCCCGCGCAGGTAGCCGGCGTCGGTGAGATTATTGCCGTGGTGCCGACGCGCTGGAGCGTACAGGGCGACTTGATTTTCGCCGCTGCCGCACTGGGTGGCGTGGATCGCGTGATCACGATTGGCGGGGCACAGGCCATCGCAGCCCTGGCCTATGGGACACAGAGTCTTCCAAAGGTCGACAAGATCACCGGTCCTGGCAACATCTATGTCGCCATTGCCAAGAAGCTGGTGTTTGGCGAAGTGGGCATCGACATGATCGCTGGTCCGTCCGAGCTGACGATCATCTGCGACGGCGGGACCAATCCGGATTGGATCGCCATGGACCTGTTCTCACAGGCTGAGCACGACGAACAGGCGCAATCGATCCTGATCAGCGACGATGCTCAATATCTGCAACGCGTCATGGAGAGTATTGAGCGCCTGCTGCCCACCATGAATCGCCGCGAGATCATCGGCAAGTCGCTGCGTGATCGCGGTATGTTCATTCTGACACAGTCATTGATAGAGGCCGCTGCCGTGAGCAACCAGATTGCTCCTGAGCATTTGGAGCTTTCCGTTGCCGATCCTCAGGCGTTGGCGGCACATATCACTCATGCTGGCGCGTTGTTCATGGGGCGTTACAGTGCAGAGGCTCTGGGGGACTATTGTGCCGGTCCCAGTCATGTGCTGCCAACTTCCGGGACTGCGCGATTCTTCTCCGCACTGGGGGTATATGACTTCCAGAAGCGGACGTCCATCATCCAGTGCTCGGCCCAGGGGGCCAGTCATTTGGCTGGAATCGCGCAGGAGCTGGCGACGAATGAGTTCCTGCATGCGCACGCAGAGTCTGCTGCTTATCGCCGCTAAGCAAGTCGTTTGCAGGGGGTCTGGCTTGTAGTCAGGCCTCAGTTTCAGTTCGCTGGTAGTTGCGGAATACGGTATTGCGTGGTGCCTGTGCCGAGCTCGACCGGAATGGTCAACGTCTCACCCTCACGATAGATCGTCAGATCGACCATCTGGCCGGGCGCCTTGCGGTTGATCTGATCGACTGCGCCGATCACGTCGGCAATGACCGAACCATCAATGGCGGTCATCACATCTCCAGCCCTGATTCCCGCTAGCTCTGCCGGACTGGCCTCGGTCACTTGTTCTATCAGCAAGCCAGAGACATCGGGGCGGCCGAAAAAGTTCTGGCTGGTCTCGGCTGTCAGCATCTCGCCGGTGATGACTCCCAGGTAGCCAGGCGTCACCTCGCCATAGGCGATCAGCTGGTCTACGACGCCCATCGCTTTGTTGATCGGAACCGCGAAGCCGATACCGTCAGAGCCACCCGACTGAGAATAGATAAAGGAATTGATGCCGATCAGTTCGCCATCGGCATTGACGAGCGCGCCTCCCGAATTGCCATAGTTGATAGCCGCATCGGTCTGGATGTACTCGACGATTGGCAGGCCGTTCTGAGGGATGCCCAGTGCGCTGACGATGCCGCGCGACACAGACTTCTGGCTGATCAGCTCCTGACTGGGGAAGCCTATGGCCAGCACAGTGTCTCCCACACGAACGGCGTCCGACGATCCTATCGGTATTGGCGGTGGCAATTCCTTGGCCTCAATCTTAAGCAATGCCAGATCTGTCTCGGGATCGGAACCGACCAGTTTGGCAGCACCAATGAACGTATTGTTGTTCTCATCGCCGAAACGCACCTCGATGTCTTCTGCCCCCTCAATGACATGCAGAGAGGTCAGGATGTGCCCCTCTGCACTGACAATAACGCCGGAGCCGAGGCTGCTGTAGGAGCGCTCGGCAGGAATGTTCTGCAACAGATTGCGGAACAGAGGAGGGATCTCATCGGCGGGAGGCAGTTGAATCTGTTGGCGGATCGTTGAATGAATGCTGATGACCGAAGGCGCCGCTTTGCTGACGGCGTCGGCCAGGGATGCCGATTCGCTGGCGTTCGGGATCGCTTGCGCGGGAGCGGTCTGGGAGAGAATGGCTCCCAGTCTGTTGATCTGCTGATACTGGGCCAGAATGATGGCGAAAAGGATACCGGCAACTGTTGGCCAGCCAATGAACTGAAGGAGCTTTTTCATGACATCTCGCGGCGGTTCAGGCCGCTGTGGTTGAGTCTGCTACCATAAGCGTCTGAGACTGGCGTATGGTGTCGGCGGTGTGCCGAAAGTGCGCCCATTATGCGAGTTATTAACAGCGGTGTGAAGGTGAAATCCAATGTCGGCAAGGCTTGATGATATAACGCAGGAGTTGAAATCCCTGCTGCGTCCGGAGCAGTTCAATGATTATTCTCCGAATGGGTTGCAGGTAGAAGGGAGGCCAACAGTCGTACGCATGATCTCTGGTGTCACGGCCTGCCAGGCATTGATTGACAAGGCCATAGAGATGGAGGCGGATCTGATTCTGGTCCATCACGGTTATTTCTGGCGCGGAGAGGATGCCGTGGTCACCGGTATCAAGAAAAACCGGATTCAGGCACTTCTTAAACACAACATCAGTCTGCTGGCCTATCACCTGCCTCTGGATGTGCACGTCGAGCTCGGCAATAACGCGCAGTTTGGCAAGCTATTGGGCTTCAGCGTCAATGGTGATCTGGGCAAACAGAACAACAACAGCATCGGGCTCAAAGGGGCGTTGCAGGAATCTGCGTCGGGCAATGAACTGGCTGCCTTGATCACGGACAAGCTGGGGCGTGCACCTCTGCACATTCCCGGCAAAGCAGATCCCATCAAGACAGTGGCATGGTGCACGGGGGCGGCACAAAACTACGTCGAACTGGCAGTCAAGGCCGGTGTCGATGCTTACATTACGGGAGAGATATCAGAGCAGACCGTCCACATCGCCCGCGAGACCGGCATCCATTTCTACGCCGCTGGTCACCACGCCACAGAGCGCTACGGCGTTCAAGCCGTGGCGGCGCATCTGGTCAAGCGGTTCGGCCTGGAGCACCACTTTGTTGATGTGGACAACCCCGTATAGGAGGTTGTTGATTTGGCCGACGACTCATTGAACCTGTTCCGGGTGTGGAGGGCAGAGAAACGAAACTGTCCGAGGCATGGATGCCGAGGCCAAGCCCCCATGGATGGGTTCACGGCGTGTTTCGTTTCTCTGCCCTCCACACCCGGAACGGCACGGCACATCAAATCAAATGACCTTCTTGTCTTTCAGCAGCTTGATTACCTGGCTGATGCACTCCTCGATGGAGAGAACGCCCGTATCCAGCACGAGGTCGGGTGCTTCCGGAGCTTCGTAGGGGAAGGACACACCGGGGATATCGGCTGAGGGTGACAGCTCGGCTGCGGCATACAGACCGCTCGGGTCGCGCTGCTTGCAGACGTCCAGAGATGGATTCAAGTAGATCATGAAACAGTTGTCTCGGCCGATCACGCTCAGCGCATGTTCTCGGGAGTCATTGTTGGGCGCGACGAAAGCGGCGCAGCAGATCAGGCCGGAGTCGTTCAGCAATTTCGCCACATGCGCGCTGCGGCGCAGATTTTCCGCGCGGCCCTGCTGGTCATGTGGAAGATCCTTGCTGATGCCAAGGCGCATGGTCTTGCCGTCCAGTACCGTACTGACGCGGCCCATATCGAACAGGCGGCGCTCCAGTCCGTGTGCCATAGTCGATTTGCCCGCTCCCGATACGCCGATGAACATCACTGTCGCCGGGTTCTGCCCATAGCGGGCTGCACGCTCCTCGCGGGTGACGTGTACGGTGCTGCTCGTGGCGTCGGTGTGCGCCGCTGAATGGGAGGCATCTACCGTGATCATGCCCGCGCCGATAGTCGCATTGCTAAGACGATCGATGATAATGAGGGCGCCTGTACTGCGATTTGCCGAGTAATTGTCGACGCACACCAGCTGATCCACTTCCACCTCACAGACACCGATGCTGTTCAGTTCGAGGGTCGGGGCCGGGCGTTTTTCCAACGTGTTGACGTCGATCTGGTGCTTGAGAGTCTTGACCGTACCAGTCACCGTCTTGGTGCCCAGCTTGAAGTCGTACATCTTGCCGGGCAGCATGGGTTGCTCTGCCATCCACACGATGGTGGCGCGGAAGCGTTCAGTCACTACGGGATAATTGTCGCTGTGGACGATCATGTCGCCACGACTGATATCGATCTCGTCTTCCAGCGTCAGTGTCACCGCCATGTCGGTATAGGCCGATTCCAGCTCCTCGTCGTAAGTGACAATCGACTTTACGCGACTCTTCTTCTGAGAAGGCAGCACGACAATCTCGTCGCCCTTGCGCACTATGCCGGACGCAACTGTGCCGCAGAAGCCACGAAAATTAAGATTGGGGCGGTTGACGTACTGAACGGGGAAGCGCAGGTCCTTCAAGTTGCGATCTTTGGCGATTTCAACCGTCTCGAATAACGACATCAGCGTCTGACCTTTGTACCAGGGCATGTGCTCGCTTGGATTGACGACGTTGTCACCGTCGAGCGCTGACATCGGTATGAAGTGGAAGTCGGCCTTGGTCAGGCCTTTGGCAAAGCTCAGGTAGTCGGCTTTGATGCGCTCGAAAGTCTCTTCACTGTAGCCAACGAGATCCATCTTGTTGATGGCGACCACCAGATGCTTGATGCCCAGCAGCGATGTAATGAAGCTGTGGCGACGCGTCTGCACCTGCACGCCGTGGCGGGCGTCGATGAGAATTACTGCCAGGTCACATGTGGATGCGCCGGTCGCCATATTGCGTGTGTACTGCTCATGTCCCGGCGTATCGGCAATGATGAACTTGCGTCGCGCAGTGGAGAAGTAGCGATAAGCAACATCGATTGTGATGCCCTGTTCCCGCTCTGCCTGCAGTCCATCCACCAGCAGGGCCAGATCAAGTCCACCGCCGGTAGTGCCTGATTTGACGCTGTCAGCTTTGATGGCGCTCAGCTGGTCTTCGTAGATCATCTTGGAATCGTGCAGGAGTCTGCCGATCAGCGTGCTTTTGCCATCGTCGACGCTGCCACAGGTCAGCAGGCGCAGCAGCTCCTTGCGTTCGTGCTGAGCCAGATAGGCGTTAATGTCCGTGCTGATGAGTTCCGATTGATGTGACATAGTGATTGAACCTGGTTGATCTTTGCCATGACTGAATTCGAATGTGTTCTGACGCATAGTGTGCGGTCAGAAATACCCTTTGCGCTTCTTGTCTTCCATCGAGCCGGCCTTGTCGCTGTCAATCAGGCGACCCTGGCGCTCGGAAGTAGTGGTGAGAAGCATCTCCTGGATGATTTCGGGCAGCGTGGTCGCTGATGACTCGACGGCGCCTGTCAGCGGATAGCAACCCAGGGTGCGGAAGCGCACCATCTTGTTGACAGCGCTTTTGCGCAGATGCTCCGGCATACGGTCATCGTCGACCAGAATGTCGGCACCGTCCATCGACACCACGGGGCGTTCCTTGGCGAAGTAGAGCGGCACTATGTCGATATCGTTCAGGAAGATGTACTGCCAGATATCGAGTTCCGTCCAGTTGGAAAGCGGGAATACGCGGATGCTCTCGCCTTTGTTGACCTTGCAGTTATAGATATTCCACAGTTCGGGACGCTGATTCTTGGGGTCCCAGCCATGGTTCCTGTCGCGAAATGAGAAGACACGTTCCTTGGCGCGGGATTTTTCTTCGTCGCGGCGCGCGCCACCGAATGCTGCATCGAACTTGTATTTGCTCAGAGCCTGGCGCAGCGCCTGGGTCTTCATCACGTCGGTATGCTTTTCACTGCCGTGAGTGAACGGACCTATAGCATTGTTGATGCCTTCCTGGTTTACGTGAACAATCAGATCCAGCCCCAGTTTCTTTACCTGCTTGTCGCGGAATTCGATCATCTCCTTGAACTTCCAGGTGGTATCGACGTGCATCAGAGGGAAGGGTGGCTTGCCTGGGTAGAAGGCCTTCATGGCGAGATGAAGCATGACGGCTGAGTCCTTGCCTATGGAATACAGCATCACCGGGTTGTCAAACTCCGCTGCGACTTCGCGAATGATATGAATGCTCTCAGCTTCGAGTTGTTTCAGATGCGTCAGATTGTAGTCTGTCATGCTTGTTCACTTTGTTGTGTTGAGTCCCTTGAGCTCACCGGTGAGGAGGCTGGGGACAATATCGTTATATAAAGGGAAGTAGTTCTAAGGTGCCTGATTGGAACCGCTACAGATAATCCTTGTCTGATTCTCTCGGCTTCTCTAGTCCAAAGCCCTCGGAAAGGGCGCCACTCTGGCTGGCATTTTGCCTGGGGGCATAATCCTTGGGCGGCTGTATGTCAGCAGCGTCACTACTCAGTGCTGAAGCGCCGAAAGCACCTTCTCTGGAGGCGGGCAGGAGCTTGTTCGCCACTTCTCCTGTGCAGAGATCCTGCGCACCACTGGCCAGATGCTGGTACACATCCCGGTAGCTGTCGGTCATCTGCTGAACCAGCTCGGCGGTCACACTGAAATGTTCGCTCACTTCGTCTTTGTAGCGCGAATGCGTGCGCTCGAGATCCTGCAGGTTCTTTTCAAGTTCCGTGATCCTGGCGGGATTGGTGTTCACACGGCCTGCCAGCACGAAGCCGATGGCAACACCGGCTGCCAGACAAACAATAGCGGTCAACCACAACATAGCAATACCTTGCCTCTAGTTCATAAGCTCGCTAAAAAAGCGGGCCAGATAGTCAGGGAGCGCAAGTATAGCCTGAAATGCTCTTTGCGAGGGCAAAAAAATCCACCAGAAGTCCGCGCCAGGAACTGGTTGGTGGTGGGAAAAAACGCTGATTTGGCTGGTTCCTGATGGGCCTTTTGCCTTAGAATGCGCAGCCTTCCGACGGGTGCGGTTCTTTGCAATACCCAGCCCGCACGACTCATACTCTCACTGTGTTTCGCGTTTCATGAATAAATGATGCCTTCAATGACGCCTCTTGATCGTTACCAGTTGGATGTTGCGGCTGGAGCCATAGCTCCGGATCTTGCTCAAGAACAGGCAGTCAGACACTTCCAGCGTTTGTATGACGACTTGATGCGTGTCCCTGAACGGCCACGTGGAGTCGTAGCCATCGCATGGCAATTTTTGGCACGTGTGGGGCGGCAGGGCGCTGTGGGCAAGCGTGCCGACGACTCCAGAATTAAAGGTCTGTACCTGTATGGTGGCGTTGGCCGGGGCAAGACATATTTGATGGACGTGTTCTTTGAGAGTCTGCCTTTCCAGAACAAGATGCGAACGCACTTTCATCGCTTCATGCAAAGGGTGCACACCGAATTGACTCTGCTCAAGCAGCAGAAGAATCCGCTGGAAAGTGTTGCCCTCAAGATCGCCACTGAGGCGCGGGTCATATGTTTCGATGAATTTTTCGTGTCGGACATTGGTGATGCGATGATTCTGGGAGGCTTGCTGACCCATTTGCTTGACGATGGTGTGATACTGGTGACCACGTCGAACATCCAGCCAGACTTCTTGTATGAGAATGGTCTGCAGCGGGAGCGTTTCCTCCCCGTGATTGCATTGTTGAAACGTGATACCGATGTTGTTGAGCTCGATGGAGGTGTCGACTATCGGCTGCGCAGCCTGCAGCAGGCCAGGATTTACCACAGTCCGCTGGGGGCTGACTCCGACAAGGAGCTGGCCGGTAGTTTTCGGCGGCTGGTTCCAGAGCATGCGGTGATTCAGACTGGCGAAGTCATTGAAGTGCTGGGACGACCCATCACCTCTCGGATGAGTGCGGATGATGTGATCTGGTTCGACTTTGTCGAATTGTGCGGTGGCCCCCGCAGTGCCTATGATTACATTGAGCTGGCCAAAGTGTATCAAACCGTTCTGCTCGGCAATGTCCCGCAGTTAAAGGCTGAAACCGACGATATGGCAAGGCGGTTTGTGAGTCTTGTGGACGAGCTTTATGATCGCAACGTCAAGCTGATCATTTCCGCCGAAGTGCCATTGTTGCAGTTGTACGTCGGCAACAGCCTGGCATTTGTGTTCGGGCGCACGAGTAGCCGTCTGCTGGAAATGCAATCGCATGACTATCTCGCCCGTGAACACAGAGCCTGACCGCCTCCTGTCCGGCGAGTGGGTAAACAGGGTGCGGCGTATGGGTTCGCACTTTTTATGGCTATTTAGTGCTTGAATAATTAAAGTTGCTTCGGTAGTATTCGCGCTCCTTGAAGACAATGCTCCTTTGGTGAAAGTAAATGAAGACCTTTATTGCGAAACCGCAGAATGTTGAACATAACTGGCTGTTGCTGGACGCCGAAGGGCAGACTCTGGGTCGCATGGCCGCTGAGATAGCCAGCCGTTTGCGCGGTAAGCACAAGCCTGAGTACACGCCGCACGTTGATACCGGTGACTACATCGTTGTTATCAATGCCGAAAAAGTGGCTGTAACCGGTAATAAAGTGAAAGACAAGATCTATCATTCCCACTCTGCGTTTCCAGGTGGTATGAAGAACATCGCTTTCGGCAAGCTGATTGACAGAGCGCCTGAGCGCGTACTTAAGCTGGCGGTTAAGGGTATGTTGCCACGTACTCCTCTTGGCAGAGCCATGTTCAAGAAATTGAAAGTGTATGCGGGTACAGAGCACCCACACACTGCACAACAACCGCAAACGCTGACACTGTAAAGAGGTTCACTGAATAGCTATGTCTACGACACAATATTACGGTACGGGTCGACGCAAAACAGCTACTGCCCGAGTATTCCTGACTAAGGGAACTGGTACTATCTCTATCAACAAGCGAACTCTGGATCACTTCTTTGGTCGTGAAGTTGCTCGCATGGTGGTTCTGCAGCCTCTCGAGCTGGTTGATCTGAAGGATAAATTCGATGTAACCGTGACTGTGAAAGGTGGCGGTAGCTTTGGTCAGGCCGGTGCGATCCGTCATGGTATCACCCGCGCTCTGATGGAATATGATGGCGAGCTGCGTCCGACTTTGCGTAAAGCTGGGTTTGTGACTCGTGACGCGCGTGCTGTAGAGAGAAAGAAAGTTGGTCTGCGCAAAGCGCGCAAGAGACCACAGTTCTCCAAGCGTTAATACCGCTGACTGCTCAAGTTTTGAAGGTAATCGCGGTGGTGCTGCAAGGGCTGCCACCGCTATTAAAAAATTTTATAAAAGCGCTTTTGCCAATCTGGTGAAGCGCTTTTTTTTTGGGAAAAATAAAAATTTCCCACTTAAATCAATCTGTTGCCCCTATATTAAGAAGGGCTATGCTTGAAAAAATGAGAGAAACTCACTACCATTCGCGCAATTTGTGAGACCGCTGCATATCGAGGGGTCAGGTGCTTCTCGTTTCCAAATTTCTAATCTGGATTCTTTCCTCGTTATTGCAGGGGAGGGTTCTTAACATTACCAATGCTCAGGAGATAACACGGTGAGTGAAGACGGTACTGATTCTGGCCGCAGACGATTTTTATTGGGGTCTACCTCGGTAGTAGGGGTTGCTGGAGTAGTGGGCGCCGTGGTGCCTTTCGTTGGGTCGTGGAGTCCGAGTGCCAAGGCCCGGGCTGCAGGCGCTGCTGTCAGAATTGACATCAGTCAGGTCGAGGAAGGCGCCATCATGGGGCCGATTCCTGCCTGGCGTGGCAGACCTATATTTATTGTAAGACGGACAGCGGAAGCATTGGCCGCACTGCCTAGCGTGGCAGACCGACTGCAGGATCCAGATTCCACCCAGCCTGAACAGCCAGAGTATGCGACAAATGCTCACCGTTCACGCGAACCCGAGATACTGGTTCTGGTCGGTCTGTGCCCACACCTGTTCTGTTCTCCCACTCCCCACATTGAGCTGCGTGCCGAGCCGTTCGACGAAGATTGGAAAGGCGGATTCTTCTGTCCTTGCCATGGTTCTCGTTTCGATTTGGCTGGCAGAGTTTTTCAGGGCTCTCCTGCTTCACGCAACATGCAAGTGCCGCCCTATTATTACGAGTCAGAGACTGTTCTGGTAATTGGTGAAGATGGGGTGAGTGCATAATGAGTACATCGAACAAGAGTGGCTGGATCGTCTCTTCACTGGCAGGTCTGCGAGATTGGACCAATGATCGTCTGCCGATTATCCCTGCGTGGGAACGGCACATGAGCAAGTACTACGCGCCAAAGAACTTCAATTTCTGGTATTTCTTCGGGGTGCTGTCACTGGTTGTGCTGGTTATGCAGTTGCTGACCGGTGTCTGGCTCACCATGAATTACACCAATAGCGCCGAAGCTGCGTTTGCTTCTGTCGAATACATCATGCGAGACGTGGAGTGGGGCTGGTTGTTGCGCTATCTGCACTCAACCGGAGCCTCTGCGTTCTTCATCGTTGTGTATCTGCACATGTTCCGCGGACTGATGTACGGTTCCTACAAGAAGCCCAGGGAGTTGGTCTGGGTGTTCGGCATGGCAATCTACCTGGTGCTCGTGATTGAAGGCTTCATGGGCTATGTATTGCCATGGGGTCAGATGTCTTACTGGGGTGCCAATGTGATTGTGTCGCTGGTCGGTGCGATCCCAGTGATCGGTGAAGACCTGCTGGTCTGGGTGCGTGGTGACTATCTGATCTCCGGCGCCACTTTGAACCGTTTCTTCGCATTGCACGTCGTTGCACTGCCGATCGTCCTGTTGGCTCTGGTGGTTCTGCACCTGCTGGCTCTGCACGAAGTGGGCTCAAACAATCCGGACGGCATTGAAATCAAGAAGAACAAGGGGCCGGATGGCATCCCGCTTGATGGTATTCCTTTCCATCCTTTCTACACGGTTCACGACCTGGTCGGCATCACGGTGTTCTTGTTCGTGTTCTGTTTCATCGTGTTCTTCGTTCCCGAGATGGGCGGCTACTTCCTTGAGCACGCCAACTTTCAGGAAGCAGACCCGCTGCTGACCCCTGCGCACGTACCGCCGGTCTGGTACTACACGCCTTTCTACTCCATGCTGCGTGCCGTGACTGTGCCATTGCTCGGTATCGACGCGAAGTTCTGGGGCCTTATTGTCATGTTTGGTGCTATCGCAATTCTGTTCGTGGTGCCCTGGCTTGATCGCAGCCCGGTCAAGTCGATTCGTTACAAAGGCTGGGGAAGCCGCATCGCTCTGTTGGCATTCACAGTCAGTTTCCTGATCCTTGGTGTGCTTGGCACAATGTCTGTCAGCCCTGCACGTACGGCGCTGGCGCAGATTATGACGGTGGTTTACTTCGGCTTCTTCTTCCTGATGCCCTGGTACACCGCGAAGGAACAGACCCATCCGGAGCCTGCCCGCGTCACTGGCCGTTGGATTACCTGGAAGCAAATTATCATTACGCTGGCTCTGCTTGCAGCGCTGGTAGTGTTGCCTCTGAAGGCTGTCGGTGCAGAGGCTACTGTCGAGCTTGATCATGTCGAAGTGGATGTCACCGATCAGGCGTCTCTGCAGAACGGCTTCAAGTACTACATGAATTACTGTGTTGGCTGCCACTCTCTGCAGTATGCCCGTTATGAGCGCACTGCCAACGACCTGGGCATTCCGACTGATATGGTTCTGGAAAACATCATATTCAGTGATCACCAGATCGGTGACCTGATGGATAATGCCATGTCGGTCGACAATGCCAAGAACTGGTTTGGCGCGCTGCCGCCTGACTTGACGTTGATTGCCCGCGTACGCAGCCCTGAATGGCTCTACACCTATCTGCGCTCTTTCTACGCTGATTCTTCACGCCCCTGGGGTGTCAACAACACGGTATTCCCGAACGTGGGCATGCCGAACGTGATGCACGAGCTACAGGGCGATGTTGTGTGTGAAGGTGAGGCTGGACACTGTGAGCCGACGCATGTTGCCGGTACAGGCTCCATGGCGCCGGAAGAGTTTGATGCGACAGTCGCCGACATGGTGAACTTCCTGTACTACATTGGCGAACCAGTGCGTGCAGAGCGTGAGCGTCTGGGCTTCTATGTCCTGGGTTTCCTGGCGATTCTGTTTGTATTCGTGACGTTGCTGAATCGCGAGTACTGGAAAAAAATCCACTAATCTGCGGTTGGCAAAGTCAGCAAATCCGAAAATTGAGGTTGAGAGTATGGGTGTGGTCGCTAAACGTTCTTCAATGACGTTCTATTCTGATGGTGCCAGTCAGTACAGTCATCGCGTCAGAATAGTCTTGGCCGAGAAGGGCGTCACCGTCGAAACAATCGACGTTGACCCCGACCGAAAGCCTGAGGACCTCGCGTCTCTCAACCCTTACAACAGCCTTCCAACTCTGGTTGATCGTGATCTGGTGCTCTACGAAGCCAACATCATGATGGAATATCTGGATGAGCGCTTTCCTCATCCTCCGCTGTTTCCTGTGTACCCGGTTGCCAGGGCGCAGAGTCGTCTCTGGATGTTTCGCATCCAGCGTGACTGGTGTGCTCTGGTTGACTTCGTGATGGCAGGGAAGGGCAGTCCGGCGGAGATGGATAAGGCGCGCAAGGAACTCAGGGAGAGCCTGACTACAATTGCGCCGATATTTTCCGAAAAGCCTTATTTCATGAGTGACGAATTCACTATCGTGGATTGCTGTGTGACGCCGATTCTTTGGCGCCTTCCTGCGATGGGTATCGAGCTGTCTGATTCCAAAGCTCTGCAGCCCCTGCTTGAGTATCGCGCCAGACTGTTCACGCGCGATTCTGTCCGAGCAAGTCTGTCCGAGCAGGAAAGAGAAATGGTTTGATACGGTGCCATGCGGGCCTTTATCAATAGTCTTCAAGTCTGATGCTGGTGTCTGCTGGATGCCAGCATGATGGCCCGGTCTCCCGCAGGTGATCATCCAAATTGGTGCACAGCATGACCATGACATCCAGTCGTCCCTATATTCTTCGGGCACTCTATGAGTGGATCGTGGAAAACAGCTGCACCCCTTACATCCTAGTCAACGCTTTCGGCCCTGGGGTAAGAGTGCCGCAGGAACACGTCAAGGACGGACAGATCATTCTCAATATATCGCCCTCCGCCGTGCATGGATTGCGAATCATGGATGAGGCGATCGATTTCAGTGGCCGCTTTGCGGGGATCCCGACGCCTGTCTATGTTCCGGTAGGGTCAGTGTTGGGGATTTATGCCCGTGAGAACGGACAGGGCATGGTCTTCGAGCAGGAAAAGCCGCAGCCTCAACCGCCGACACCCGCTACTCCGCAGCCCATTGGATCGGGTAGAAAGCCTGGCTCCAAAGAGGCTGCCAAACGTCCGTCTCTACGAGTCGTCAAGTAAGCCTCTCGCCGGACTATCCTTAGATATAGTCGAACACCTTGACGACCTTGCTCACCCCGGCCACATTGCGAGCCAGCAGTGCGGCTCTGTCACCCACTGCCTGAGAGATCATGCCCATCAGGTAAACGGTACCATTCTCGGTGATTACGCGAATTTTACTTGCGGGGATGTCCTTGTTGGCTGCCATCTGCGTGCGGACCTTGGTGCTGATCCAGCTGTCGTTGGTGCGCGACAGCATTGTGGTCTTGCCCGCAACTTCCAGTTCATTGTGCACTCGGCGGATTTGAGTGCTGGCTTCAGCCGCAATCTGGCCTGCGCGAATCTTCAGGGCTTCGGACTGCACCTGCCCCACCAGTAGCACCACTCCGTTGTGGCTGACGACGTTGAAATGGCTGTCTCGGAAGGCCGGTTCCATGGATTTCATGTTCACGGTGACCTTGGTTTCAATAGATTCATCCTCGACAATCGTTCCGGCGGTTCTCACGCCCGGATCTTCCTGAATCCCGTTCTCATCTGTCGTGGCAACCAGAATGGAAGTACATCCGGTACTGGCAAGCAAAAGAGCTACAGCTATCAAACGATACATTTTCACGATTCATCCTCTCCAAAAATTTGAATGTCTATCAAATCACACAGGCTGTGCAAAACCAGCAGGTGAACCTCCTGAATTCTCGCTACCGATTGTGCCGGTACGCGAATCTCGACATCGCCCTCGTTGAGTAACTCGGCCATATCGCCGCCATCTCTGCCGGTCAGGGCAACCACGCTCACTCCGCGATCATGGCTGGATCTTATGGCCTCAGACGCGTTTCTCGAATTGCCACTGGCAGAGATCGCCAGTAGTACATCACCCTCTTGCGCCAGAACTCTGAGTTGCTTTGAAAACACTTCTTTGTAGGTGTAATCGTTGGCGATGGCCGTCATTGTCTGGCTGTCTGCATTCAACGCAATGGCGGGCAGTCCCGGTCTCTCGCGTTCGTAACGATTGAGCAGGGTTGATGCGAAGTACTGGGCCAGACCACCGGACCCCGCTGTACCACAGCACAGTACTTTTCTGTCCTGCAGCAGGGCACTGGTAATCAGTTCACTTGCTCTGACGATGGCTGGTGCCAGAACGGCGGCGGCCCCCTGCTTGGTCGCAATGCTGTGATTGAAATGCTGGGTCACGCGTTGCTGAAAATCCATAGAGACTGGCCGTCTGCCTGCTGAAACTGGCGGCCATTTTACTTTAATTTTCCGAACTGTACATGAAGCAGCGCACGAATAGGAAGGAAACCTGCAGCGCCTGCGAGCACTGTTCAATCAAGCTGAAAGGCCCCTTGAATCCAATCGAATTGCAGAGATTGACCGGGTTTCCCCGGGGAAATTCCCAGGATGTCGAAGCGGCAAGGAATGTGATTGGTCAGATGCAGTGTCTTCAGATAGCACTGCGCTGTTCGCCACAGTTTGCGCTGTTTACGGTAGTCGACACTTTCGACGGCGCTGCCGAACTTGCTGGAGCGGCGGTAGCGCACTTCCACAAACACCAGCTCCCGGGCGGTGCGCATGATCAGGTCGATTTCACCGAGCTTGTTCTGATAATTCATGCAGATCAGTTGCAGTCCCTGTTCGGCGAGGTAGTGGGCGGCGATCTTTTCCTGCTGTTCGCCAAAGGCGCGAGGACTTTGCTGTGAGTCGGTCATCAGTTCACTTCCGTTGTGAGGCTGAGGGAAACATACTGCTGATGAGTATAGCAGTGGAGCGGGCATTCAGCGTGGCAGGACGCTGGCTGCTCCATTGACGATCACGGCGTTGCTGAGTTCCCTGCGTATGCCGCCATCGGGTTTGATAGTCAACAGCCCTGTAGCACCGCTTATGCGCGTATAGGGGAACTGGCGCAATTGCTCCAGGCGCAGATGCAGCCTGAAGCTGTCGACGCCCATGGCTCGCAGGCGTTGAATTGGCCCTGAGGCCGCTGTCCAGGTTGCCAATGCGCTTTGTTTGAGCGGGTCACTGTCTTCCAATATCCAGGGAGCATCGTTGAAAACAATGCCGTTCAGGTCGCGGTTTGCGATCGGGCTGCTGCCTCCATCATAAATGGAAGGCATGGCGTAGACGGGGACGTCGCCAGCGAAATGGAACGACAGAGTTGGTTTTATCTGTCGTCCTTCCGTTGGATTCGCGAGCAGGAAGATGAAATCGACGTCCTGTCTTCTTCTGGGCACAAACTGTACTGTGCTGCGCGGGATCAGATTTCTGATGCTGGCCGCGCGTGCCTCGCTGGCATCGATATTGAAGAGCCGTTTTATCATCGGCGAGTATTCATTCTCACCACCGAATGTGTCGACTGAAACGATGCGACCTCCCAGTGCTGTCCAGTAATTGATAAAGGTGTCCTGGATGCGCAGGTAGTCTTCACCGGTCGGTGTCAGAACGGCCGCATTCCGATGCCCCTCCTTCCATGCGGTGTCAGCAGCCTGCATGATTTCGTCTTCCGGAGCCAGACCGAACTGGAAGAGGCCGACAGGCGTGCCGCCACCAAGGTCGCCGTAGTTCAGAGCGAGTGTAGGAACCGGCATTGGGCTGCTGGAGCGTTGCATCCGTCGCACAGCATCCTTGAGCAGCGGGCCGATGATCATATCGACACCATCCTGCACTGCCTGGTCGTAGAGTGCCAAAACGTCTGTGCGGAAGCTGGTGTCATAGATGCGAACCTGAGGAACGTCGTGGCCCTTGGAGATCGCGTCATAGTAGGCGCTGAGAAAACCCTCACTAATGGCTTTGCCGAGTGGCTCCTGCATTGGCAGTACCAGTGCAATTTCACGTGGTCGTTGTTCCCATAGATCGTAAATGATGCTAAGGCCATCGGGCAGGCGTGCTGATGCGGGGTGTTGCGTCCAGGTGTTGCGCCATTGATCAATGGCGCTCATCTGGGTCTGCAGGTTGTACTGGTTAGAGCTGACCAGGCGAAGTAATTCAAGCCAGCCGCGCAGTTCATAGGAGTCGACATTGTTACCTGCAATGCTCAGCGTGCCAGCGGGCGCACTCGAAAGCACCTCCCATATGGCATTGTTGTTGGCATGCAGGGGATCGCCTTCCAGCTGCGATGAGAGTTGAATTCTCTCCCGTACTGCTGTGAGGTACTGATGGTCCTGAAAAAGGGCGTCGATGCGCAATTGATGCAGCGTTAACTGTTGCTCCTCAGGAAGATTGCTAAGGGGCTCCAGCGGCGATGAGTTCAGTATCTGCAGGGCGACAGTGGGATCTTGTTCTGCCAGCGCCAGTGAGGCTCTTGCAAACGCGTACCTGATCTGCAATGAGAGGGGGAGCGTGTCGACCGCTCGTAGTTCGCTCAAGGCGCTGTCGGCTTCATCCAGTCGATCAGCATCCATCAGCAGATCGACGGCATCCAGCAGATAGTCTTCAGCATCAGGTGAAGGGCTGCTGTGTGCCAGCAACAGCAGTGCGTCGATTGGGCTCGCTGGCGTGGCCGGAGCAGCCTGTTCAGGCGCCAGTGCGGGCTCTTGCCGGGGAGCTGTGCCGGAGCAAGACGCAAGAACAAGCAGCATCAGAATCGGAGCTGCGCGTCGAGCAAAAGAGGTCCGAGCTCGGAGTGTCATGGTAGTGCTTCGGAGGGAGCGATTGGCAAACATTGGAAGGCATGACGCAGGATATGATCGGGCTGAGAAGCTTATTACAGATACCTGGCACGAGCAACACGGCCTGCAGGCATGCGCCACATCCGGTCGGTGTGTATACTGCCGCCACATTCGAAGATCGGTTCGCAAGTTCTATCTGTAGTTTCTATCTGTAGTTTATATCAGGAGTACCCGCACATATGTCGGAAAGTATCCAGCCCAAAGCGGCGCTCTATATCGTCGCGACTCCGATCGGAAATCTGGCGGATATCACAGGGCGAGCGATAGAGGTACTGAAGTCCGTGGACCTGATTGCCGCTGAGGATACTCGTCACAGTGGGCGTCTGCTGCAGCACTTTGGGATTGGCACCAGAATGACGTCGTATCATGACTTCAGCGAAGACAGCCGGGTTGAGAGCCTGCTCCAGAAATTGTCGAGCGGATTGTCGGTAGCACTGATCTCCGATGCGGGGACACCACTGATCTCTGATCCGGGCTACCGCTTGGTGGTTCGAGCGCGCGCTGCCGGCATTACGGTAGTGCCTGTGCCGGGCGTATGTGCATTGACTACGGCTCTGTGCGTAGCAGGCCTGCCAAGTGATCGTTTCGTGTTCGAGGGATTTGTTCCTGCCAAGCGTGCGGCGAGGATCAAGCAGTTTGAAGAATGGCTGGCAGAGAGCCGGACCTTGATCTTTTACGAGTCGCCGCACCGCATCCTGGAATGTGTTGAAGACCTTCTGACAGTGTTTGGTCCGGACCGTCACGTCGTGTTATGCCGGGAGTTGACCAAGACCTTTGAGACAATCCATGGCGATACTCTGGGCAATCTGCTGCCTTGGATACAGAGCGACAGCAATCAACAGCGCGGTGAGTTCGTTGTTCTGATCAAGGGGGCCGAGGTAGTGCAGAGCGAGGAGATCAGTGCCGAGGCGTTGCGAGTGCTCGAGATTCTGCTGGAGGAGCTTTCGGTGAAGCAGGCAGCCTCTCTGGCCGCCCGCATTACCGGGGTAAAGAAGAATCTTCTCTACCAACGGGCTCTCTTAGCGGACAAGGCTTGAGGTCAAGGCTTCTTGACCCACTGACCAGGGCTGGCCTCGACAAAATTCCCGGGGCGGGTGTTTTCGAGTGCCCTCGTGAAGGCCAGTTTGGCAACGTCTTCAACGGCGATGCCGTTTTCTTTGGCAATTTCCTCATAACGCGCGCGGCGCTGAGCATTGACGCTCTCTACGAGGGCCGCTACGTCGGCAGGCGCGCTGCCCTGCACCAGTCCGATGTAACCATCCTGCTTCTCGCCAATCTGACCTGCCGCTTTCGCTTCATCCAAGGTGGCCGCAAACGCGCTGCTCACACCGAGGAGCATCAGCAACAGACCGAAGCCGAGAACCTTTCCGAATTTCTTTGCCAATCTCATGATCTTGTCTCCGCTTAGAATAAATCGCTGTCTTCGTCGAACATGTCATCCAGCTCACGCTCTACCTTCACTCTTATCTCATGTTCGATGCGAACATTTAGATTGATGGTGATGGGTTCGTTGGGCATTGCGACTTGCACAGTGGGAGTGCAGGCAATGAGCCCTGTCAGGAGAGTGAACGCGAGGGTAATGAGTCTGATCTGCATAGTGTTCTCAATTGTCTTTGTCAAAGGAGCTGACTACCAATCGGCGGAGCCGGTTTCCTGTCTACCATGGCTGCACTATAGCAGACCAAACTGAATCCGGACTGAATTTAACTGCACAGGAGCAACTTCCGGGGCGGCGCGAGGTACAAGCGTCGAAAAGATGAATGCTCAGCGGTTCTGCAGCGCCCTTTCCAGTGCATCGGTGATGGAGCGACCCGATTGCAGGCTTTGCAGCAACGAGGGAATGTTGTCACTGATGTTGAGATTGAGATTGATGCGCTGGCCTTGGTTCATGTCTGGATTGGCTCCCTGCAGACGCACCGCGAGATTGAGATCTCCACTTGGCAGGTAGTTCACGTCTGCTTCCAAGCTGTCGTATTGATAGTTGCTCAGAGCCTGATTGACGAGATCGAGCGCTGCATTGCCGCTGCCGCCAGCATTTGCAGGCTGATAGCGGATGCTGCCCCCAGGCGCTTCCACATGCAGCGTTCCCTCTGCGACGGAGACAGTGCCGCCAGAGATGGTCACTGGCACATTCCCGCTGATGATGCCGCTGGCCTGCACGCCCTCATAGGCACCCATGTCCAGCAGTGTGCTCAGATCGACGCGCTCCAGCACCATTGTGAAGGTGTTCTCCGCTGCCGCCCAGTTGTAAGCGACGCCCTCTGAGCGCAGTGCGCCGTTGAAGATTGTGGCCTGCAGGTCGTGCAGGTCGAGCGTCTTCCTGCGGGTATCGACGCCGTAATTGAAAGAGATGTTCTCGACGGGCAGTCCGGGGTTAACACTGGCTATACGGCCCTGCAACGCCTGCTCGCTGACAAAGTCGCCTGAGTCCAGAAGCTCGCCGCTGATGTCTGTGGAGAAGTCGACCACAGCCGTATTTATGTAGAAGCCGCTAAGCCTGTCGACATTGAGCTGGACGGGGCCGGACACCTGCATGCCCGTAGTGTCATTCATTCGCACGGCGATATCGGCACTTGCTGCAACACTTCCTGCAAGGATATCCGCCTCAACCGGGATATCGAGAAACAGTTGCGCAAAGGTTTGTTGCCCGGGGCCGAATTGCAAACGTGGAATCTGCGCATGAATTTGCGCAGTGGTGGAGTTTAGGTCCACATTGCCCTCGACTGAGAGGATGTCGCGGTCGGCAATTAGGAGGCGCCCGTTGACACTGAGATTGTTGTTGCTGAGTTCCAGCCGGGCAGTGATTTCGGGTTTGCGAAACTGGAATGGGAGCTGGTCGCTCCCCAAAGATCTCGCATCAAGCTGAGCGCTGAGCTGTGGAGGCGTGTCGG
>JAUSMU010000469.1 GCA_030645995.1 Gammaproteobacteria bacterium | reverse complement strand
CGGCCGGCCTGTATGCACAGGCTCAGCCACTCACCCAGGAATTCGTTTATCTGTCTCTTCTCATCCCGATGATACATTCTTGAATTAGGTATCGCGTATTTTGCCAGAAACGCTTTATGACCCTGATAGGCAACCGCTTCGGCTGTCACTGCATCGTGATACAGGCGGATCATGATCCCGGGCGGACTGACCCAGGGGCTGACTCTGGTCAGCTGTACTATTTCGAGTGTGCTGGTGTAGCGGAAGATTTCCACCACACTGATACGAACTCTGACCTCTTCTCCGGCGCCAACAGGCGAGGCCATTACAAACTCTCTCGTGTAGATAACATCGGCAGGCAGCGCCCCGACACTCACAAAATCCCGCACTGTAAAGTCCGGAATTCGACCCTCCAGACAAGGCCCGGAGGCACAGCCCGCAAGGCTTTGCAGACAGGCGGTTCGAAAGGATTCTAGTTCAGGCATCAGCTTTAGTAAACGAATATAATTGGCATCACAGTCCGCCATCTGGCGGATGAGATCGATACTGTACTGCCTGTTTCTGCCTGCCTGCGTCACTCCAGTTCCCTGCCTTTCCAGCGCTCCAGCAGCGCTTGTTTGTTGATGACCAGCCATTGCATGGCGATGATGGTCATGGCGTTGTTCAACCGACCATCCTGCAATGCCTGCCATGCCTGATTCGAAGATAGCACATGCACGCGAATGTCCTCGTGTTCTTCGGCCAGCCCATGGATTCCTCCGGCGCGGCTCGCATCCACCCTGCCGCAAAACAGATCGATCTGTTCATTACTGCCACCGGGACTGCTGAAATAGCGGCAGATATGCACCAGTTCACCTAGCGCACAACCGGCCTCTTCCAAGGCTTCGCGCCGCGCAACATCCTCGGCGCTTTCACCCTCGTCAATGACGCCCGCCACCAATTCCAGCAGCCATGGCGAGGTGTCGTCTGCTGGCGTCTGTGGCAGTGCTCCAACACGGAACTGCTCGATCAAAACCACCTGATCCAGCGCGGGGTCATACAGCAATACCCCGGCGGCGTGGCCACGCTGGAACAACTCCCGCTCGAACTCCGCGCTCCAGCCACCGGCGAACAAACGGTGGCGCAGGCGCAGCTTCTCGATCCGGAAGAAACCCTTGAAGACCTGGCGGCGGTCGAGGACGGTGACGTCCTGCTGACCATAGCTCGATTGCTGTGAATTCATGATGCGCGGGGGCAATGACCAATCACGCCGTACGGCTCGTCACTTCCAGAAGATGGTAGCCGAACTGAGTGCGAACCGGACCCTGAACGGTATTGGGCTCGGCACTGAATAC
>JAUSMU010000466.1 GCA_030645995.1 Gammaproteobacteria bacterium | reverse complement strand
TGGCCGTTTAGTTCATGCAGGCTTTGCCAAGGCAGGCTATATTACCCTCATGAGTGAAAATTCCACAATTCATGATCTGCTCGTGATAGGCGGGGGCATCAACGGCTGCGGTATCGCTGCCGACGCGGCCGGGCGCGGTCTCGATGTATTGCTGTGCGAGATGGGTGATCTGGCCTCGGCGACATCCTCTGCGAGCACCAAACTGATTCACGGCGGTCTGCGTTATCTGGAGCAGTATGAATTCCGTCTGGTCAGGGAAGCATTGGCGGAGCGTGAGGTGCTGCTGCGCAATGCCCCTCACATCATCACCCCAATGCGCTTTCAACTGCCGCACAGGCCGCATCTGCGTCCGCGCTGGATGATTCGTGCCGGTCTGTTCCTGTATGACTATTTGAGCCAGCGTGTCACTCTCCCAGGCTCGCGCAGCGTGAAATTTGGTGCAGACAGTCCATTGCTGCCTGAATTCAAACACGGATTCGAGTATTCGGATGCCTGGGTCGATGATGCCCGTCTGGTAGTGCTGGTAGCCATGCAGGCGCGCGAGCATTCAGCGCAGATCCGCGTGCACACACGCTGTGTGGAGGCAGTCAATGAAGACGGGCTCTGGCGGGTGACCCTGCAGGATCAGCGCACTGGCATCCGACAGCAAGTGCGTAGCCGTGTGCTGGTCAACGCAAGCGGGCCATGGGTGGGCGAGTTGTCCGCGAGTATGCTGCCGCAGATTCCTCGCCATGATGTCAGGCTGGTGAAGGGGTGCCATATCATCGTGCCGAAACTGCACGACAAGCCAGAAGCATTCCTGCTGCAAAATAGCGATGGACGTGTGGTGTTCGTGATTCCCTATCAGCAGGATTTCAGTCTGATCGGGACAACCGAGGAGGACTTCCACGGCGATCCTTCCACCGTGCAGATTTCGGAGTGGGAAGTCGAATATCTGGTCAATATCGTCAACGAGTGTTTCAGAGCCAGGATCACTGCCGCCGATGTGGTGCATCACTTTGCCGGCGTACGTCCCCTGCTTGGCAGTGACGAGGCCAACGCTTCCAAGGTGTCGCGAGACTATACGCTGGAGCTGGCAATCGAGCCTGCACCAGTGCTGACTGTCTATGGCGGCAAGATTACAACCTACCGTAGTCTTGCCGAGAGTGCTCTGGCGAAACTGCAGCCGCTGTTTCCGCAGATGCGAAAGGCGTGGACAGAGCTGGCCCCGTTGCCGGGAGGTGAATTCAGCTCCCGGGCTGCACTGTTGACGGAGTTTGGGAAGACCTGGCCGTGGGTCCCCGGGGACTTGCTGCGGCGTTGGGCAAGCAGCTATGGGGTCAGGACACGGCAGCTACTGGAGAGCTGCCCGACATTGTCAGCGCTGGGCCAGGATTTCGGTGGAGGGCTCTACGCGCGCGAGGTGGATTATCTCTGTGACCAGGAATGGGCAGAGAGCGTCGAAGACATTCTCTGGCGCCGCACCAAGCTCGGGTTGCGTTTCAGCGTCGCACAGCGCGAGGTGCTTTCCACCTACCTGGCCGCGCGCAGAACTTAGCCTCCGCGCCTCTTGTTCGCATACATCGCCTCGTCGGCGTAGCGCAGCAAGTCGGTTTCATTGTCGCCATGCTCAGGATAAACAGCGACACCGATACTTGGTCTGATCTGCAGTTGCTGACCGTTCAGGTCGAAAGGAACTGTCAGTGCCGCATCGATCTTGCGCGCCACATTCGAGGCATGGTTTGACAGGACAATGCTGTCGAGCAGCACCACGAATTCATCACCGCCGAAACGCGCGATAGTATCGGATTCGCGGATGCAGCTGCGCAGGCGCCGCGCCACGTCTTGCAGCAACTGGTCGCCAACGCCATGTCCGTGTTCATCGTTGACGTCCTTGAAATTGTCCAGATCGATATAGAGCAGGGCGAAGCGGGCGTGTTCGCGACGCACTCTTGCCATAATTCCCTGCAGGCGGTCCTGGAACAGTGCCCGGTTGGCCAGACCTGTTAGTGCGTCATGGCCAGCCGCATACAGTAACCTGGCATGCAATTGCTTGCGCTGGATGGCGGAAGCCACCTGGGTAGATACAAACTGCAGTAGTTCCTTGTCGGCTTCGTTATAGTGAATGTTACCGGCATAGGTCTGCACGACCAGAGCGCCGATTGTCTGTTGCTGACTCTTCAATGGAACCCCCAGCCAAGCGAGCGAATTCGTTCCGATCACCGCACGGCTGACATCACGCTCAGTGGCCTCGGCGGTCAGCAGCAAGGAGCAACCAGTGCGAATCACTTCCGCACAAAGCGCTTCGCTGTTCAGGGACATGGGTACAGGCTGCTCGTCGTACTCATCGACGAAATAAGGGAAGCTCACCTCATCGTTGCTTTCGTCGTAGAGAGCGATGAAGAAATTGTCAGCGGGGAGCAGCCCAGCGATGATTTCGTGAGTCAGGCAATAGAGTCCGGCAAGGTCGTCGGCGGTATGTGCTGCCTCGGAGATCTGATAGAGCGCCTTCTGCACCGATTCCTCGCGTTTGCGCCCGGTAATGTCATGAGCGACTGCGATGCGAACCTGGTCCGCTTCCGACCAGCGCGCCGACCAGCGTACATGCGCGATACTGCCGTCCTTGCGAATATAGCGATTCTCGAAGCCGTTCATCGGCTGGCCTTCGTTGATCTGTCGCGCCATGGCCTCGGTGCGTTCGCGATCCTCCGGGTGGATAAGGTCGAGCATCGGTTTGCCGAGCATCTCTGCAGCCGAGTAACCAAAGATGTGATCGCTGGCTGCGCTGAGGTAAACAAAGCGGCCATCGGTATCGACGATGCAGACGGCGTCCATGAGCAAATCCATCAGATCGGACAAGGGTTTGTATTTACTG
>JAUSMU010000463.1 GCA_030645995.1 Gammaproteobacteria bacterium | reverse complement strand
TATGAGGGCGACCTTAATATTGACGAGAGACTTGTGACCGATCTGATAGCAGCGAGTCAGGTCGTTGCAGACAAGATTGTGAAACTATAGCAACACCTCCGCAGTTGACTTTCCCCCACCCTCCCCCGAAACTCCGGACATCCTGATCCTTAGCGGACGCCAGACACACCCATGGACTACTACACCCGGAACGCCAGCGATCTGTTCCGACAATACAGTTCACTGAATCCAGACGACGTGCACCGTGGCTGGCTCGACCTGCTGCCCGCACAAGCAGGGCTCGCGTGTGATATCGGCGCGGGCAGCGGCCGGGATTCCGCGTGGCTGGCCAGCAAGGGCTGGGATGTCATCGCCGTGGAGCCCAACGCCGAACTGCGCGCGCTCGGTGAGCAGTACTCCATCAGCGCGGCGGCCAGTTCCAGCACCGCCATTGGTGGCGTCACATGGCTCGACGACGCATTGCCGGAATTGAAGCAACTGCGCTCGCTGGATCAACGCTTCCAGCTCATTCTGATCAGCGCCGTCTGGATGCATCTGACGCCTGTGCAACATGAGCGCGCCATGCGCATCGTCAGCGATCTGCTTGCGCCCGGCGGCATGCTGGTGATTTCCCTGCGTCTCGGACCAGACGCCGCCGGACGGTTTCATCCCATCAGCGCGGATGAGTTGATTCGCCTGGCACAGGATCGCGCGCTGGTGAACAAAAGACGTTTCCGCGGAAACGACTTGCGGCGACAGGAAGTAGAGTGGGATACGGTGGTGTTTACATTGCCGGACGATGGCACGGGAAGTCTACCGCTGCTGCGGCACATCATCGTCAATGACAACAAGGCGGCATCCTACAAACTCGGCCTGTTGCGCGTGTTGATTCGCATCGCCGAAGGTGCACCGGGCATGGTGACGAAGCGTAGCGATGACTGGGTAGAAATTCCATTCGGACTGGTCGGATTGTACTGGCTGAAGACGTATATGCCGCTGGTTCTGCGTCACAATCTGATTCAAACACCATCCGCCATTCACGCGAAGCAAAGCGGCTACGGCTGGGCCAAGCAGGATCACTTTTATAGCCTGCAAGATCTTTCCCCCTATGATCTGCGCATCGGCGCGTCGTTCGACGCCAATGTTGCACCACGCCTTGTCGGCGCCATCCGCGATGCCTGCATCAACATCAAACTCATGCCCGCCCACTTCATCACCTACCCCGGCGAAAACCGCCAGGTGTTTGAGTGTGAGACGAAAACGGTCAAGCATGGTTCCGCACCCTGGCAGATCACTCGCGAGAAATTGCAACAGTTTGGCACCTTCCGCATCCCTGCCGCATTGTGGCAATGCTTCAGCCAATATGCCTGCTGGCTGGAGCCTGCCATCTTCAACGAGTGGGTGAAGCTGATGCAGACCTGGAACTTCCAGTACGATACCAACGTATACAGCGGCGCATTTCAGTGGATAGACGCCAAACGCGATACGACAAAAGTCAGCGAGCGCATCCAGCAACTGCACAATCAAGGACAACACGTTGAATGCGTGTGGACACACAAGAGGCTGATCATTGCCAACGAGAAGTACGCCGTCGATCACTGCTTCCCATGGTCACGCTGGCTCAACAACGACCTGTGGAATCTGATGCCCACCACGACAAGCGCCAACAATTCCAAGAGTGACAAATTGCCTTCGGCGGGATTGCTTCAGCATTCGCGCGATTACATCATCCACTGGTGGGAGCAGGCATATCTTGAGAGTGATTCGTGGCGACAAAAATTCTTCATTGAAGCGGAAGCAGCATTGCCTCTTATGGCAACTGGAAGCACGGACATCGATTCGGTGTTTCATGCGATGCAACATCAACGGGCGAAATTGAGGGCTAGTCAGCAGTTGGCGGAGTGGAGTGTCGCAATTCCCTGAACAACTCAAACCAGATAGATTGCCAGACAAATTCCAGTTGAGTTTAGGCAAGAATAACTGTACATATAGCCAGTATTCAATTTGGATATGGAGACTTCTGTGAGCAAGATCGAGTGGACCGAGCAGACGTGGAATCCTGTTGTCGGCTGCATCAAAGTGTCGCCTGGATGCAAACACTGTTACGCGGAGACCATGTCCCGACGCCTGCAAGCAATGGGTGCGCCGGGATACGAGAATGGCTTCAAGGTCAGTCTCCGGCCTGAGCGGCTCGACTATCCGCTGCATCGTCAAAAGCCCACCATGTACTTCGTCAACTCCATGAGCGACCTGTTTCAGGAAGAAGTGCCGTTCAGTTTTGTGAACCAAGTCATGGAGGTGATTCAGGCAACTCCTTGGCATACCTATCAGATTCTTACCAAACGCAGCACGAGAATGCGCGAATACTTCGAAAGCAGAGTAGTTCCTGGCAATGCGTGGCTCGGGGTATCTGTCGAAGATCGAAAATATGGTGAACCCAGAATTTCCGAGCTACAAGATATCAATGCCCGGACACGTTTTCTTTCGATAGAACCCTTGTTGGAGGAGTTGGGAACACTGTCACTGGAAGGTATCCACTGGGTAATTGTGGGTGGCGAGTCAGGTATTGGCGCCCGACCCATGCAGGAAAATTGGGTAACCAGCATAAGAGATCAGTGCAAGACGCAGGGCGTAGATTTCTTTTTCAAACAGTGGGGCGCTTGGGGAGCAGATGGAGTCAGGCGTTCAAAAAAAGCCAATGGCAGAGAACTACAAGGCCGGATCTGGGACATGATTCCAGTGATTGCCGTGTAGGAGGGCCACAAAAAAAGGGATTTTTACCATGATAGCAATGTCAGATTATTACTCAGGCCGTGAGCAAGCCTACATAAAGCACACAATTCTGAAATCGTACTTGCAGCGACTGTTCATGATCGTGGGTCGAAGCAAGGCGGATGTCATCAACTACGTGGACTGTTTCGCCGGACCTTGGCTGTCAGGGGATGATGATCTTGCTGATACATCCATAGGGATATCGCTCAAACAACTGTCGGAGTGCAGAGCTTCTCTATTGAAAAATTTCAATCGAGATGTCAAATTCAGAGCACTCTACATAGAGCGAAATCCGGAGTCTTTTCGCAAGCTGCAAAAATTCTTGGCCATGCGCCCCGATGACGGTATTGAAACCACGGCGCTCGCTGGCGACTACACTGTCCTGACAGAGGAAATCACCAAATGGTGCGGCAGACACTTTACATTCTTCTTTATCGACCCGATGGGTTTCAAAGATGTAATCGGTGCGCGCACATTGCAACGACTGCTGCAAAAGCAAGATTCTGAGTTCCTGATCAACTTCATGTACGACTTCATCAATCGATTCATCGAAGTGGAAAAGCACAGGCAAGATTGGGAGGAACTTCTTGGCGAAGTACCAGCTCTCACAGGCCTCGATTCAGAGCAGCGCCAGGAAGTGCTACTGCAAACATATAGAAACAGCCTGAATCAGTTCTACCAAGGACGGACGGTTCATGTATCTATTCAGAAGCCTGGCAAGGATCGACCACTTTACTTTCTCGTCTACCTCACAAGGAACGCCCGTGGAATAGAGGTATTCAAGCAGGAAGCCGAGAAGATGGAGATCGTTCAGCGAAATGTGCAACGAGAATACAAGCTGAAAGAAAGGAGCGAACGAACACAAACTCTTGATATGTTTGCTGAGACATTGGGCGACTCTTCTACAACCAGAATTTTCGACAACAAGGCATCTGCCAAAGAATATCTGCTGAACAAACTGTCAAGGCACCCATTGAAGATTACCGTAGATGTGTGGGCCGATATGCTGCAGGAAACCAATTTTTTCCCTAGCGATATTCACGCAGCGATGAAGGAGCTTTTCAGAGAAGGACATGTTGAAAATATGGATGCCGATATCAGCAGGCGTAAGACCAACATCATAAAGCCTGGCTACGCTGGGAAGAGCGAGCGTTGGCGTCTTACAAACAAACGCTGATGATGATCGGTTGCTCACCGCATGTCGTCGCCATGCCCACTGCATGCTACAAATCTGTTTCCCGAAAATGGCACACACAGGAGCCCCCCATGCCCATCTGGACCCGCCCCCTCACCCTCGAACACATCACCGCCACCAACCGCGACACCGCCGGGCAAAGCCTCGGCATCGAGTTCACGGAGATCGGTGACGATTTCATTCGCGGTCGCATGCCGGTGGATAGGCGCACGGTGCAACCGCGTGGCATTCTGCATGGCGGGGCGTCGGTGCTGCTGGCGGAGACGCTGGGCAGCATCGCGGCGAACTACTGTCTGCGCGGGGAGCATCAGGCGGCGGTGGGGCTGGAGATCAATGCGAACCATCTGCGCGCGGTGTCGTCGGGTTGGGTGACGGGCACAGCGCGGCCGATTCACATCGGCGGCAGCACGCAGGTGTGGGAGATTCGTATCGAGAATGACGAGGGCAAGTTGACGTGCATCTCGCGCATCACGATGGCGGTGATAACTCTACCGACAGCGGCAAAGTGATCAGCATTTTCCGAATAAATGCTTCGCCGGAAAACAAAACGCCCGCATGAGAGCGGGCGTCTTGAAAAAAATACAGGTCCTGAGTTCGAGGATCCCGCCCATCCGGGCTGCCGCCGTTTCCAGCAACCTCTACCAATCTCACGCTTACCTGTGGCTCGATTATAGGCCT
>JAUSMU010000449.1 GCA_030645995.1 Gammaproteobacteria bacterium | reverse complement strand
ATGTCCGGAGTTTCGGGGGAGGGTGGGGGAAAGTCAACTGCGGAGGTGTTGCTATAGTTTCACAATCTTGTCTGCAACGACCTGACTCGCTGCTATCAGATCGGTCACAAGTCTCTCGTCAATATTAAGGTCGCCCTCATACCCGCCGAGATATCACTTTCTTTCCCCGCTATCCATAGCTTCGGCTGCTCCAGCACGCGTTTGATAAACGCATTGTCCTGGTCGATCCGTTTCATCAGTTCCTTGCGCGTGTAGACGGTTGGATTGATTTTTCGCTGCAGCAAATGAGTTGTCTCTTCCAGTGTAGTAAAGATATCGGCATACGCCAGGCTGTCACTGATGATCATGAGATCGATGTCGCTTGTAGCGGTGTCCTTTGCCTTCGCGACGGAGCCGAAAACAAATGCCGTTTGAATCTGCTCCTGAAGAGGAGAGAGCGCAGTGCGCAGGGCATCGATGAGCCCGGTCGTTTTCAGCATCAAGCCGCGCAGCTCATTGAAGACGGGAGAGTTGGCATTGGCCTGGTAATGCTTCTGGCGACCGATGTGGATGGCGGTCACGAGTCCGGAGGATTCAAGGCGCGCGAGCTCGCGCTGCACAGCGCCAGAGCCGGAGGCGACCAGGCTGATGATCTCGTTGGCGTAGTAGTTGCGGTCGGGGTTGGCGAACAAAAGGCCCAATACGCGTTGCTGCACTTTGGTAAAAAGCGCATCGGCTATGGAGACTGGTTGATTATTTGAGATACCCATTCCGGGCATGATAAGCCCCGATTTGGGTATGAGCAAGCTGGCGCTGAACTCTTCAGAAAGATAGGCGTACAGAGTCTGAAACCTGCAAGGCTGGAGCTATTCCACCAAGTGGGCCATAATCCACGCAGTAGATATCAAGGTGAACCCATGCTGCTGGATGTCCTGCGCACAAACAAAGACCGTATCAATGCGCTCGGCAGCCAGTATGGTGCGAGGCGTATCCGTGTGTTTGGCTCTGTTGCCCGGCGCGAAGAGCGGCCGGATAGCGATGTCGATTTTCTTGTAGATTTCCCAATAGGGTACGACATGTTTACCCAGCGGTTGGCTCTCGCTGATCAGTTGGAAATCCTGCTAGCTCGTCGCGTTGAAGTAATCCCGGAGCATGAACTGAACCGTCATATCAAGGATCGAGTTATTGGGGAGGCGGTAGAGCTGTGAGCAAACCGTGGCTACCTTATGCCGGCCATATTGTTTCAAAGCCCCTTCATCAACCCCTCCACCGCCTGCCGATCCAGCGTCTCCTTCTCCAGCAACGCATCAATCAATTTCTGCAGTAATTCGCTGTGCGTCTGCAGCGTGCTGATCGCCAGCTGCTCGGCGGCGCTGACGATGCGGCGCACTTCT
>JAUSMU010000440.1 GCA_030645995.1 Gammaproteobacteria bacterium | reverse complement strand
ATGTCGACGATGGCGAACACCGACTCCATCGCCATCTCCAGAATCATCGGCACGGCCAGCAGGAAAGTGGCCTTGGCGATGGAGCCTTCGGTGTAGTTGATGCTGGACCTGCCAACGAGGGCTCGCAAGCACAGGCTCATGCTGGCACGGATTATCTAGATGCTCATGACGCGCTCAGCTGGAACGGTCGGTGACGCTGCTCCAGAGTCCCAACAGCGACCTGGGTCGGCAGCCCGCCGCCGAATCCGGTCAGCTTGCCCGTGCAGCCACTGACGCGGTGACAGGGAATGATGATAGGAATCGGATTCTGCCCGTTGGCGGCGCCCACCGCCCTGCTGGCCTTCGGCTTGCCAACCTGCCCGGCAATCTCACCGTAGCTGCGGGTGCTGCCGTAGGGAATCGTCGTGAGCGCCTTCCACACACTCATCTGAAACTCCGTGCCCTGCGGCGCAAGAGGCAGATCGAAGTCCTGCAGCTCACCGGCGAAATAGGCGTTCAGCTGAGACTTCACCTCGGCAAACACCGTGTCATCGGGGCGCCAGATTTCCTGATGGCGCGTGCGCATCTTGCCCTCGGGAAAACCCAGCAGATGCAGGTTCACGCCGTCACCGGCCAGCAGCAGATCGCCGATGGGAGATGCCAGGTAGCTGTAATAGATCGTCATATGTTCCACCACTCCATAAAAAATTCACTGCCTGTATTGTGGGAGCGGGCCTTGCCCGCGATTGGATTCTCGCAAATCTATCGCGGGCAGGCCCGCTCCCACAGGTTAGGTCGACACAACTGCATAATGTCGCCACAGCAGCATCACCACATACGCGCGCCACGGGCGCCACTTTTCCGCGCGCTGCAACAATTGCGCGGGCGTCAGCGTCTCATCCGGCAGGGCCGCCGCGCGCAGCAGAATCAGATCCGCATGGGGAAAAGCATCCGGATCATTAAGCGCTCGCAGGGCGACGTATTGCGCCGTCCACGGACCAATGCCGGGAATCTGCACAATACGC
>JAUSMU010000435.1 GCA_030645995.1 Gammaproteobacteria bacterium | reverse complement strand
TGCTTCCACTGTGACCAGCGCAGCACGATGGGGAATTCCTCACCGCAAAGGCGCCTTATCTCCTTGATAATCTCGACTGCGAATTGTGTGCGCGCCACCAGCCCGCCGCCGTAGCGATCGGTCCTGATATTGGTTTCCTTCCAGAAGAACTGGTCAATCAGGTAGCCGTGTGCGCCGTGGATCTCCACTCCGTCGAAGCCGAGGCGTTTTGATTCCAGCGCGGCCTGACCATATGCACATACCAATGCCTCTACCGCCTCCAGTGTCAGTGGCTCGAAGAGCTTTTTGTCCGGACCCACCAGCCCCGACGGGGATGCGTTTGGCGCCTCCGGATGCGGGCCGTTTCCAGGACGGCGCGTCGAGCCGACGTGCCAGATCTGCGGCATCATCTTTCCGCCAGCGGCATGCACCGTGTCGATCACATTCTTCCATCCAGCCAGCGCCTTCTCGCCGAAGAAAGACGGGAAGCGGGTGTTGTCGGTGGCGGCGGGATGATTGATCAGCGTGCCCTCGGAAATGATCAGGCCGGTTCCGCCCGCAACACGCTTGCGGTAGTACTCGGCCACATCGGCGCCGGGAATGCCGTCGGGGGAGAAGCCTCGGGTCATGGGGGCCATGACGACTCTATTGGGCAAATGCAGTTTTGGGTGCTCGAAAGGTTTGAACAGGACGTCGAATTTCATGGATTATCTCTTGTATAAAACGGGCGTGTTGGCTGAATCGTGGCGGGATGGTGACACTCTGTGACAGGGCAGTCAATTCAGTGTTTTCTGAGGTAGAATCGGCGCTTTCTTGAATCCTGCTGCCTCGGCACAACGTCGGCACTACTATCGGCACAACAACTACTATCGAGCCTCGTACCCCATGAAATCCGTGAAATCATTGGCCTCCTCGCTGCTGCTCAGCGTCGGAGCCTCGTCTACCTTTTTGCTTGCCCCCGCTGTTATCGCTCAATCTGCCGCCACACTATCGGCGCAACAGTCCCAACAGCAGTCTCAACAACAGCCCCAGGATCAGGAAGCCGCGCGCGTCACCTACCCAGCGGTGTTCTTCGAGCAATACAGTCCCAGCACCGTGAGTGACATGTTGAACTGGATACCCGGCATCGGCCTGGCCCTGAATTCCCGTGGCGGTGGCAGCGGTGGTGGCAATGAGCGCGGCCTTGGTAATAATGAGAACATCCTGATCAACGGCGAGCGCATGGCAGGCAAGAACAACAGCGGCCGCAGTCAGCTCAATCGCATTCCGGCCAGCGATGTCGATTACATCGAGATTCTGCGCGGCTCCACCGGCGATCTGGCGGTGCGCAGTGATGGTCAGATCATCAACATCGTTCTCAAGCGCGCACTCGTCAGCTCCACCACGACGGCAGAGCTGGGGCTCGATCTCGATCACCACGGCAAGTTCCGTCAGGGCTTGTCGATGTCCTACACGCGGCAGCAGGATCGTCTGAATTACCTGCTCAGCATGACGGCCAACCCGCGCTATCAGATTCTCGAAGGGCGCGAGCGCAACTACAGCGCGCTGATGGCGCCACGAGGCACCATTTTCCGTGAGGAGGAGAGCGATATTTTCGATATCGACCTCAACTCCAACATCAGCTATGACCTCACCGAGGCCGATCGCATCACATTCAACGTCCAGCGCTTCAAGCCCAGTGCTCCGGTGCTGATCGATCGCGTGGTGACAGACCTGACCAAAAATCCGGTGGCCGTCACCTACGAGCGTGAAGACATCCAGGACGACGACTACAACTGGGAAATCGGCGGTAACTATGAGCATCAATATGCCGGTGGCAGCGTGTTCCGCATTCTCGGCATCGTCACCGAATCCAACGAGAGTCGCTATCGCGAACGCTTCTTGCGTGCCAATGCCAACGCGGTGGAAGTGAAGGATCTGGTGCTCAACACCGGCAGCGTCGCCGAGGAGCGTATCGTGCGCGGCTCGCTGAACTGGAAGATAGACGACTCCCAGAATCTGGAGATTGGTGCCGAAGCGGCCCAGAATATTCTCGATTCCAGATTGGCGCTGGGGCTGCTCTCTGCGACTGGCCCGGCCACACCAACAACCGGCAATCTCCCAGCCTCGGCGGTGGACAACGCCAACTCGCGCGTCGAAGAGAATCGCTACGAACCCTTCGTGCATCACAGCTGGCAAATTACGCCGACCATCAGTCTGGAAAGTGCGCTGGTCGCGGAGTTCTCGGAGATCGAGCAAACCGGCGATGCCAGCAAGAGCCGCAAGTTCGACTTCCTGAAGCCTTCTCTGGATCTGCGCAATGACCTCACCGAAACCCTGCAGCTGCGTGGTCGGGTGGAGAAGCGGGTGTCACAGCTCAACTTCGAGCAGTTTGTGGCCTCGGCAGACAGCAATGATGACCAGCAGAATACCGAAGCCGGAAATCCGGAGCTGGCTCAAGAAGAGACGTGGCACTACGAGCTGAATCTGGAGTATCGCCTGCCGGATGACATCGGCGTCGTCAACCTGCGCGCCTACTATCAGGACATCACTAACGTGATCGACCGTCTGGACCTGCGCCCCACGGCACTGCGTCCAGTGGGCGCTACCGGCAACATCGGTGACGCGGTGAAGAAGGGGCTGGGCATTGATACGAGCACCCGTCTGGGCTTCCTCGGCTTGCCGGAAGCGATTGTGACCACCGCACTGCAGCTCGAAGACTCCTCAGTGCGCGACCCGATTCTGGGTGTCGACCGTCGTCTGCAATTCCATAGTCGCGGCAGTGCCAGAGTGGGTTTCCGTCACGACGTGACGGCATACAATTTCAATTATGGAATCGATTACCGTTACAACTTCAACGGTGGCAGCCGCCGCTTCGACGTGAACCGTCTGGAGAACACTGTCTTCGATCCGACGATGACGGTGTTTGTCGAGAAGACCTTCTTCAGCAACGTCGTGGTGAACCTGGAGTCCATGAACTTCCTGGACAATGGCAGCTGTCGTGAGCGTCGCCGCTTCGACCGCCGCATCTCCGACCCGCTGCCGTCGCTGATCGAGAACGCCTGTACCACCACGGGCCGTCAGTATGCGATCAAGATCCGCACGACTTTCTAACTAAGCAGATCCCCTGTGGGAGCGGGCCGTGCCCGCGATTGACTCAACACAAGATCAATCGCGCGGCGACTGTGAAGTTTTCGCTGCCCTGCATGAAGTGGCTGCGGCCCC
>JAUSMU010000425.1 GCA_030645995.1 Gammaproteobacteria bacterium | reverse complement strand
TCGTGATCGTGGTGATCGGCGGGCTCGGCTCGCTGGCCGGGGCACTGGTGGCCTCGCTACTGATCGGGCTGTTGCAGTCCTATGCGATTGCGTCCGACGTGGGCATGCAGGACCTGCTCGATCTGCTGGGCGTGAGCTTCGCAGCCGACCACCCGCTCAATGACATCTGGCGCCTCACGCTGCCGCAGATTGCGCCCATCATGCCCTTCCTGCTGCTGATACTGGTGCTGATCTTCCGTCCCTCTGGATTGCTCGGGAAGCGGGAGAGTTGAGCATGGGCAAGCTGACCATATGGATTGTGTTTGCCCTGGTGCTGCTGGTGTTGCCGCAGATCTTCGATTCCGTACTCTCGCTGTCGATCTTCACGCAGATGGCCATCGCCATCGTCTTCGCGCTCAGCTACAACATGCTGCTGGGCCAGGGCGGCATGCTCTCCTTCGGCCACGCGGTATATTTCGGGCTTGGCGGATTCCTCGCCGTACATGCCATGATGATGATCGAGTTCGAGACGCTGAGTTTTTCCATTACGCTGATTCCGCTGGTCGGCGGTGTGTTCGGACTGCTCGCGGCGCTGTTCATCGGCAGCTTCTCCACGCACAAGGCAGGCACGGTGTTCGCGATGATCTCGCTGGGCATCGGCGAGCTGGTGGCGGCTTCGTCGCTGATTCTGGTGTCCTTCTTCGGCGGCGAGGCGGGTGTCAGCGGCGACCGCACCTACGGCCCACCCTTCTTCGGCATCGATTTCGCGCAGGACGATCATGTTTACTACCTCGCGGCCGCGTGGATGTTTTTATCCGTGCTGTGCATGTCTCTGTTCACCCAGACCCCGGCAGGCCGCATGGCCAATGCGGTGCGCGATAATCCCGAGCGTGCCGAATTCATCGGCTATAGTGCGCGGCGCGTGCGCTTCATCTCCTTCGCCATGGCCGGTTTCTTCGCGGGCATCGCCGGAGGCATCTTCGCGGTGAACTACGAAATTCTGACTGAAGAAAATCTCAACGCGGCGACGTCCGGCCGCGTACTGCTGATGGCCTACATCGGCGGTCTAGGCTTCTTCATCGGCCCGATCGTCGGCGCCGTGGTGCTGACGCTGATCAATTCGCTGCTGAGCAATTACACCGATCTGTGGATGCTGTATCTGGGCATTCTCTTCCTGCTGACCGTGATGTTCCTGCCCCGTGGTCTCACCGGCTTGCTGATGATGCACCGGGTGGCGTGGCAACTCGGACACATGCGACTGTTGCTGTTGCCCTACACGCTCACCGCGATTCCCGGAGCGGTGTTCGTGCTGGGCACGATCGCGATGATAGAAATGAGCCATGCAGAAGAAACGGAGTTTGTGTACATGGGCCTGGCATTGTCGCCCGAGGGTTACGGCAGCTGGGCGCTGCTGTTGGGCGTGACGGCAGTGGCGTTCTTCTTCCTGCGCCGCACGCTGCCGCGACTGCGCGAGGCGTGGTCTCAGGCCAACACATTGCCGCGTCTGCAGAGGCATGAGGACGGTCACTTATGAGTCTGCTGCAACTGCAAAATGTCTGCAAAAGCTTCGGGCCGACGCAGATCATCCGCGACGTCTCGCTCAACATCGAGCAGGGCGAGAAGCACGCCATCATCGGGCCCAACGGCGCGGGCAAGTCCACGCTGTTTCACCTGATCAGCGGACGCTACAAACTGTCGTCCGGTGGCATCCTCTTCAAGGGCGCGCCCATTCACAATCTCGAGCCCTTCGAGATCACGCGCCGGGGGCTGGCGCGCAGCTTTCAGGTTACCAATATTTTCCCACTGCTCAGTGTATTCGAGAACGTTCGATGCGCGCTGCTATGGTCGATGGGATACAAGTATTCCTTCTGGCACTTTCTCAGCCGGCAGACGGCACTCAATGAGCGAGCCGAGGCTCTGCTGGAGGAGATCGGTCTGTTTGATCGCCGCAATCTCCCCGCTGGCGAACTGGCCTATGCCGAGCAGCGTGCGCTGGAGCTTGGCATCGCCATCGCCAGCGGTGCCGAGATGATACTGCTGGACGAGCCGGTGGCCGGCATGAGTCACAGCGAGGCGAAAAGCGCCGTGGCACTGATTCGCAAGGTCACCGAGGGACGTACGCTGGTGATGGTGGAGCACGACATGAACATCGTCTTCGACGTGGCCGACCGCATCACCGTGCTGGTGTACGGCGAGGTGATCGCCTCCGACGTGCCGGAGAAGATTCGCGGCAATCCGCGCGTGCAGGAAGCCTATCTGGGGGAGACGCCGCATGCTTGAAGTCGCGGATCTCAACGCCTGGTATGGCAAGAGCCACATCCTGCGTGGCGTCAATTTTCGCGTCGGCGCCGGAGAGATTGTCAGCCTGCTCGGCCGCAACGGCGTGGGACGCTCCACCACCGTCAAGACCATCATGGGCGAGGTGGAGCCCAAGGGGTCCATCCTGTTCAAGGGCAAGCAGATTGCTGGCAAGAAGAGCTACGAAATTGCGCAACTGGGTATCGGCTGCGTGCCCGAGAATCGCGATATTTTTCCCGGCCTCACCGTGCGACAGAACCTGCTGCTGGGCATGAAGAGCCGCAAGGGCACCTCTGGAAGAGAGTCACGCTGGACCATGGACGAGATGTTCGGCATGTTCCCCAATCTTGGCGTGCGCGCAGATGTTGCTGGCGGCGCACTCAGTGGCGGCGAGCAGCAGATGTTGTGCATGTGCCGCACTTTGATGGGCGACCCCGAGCTGATCATGATCGACGAACCCACCGAGGGCCTCGCTCCCAAGGTCGTCGAGCAGGTCGGCCTGCTGCTGCAGGAGATCGCCAGCCGTGGCGTCTCCATTCTGTTGGTGGAGCAGAAGCTCACCATCGCGCTGCGCATCTCACAGCGCCTCTACGTCATGGGCCATGGCCAGATCGTCTACGAAGGCACCCCTGCCAGCCTGATGCACGCCGACGCTGTCCGCCGGGAGTGGCTGGAGGTGTGACGACTATTTCTAACTTTCCCGTATTTTAAATACGCGAAAGTTAGAAATTGCTGGCCAAATCCGCGACAGAATGCTAACTTTTCCGCATCTTGAATACGGGAAAGTTATAAATATGACACTGCATCTGGTCGGCGAGACCCTCGACAAGACGCGTAGCCATTACCTGGCCGAGACGGGCAAACTCGTCCAGCTCATGCGCGGCATCTATGTCGATGCCGGAGATGATATTGATCAAACCGTGCTGTCTCATGCGGTGCGCATCGCCCGCTACCTGTACCCCAACGCCTACCTGTCAGCCGCCAGCGCAGTGCTTCTCGGCCCCACCCAGGACGGACGTCTCTATCTCACCGGGCCACGTGCCCAGCGCACCCGAATTCGGGCCTTGGAGATCATCCAGAACAAGGCACCCACGCGCCCCTCATTAGCATCGGCCATTATCGCCGACAGCCTCGGTGAGTTTCCGGTGTCAGTCTCCGCACCACGTCTGCGCCTGCTTGAGGCATTTCGTCTGCGAAGTGAACACGCCGTCTCAATAGACACCACCATGCGCGACACCATTGCCGCTCGACTCGTTGAGGAGTATGGGGATGCCAAAGCAGCCAGTGATGCTGTCTGGGCACTGGCGCGAGAAAACGACTGGTACCGAGAGGGTGAGGGCGCAGAAAGATTTCTCCGACGCAGCCCTGCTGCCACGTTGATCCGCAACGAAGCTGCCTTTCAGTTGACCACCGCCTGGCACGGCATTCCGATTGGTTCGCTATCACATGATGGTTTTGAATGGCGTTGGGAGCAGACTAGAGAAGAGCCTCTCTTGCCGCCGCTGGTTCGCCAGACAGTCCCCGGCAAATTGCCCGCCTTTATCTCGTCATTGCTTCCCGAGGGCTGGCTTGAGCAGGTTCTGAAACACAATCGTGACGACAGAGCCATGCTGCGTTCGGGGAAACGCTATATGTCGAACATCACTATCGCGGCCAACACCGACGAGTTGGTGGTACTTCCTGCCGATGTGTTGCTGGAGACACTGGCCGATCACGCAAAGCAAGGTCTGTTTACGGGCAAGTACGCGGGCCCCGGACGCGACGCCATCGAACAGGATTTCGCTCAGCGGCTGGCCGAACTCTACTCCAACGCAGACACACCGCGTCTCTCCGGCTTTCAGATTAAGGCGCCCATGTACCTTGCAAGCGACGGCACCCTTTCCCCGAGTATCGTCTTGCCATTCACTCACATTCTGAAGCCTGCAGGAGTCAGCGGCTTCGAGACGATGCCCGTGGTTGAATGGATCGGCCTTGCGCTTGCCCGTGCTTGCGGCATGCCCGTTCCGGAAGCAGCACTCATCATCATGCCGGATGACATGTCACCCGCCCTGCTGGTCGAGCGTTTCGATATCAGAAGCAAGACTGACGACTCTCGATTGCTGGCCATGGAAGATATGTGTTCAGTGCTCGATCTGACGGCGAAAGACAAGTACACCGGGACCATCGAGCGGATTGCCCGGGCGGTCCGAGCCCTGTCTTCAGACCCCGAGAAAGATACCCGCCTGTTGCTGCAACGCGCTCTGTTCGCGTGGCTGATCGCGGATGGTGACATGCACCTGAAAAACCTGGCACTGCTGAAGACTGCCTATGCAGGAGAGTCCAAATTTTCGGAGGTGCGCCTGGCGCCTGTCTACGACACGCTCACCACCCGCGTTTTCCCCGGTCTGGAGCATGATCGCATGGCGCTTACACTTAACGGTAAAGATGAAAGACTCAAACGTGCCGACTTTGTGGCAGTTGCGACACTCGCCAGTATGCGCACCATCGATGCCAATGCGGCGATGGATGAATTGCTGCAACGACTGAACATTGCTATCGACACTATCGAAGTTCCTGCGCCATGCCGCCAAAGCCCTGCTGCACAGATCATGATCACCAAGACACTCGAAATTTGCCGTCAGCGAATCATGTCCTTCAAGTAACGAACTTTCGAGGCGAAGCGACTCTATGAAGGCCAACGCGCGGACGTTCAATCCACATTTCTTTGCTACAATCGCGCCCGTCGTATCACCCAGGATCTGAAACCCCGATGATGTTATCCGTTCGAAAACTAGCCCTGCTGGGGCTGCTTCTGCTCGGCCAATGCGGCCTCGTCAGCATGGCCCACGCCTGGGATGCCACCGGGCATCGCCTGAGCGCTTACCTGACCTGGGACATCCTGCCACAGGAAACCCGCGCCGAGCTGCAACGTCTGCTGGAGCAACACCCCCGTTATCAGGAAGACTTTCTGGATCAAATGCCAGCCAATGTGCTCGCGGCAAGCGACACGGAGAAGGCACGCTGGACGCTGGGACAGGCGGCGATCTGGCCGGACATGGCCAGAGGGCTCGGTGGTGACGCGCTGATTCGCTATAACCGCCCCAACTGGCACTGGGTCGATGGCGCCTGGATCAGGGGCGGTGGCAGACAGGGCAACGTGTACGTCGGCACCCCTTCGCTGGCACCGATATACGGAGTGACGGCCGAGTCGATCACGCACGAGGACGACGCCACCAACGTCGTCCTGGCTCTGGACTACAATCTCTCGGTGTTGCGCGCGGCTGACAGCCCGGACGCACAGAAAGCCGTGGCACTGTGCTGGGTGTTGCACCTGCTCGGCGACATCCATCAGCCACTGCATGCGGGCGCTTTGATGTCCTCCGAAATGTTCCCCCACGGCGATCAGGGCGGTAATGGCATTCCCACCCTCGGCGGCTCGCTGCATTCCACCTGGGATGACGCCCTGCACTACCTGCCCTTCGATGGCACACTGCAGCGCATGGTCGTGACAGCTCAGCAGACCGATGTGCAGGGGCTCGATTTGGATTCCTCGGCCTGGCTGCAGGAGAGCCGCAAGGTGCTCCTCGAATTCGTCTATCCAGATGAAATCAAGGCCCGCGTACTGCGCAGCGAGCGCCGCAACACGCCTCTTGAGAGCGTCGCACTGGACGAAGACTACATCAGCCGCATGCAGACAATCGCGGAAGATCGTGTGACACTGGCGGGCATGCGCCTGGCACGTCTCATGACGGTGCTCTACCCCGCCGCCCCGAGCAATTGATTACGTTTATGATGAGCTCTCCACGGTTGTCGCGGAGAGCGATTTCGCTGACAATGGCGCCTGCAACTTTTCCTCCGCCAACGCACCGGCGACAAGTTCTTGTCACGCTGCGACCAGATTGCAAACTGACTGAATCAAAACCATGAGCAATAGCATTTCTTCTGCACATACAACCGCCCGCATCGCCAATCATGAGACTCCCGCTCTCGCCCGTTTTCGGCGCATGGCGTGGATCACCCTCGCCGCCTTGTATTTCCTCATCATGGTAGGCGCCAGCGTACGCGCCTCGGGCGCCGGCATGGGCTGTCCGGACTGGCCGACCTGCTTCGGCAGCTGGATTCCGCCCACCAGCGTGGAGCAACTGCCTGCGAATTATCAGGAAATCTATGCCGACCTCGGCTATGCGGAAACCGAATTCAACGTCGTCAAGACCTGGACCGAATACCTGAACCGCCTTACGGGCGTCACCATCGGCTTCCTGATCCTGCTGACCGCCATCTACTCCTGGTCTCTGCGCAGCTACGACAGAGCGATCACCATCGCGGCGGTGGCGGCCTTCTTCATGGTGGGATTTCAGGGCTGGCTCGGAGCCCAGGTGGTGGCCTCCAATCTGCAGCCGGGCATGATTACGCTGCACATGCTGATGGCGCTCGCCATCGTGGGTGCACTGCTGTTCGGGCTGGCGCGGGCGCGCCGGGGCCTGATGATTGCGGAGTCAGTGCAGGGGATCGATCCGCGCTTCAACAAGTGGCTGCATATCGTGCTGGTGTTGACGGTGCTGCAAGTCACGATGGGAACGCAGGTGCGGGAGATGGTGGATTATCTGAATCACGTGCAGGGCGCGGAACGCTCCGCGTGGGTGGATGCACTGCCCTGGTTCTTCTATGTGCACCGCAGTTTCTCGGCGGTGGTGTTGTTCTCGAATATCTGGCTGGCCTCGCTACTGGTGCGCTCACTGGGCTTGCAGCACACGCTGACGCGCTTCACGCTGGCGATGCTCGGCGTCATCGGACTGTCCATCGTCTCCGGCGCCACGCTGGGGCATCTGGGGATGCCCGCGTTCGTGCAGCCACTGCATCTGGTGGGAGCCTCACTGCTGTTCGGTCTGCAGTTCCTGATCTGGATCAGCTACCGCCACGCCCGCGAAACTGCGCCTGCTCTTTGAGAAGTCTGCTGTGGGAGCCT
>JAUSMU010000421.1 GCA_030645995.1 Gammaproteobacteria bacterium | reverse complement strand
CCGCTGATTTTTCCCGCATGACCGAACAACTCATTAATGCGCTGCTTGCGTTCCAGCGTGTCGTTCATATCTCTCGAGGCCATCATGTTCACCGTGCTCTGCACATGATTGATGGACTCCCGCGTCAGATTGACCTTGTCGCGAATCTGCTCGTTGAACTGTGCAGAGCGATGCGACAGCGTGCGCACCTCTCCTGCGACGACGGCAAAGCCCCGACCGTAATCGCCGGCACGGGCCGCCTCGATGCTGGCATTCAAGGCCAGCAGATTGGTCTGGTCTGCCAGCGAACGGGATTCCTGCAGGAGTTTGAAAATGCCATCCAGGTGCGTCAACATGTCGTCCATGTGATGCGCCGTCTTGACACTGAGCCTGCTGACATCGATCAGCGTAGCGATAAAATGCTGCAGGTCATCCTCTGATTCAGCGGCAAACTGATTCATGAACTGACCGAGATTGACCTGACCCGGGCGACCGAAATCACCCTGCAGATTTTGCCGCAGAAGCTCAGTCTGCTGCGAAGAGATACTGTTCAAGGCTTGAAAAGTGTCGGAGAGTTCATGCACGGCGCTGTTGATAATCAACTTGACCCTGGAGACTTCTCCGCTGGCGACAGAAAGTTCACCCCCCAGTAGCTCATTCACCCTGCCAAGCGAAGAATCCGGCCCGGCGTACGGCTCAGTCACTTCCAACTCAACCGTCGCAGGCTGCACGACATAACGCCACAGGTACACGATGATGATGCCCAGACCCGTTGCCATACCGGCATCATAGAATTCTCCGGACAGCAGTCCGGAAAGCGCCAGCATCACACTCAAGGCGATGCTGGTAAGTGCCAGTAAACTTTGCACAGCGGTCATCTGATTTTCCGGCATGTGTCTCTCCCGCACGCATTGTCGTTGAGTTAAAAATCAGTGGCACGTAGTAACGCATGGGCAATTTTTTCCAGCGTTAGAACCTCACTCGCACCGCCGCGCTTCACGGCCTCTCCCGGCATTCCCCACACGACACTGCTGGCCTCATCCTGAGCGATCGTATGCACCCCCGCCTGACGTAACTCCAGCAAGCCCTCTGCGCCATCGGCACCCATGCCTGTCAACAGTGCAGCGCTGACATTCGCTCCTGCCGCCTGCAGTGCTGAACGAAACAGCACATCCACACTGGGGCGATGGCGATTGACCGGGCCACCGTCGCTAAGTCGACACTCGTAGCGGGCGCCGTTGCGCACCAGCAACAGGTGTCGATCGCCGGGCGCTATAAAAACATGCCCGGGCAGCACGTGATCGCCGTCTTCAGCCTCTTTGACGATCAACCGGGTCTGGCGATTCATTCTTTCGGCAAACGCGGCGCTGAAACCTGCCGGAATGTGTTGTGTGATGACCATTCCAGGCGCATCGGGTGGCATGCGCAGCAGCACTTCCTTGATCGCCTCCGTTCCCCCGGTCGATGCTCCGATGGCAATAATCTTGTCTGTGGTGCGGAATTGCCGGACCGCCGCGCGAGGGATGATATCGTCCACTATTCCCGGCGCCGGAGGATCAGGCAAAATCCTCATCGGATTCACTTTAACCCCGGCAGCGATTCGCACCTTCTCAGTCAGTTCATCGGCATACATCGCCAAAGTATGAGAAATGTCGATCTTGGGCTTGGTCACAAAATCCACTGCACCCAACTCTAACGCCTGCATGGTGACAGCAGCGCCCTGCTCGGTGAGCGAAGAGACCATGACGACGGGCATCGGGCGCAGGCGCATCAGATTGCGCAGAAACGCGATGCCGTCCATGCGCGGCATCTCTACATCCAGCGTCAGGACATCCGGGTTGAGTTCTTTGATCTTTTCTCTGGCGATAAAAGGATCGGCGGCGGTACCGACGACTTCGATGCCATCTGCGTTGTTAAGCATTTCGGTCAACAATCGGCGAATCAGCGCGGAATCATCAACAACAAGTACGCGAATATTTTTCTTCAGCACTGCATATCCTTAAAAGAGTTCCACCGCACCCTGTACCGGCTGCTCTGTGAGACTGACCAGGTAGCTGGATTCGCGGCGAATAATGGTGTCATTGTGTAACGTGCGCAGCGTCTTGACCCGCACGCGCCCGCTGTCCGGAAAGTAGATGACCTTGCGAGGATAAGTACCACCGAGATCTTCCGCCATCAACTGCAGATTTTCGACCCGAATATAGTCCTTCACGAAACTGATATTCCTGGCCCCGATGTCCGTCATATTGGCCAGCACCTGTCCACCTCCGAAGATTTTCACCTCCAGATTTTCTCGCCTGCCGCCATTCTTGAGCACGTCATTGATGAGTGTCTCCATGGCATAGCCACCGTAACGCGCAGCAGAGGAGCCCGAGTTCCAGGTTCCGTATCGATCGCTGTGCGGCAGCATGAAATGATTCATGCCGCCGATTCCGAGCTTGCGGTCTCGCACGCAGGCTGAGACACAAGAGCCGAGTACTGTCGTGATCATCTCGCCACACAGAGTGACGTAATATTCCCCTGGCAGAATTTTCGCCGCGTGACATTCATGCATTCTGTCCCAGTAACGATTGATATGTTCGTAGCCCGGGAGCGCCATTGGAGACGGTTTGTCAACCGTAGGAAAGGGACTGCGCGCGCTCTGGCTCATCATCGCACTCGACTGTAAATGGTATTGCCAAGCAAATTGAATCGTTCAGTAACCTTGTACAGCGTTTCCGAATGGCCGACAAAAAGATGCCCGGCAGGAGTGAGCTGATCGGCGAAGCGATCGAACAACACCTGCTGTGTGGGCTTGTCAAAGTAGATCACCACATTGCGACAGAAAATAATGTCGAAACTGGTTGTCATGGGCCAGGGTCCGAGCAAATTGAGCGTGCGAAAGGTAATCAGCTCTCGCAGCTCCTGGCGCACGCGAATGCTGCCTTCCTGAGTCCCGCTGCCACGCTGAAACCAGCGCTCAATGCGCCTCTTGTTGATACTCTCGCAGCGCTCTTGCATGTAGATGCCGGCAACCGCCTTGGCAATCACTTGCGAGTCCAGATCGGTGGCGAGAATTTTGATATCCCAGTCCGACGGCAACGATTCCGCAACCGTCATCGCCAGCGAGTAGGGCTCCTCCCCGGTAGAGCAACCGGCGGACCAGATGCGCAGTTTTTTCCGATGATTTTGCTTCAACAGTCGCGGCAGAAGAGTCTGCTGGAGATATTCAAAGTGTCGAGCCTCTCTGAAGAACGAGGTCAGGTTGGTCGTCAGGGCATTCATGAAATGCTCCATCTCCGCCCCGTCCCCATCTTCCAGCAGTTCACAATACTCGCGAAACCCTGACAGGCGCAGTGCCCGCAACCGGCGCACCAGTCGACCATAGACCAGCGGTTTTTTGACACTAGTCAGCACTATGCCAGCCTGCTTGCCGATCAGTGCCGCAATGAACCGAAAGTCGCGCTCCGTCATTTCAAATTCGCTGGCACGGACCGCGATGCTCTTGCACTCCGCTTGTTCCTGGGCTGCTCTGCTCATTGTAAAATTCCCTGCCTGCGTGAACTGCCTGACGCGTCAAGATTCTGGACTTCGTGTTCATGGAATCAGAAATCACTCCACTCGTCGTCCTGGGTGTTCTTGACTGGTCGCGTCCTCACTGCAGGTCTCTGCGGGCGTTCGTCCCTCTTGCCCCGCAACGGCACCGCTGCGGGCGCTGGCTTGCGGAAGGACGGACGCGCGGGCGCCGGTGCTTGTTCCTGCTCACCCGTACGGAAGAAGCCCATCAACTCGGTCAGCGCACTGGCCTGTTCGTCCATCGACTCGCTGGAAGCGGCCGCCTGCTCCACGAGAGCGGCGTTCTGCTGAGTGACCTCATCGAGTTGTGTAATGGCCTTGTTGACCTGTTCGATGCCAGCCGACTGTTCCTGAGACGCTGCGGCGATTTCCTCGATGATGTCACTGACCTTCTTCACGGCGGTGACGATCTCATCCAGCGTCTTGCCAGAATCTCCGACCAGCCGTGATCCCTCTTCAACCTTCTCGACACTGTCCTTGATCAGAGATTTGATTTCCTTGGCGGCCTGCGCGCTTCTCTGCGCCAGATTACGCACCTCGGCTGCCACGACGGCAAAGCCACGGCCCTGTTCGCCGGCGCGTGCCGCTTCCACTGCCGCGTTGAGCGCCAGCAGATTGGTCTGGAAGGCAATTTCATCTATGACCCCGATGATGTCGGCGATCTTCTTGGAGGCGCGGTTGATTTCACTCATGGCCGCAACAGCCTTGCCCCCTACACCGCCGCCACGTTCGGCCTGATCGCGTGCGCCTGCAGCAAGCTGATTGGCCTGGCGTGCATTATCCGCACTCGATTTCACAGCAGAGGTCATCTGTTCCATG
>JAUSMU010000416.1 GCA_030645995.1 Gammaproteobacteria bacterium | reverse complement strand
CCGTGCAGCCGATGGTTAGCCGACATTTGAGACCACCTGCCGCAATGCTTCCTGGGCAAGAGTATTAACACTCTTACCTTTTGCCTGCGCGGTAATAGCCAGCTGTTCGTGCAACTCCGGCGAAATTCTGAGATTGAATTTACCGGAATAATGGCGACGCGGTTCTATGCCCTTTTCGTTGCAAACCTCAAGGAAGACATGCAGGGATTTCTTGAACTCCGCACGTAACTCTTTGGGGTTGCGGCCATAAAAGTCCGCGCCACCGTTTAGTCCCAAGATTTCTCCTCTGAAAGAATCCAGCTCTGGGTCGTACTCAATTTTGGCGTGATAGCCTTCTAACGTCATAGTGTTCATGGTGATACCTCGTGCTGCTCCAGCCATTTGCGAATACTGGCCAGGGCACCTTTATCAGTGTTTGGATTTGGATGAGGACGGTGAAATACTCGAACCTCACCAAAAAGAACCACCGCAACCCGACTACCTTCTCGCTCACTAATCTCGGCTCCGAGCTCCACAAACAGAGCTTCAATATCACGCCACTGAATATTGCCGCTTAATGGGCGAGAGAATACAGCTTCAAGGGTTTTCTGGTGCTTTCTTTTCATGCTGGAATGGTACCATATTTAGGTACCATGTAAAGAGACTCAAATCCAGGCACCACTGCTGACTAATGACGGCTAACGCTCTTGTTCTCGGTCGCTCTGAAGCGGATTGTTATGCGGACCGGTCGTTGTCACCTTACCCTCCAGTCGATTGCCCAAGGGTAAACTTCCGTTTTACCTCGACCGGGCGGTGAATACGGAAACATCTCCTTTCTTGCGACCAATTCTCTCCAGATATAGTCAGGAATTTCAAACGGCACCCAAGAAGAATGCACGAACTGTTCATCCTCTACAGAAACTGAAATTTTGATGATACCTTTGGAAATTAGGGGTGCAGCGTATCCACCGTCTTGATCTGATTGAAACATCCTTTGATTTTTATAAAGGAGATACCCAAGAATTTCCTTATCTTTATCAGACATGAATGGAATGAGTTCCCGCACTTCTTTAAGTTTTTGACCCTTCTTGAGCCACAACTTGATGTGCACCCCTGGCTGGATGAACTTGACAAGGGCACTGCCAATTGCAGCAAGAGATAAGGAACCGAATACGATAGCCCCAATAGCCGGCACAGCTATCCATAATGGACTGCCTGTAGTCGGAATAACACCTTTTGAAATTAGAACTAAAATCAGAACACATGCAATAGTTAGCAGCGATGTTTGCCACCCACTTGCCTTGAGAATTTCCAGCCATCTGGGATCTGCAGGGTTCATTAAGCCTCAATCAATTTCGATACTGAGCGTCGATGACGCATAACGCCCCTGATCTGGCGCAAAAGTATGTTGGCGTGGCTTTTGCGGCTTTTGCAAAAGGCATGACGGCATACTTTTGTCGCTCAGGATCGGATTGTTACGTGTTTGCGGGATTGACCAACGATGTGAGTACATGATCTTCCCAACGCCCATTAATTTTTAGATATCTCTTGGCCAGGCCTTCTTCAGAGAAGCCCAGTTTTGCAAGCAATTTGCCGGACCGCTCATTACAAGGCATGTAGTTTGCCATCACTCTGTTCAGTTCAAGCCGACTGAATGCGTGGCTTATCGCAGCTTTGCACAAACTTGTCATGGCTCCAGTGCCTTCATATGCCTTAGATACGCCATATCCCATATGGCATGCTCGGAAAGCGCCATAGACTATGTTGGTCAGAGAACAATGTGCAATTACAGAACCATCATCAAGCCCAATGAAGTGCGCAGCCTTGCAACTTCGATGTTCATCTTCAAAATCGGCCAATCTGGTTTGAAGTGCCTCAGCACTGTGGTACCCACTCTCTCGGATTGGCTCCCACCGCGAAAAATGATGAGCATTGGAGCTGTAATACTCAGCCAACCGCACCGCATCATCTCCTGTGACTAGACGTATCTCCATTAGTTAACCAAACTCGTAACGCCCGTGAAAACCGGCGCGGCTTGCCGCGTCCGGCGCCGCAGGAGAGTTCCTACGAAAAAGTGGACACCCACTGGTTAGCTGCATTGTGCTACATACTCCGATGGAGTTCGATATCCCAATGACGAGTGCAACCTTTCGTTGTTGTAGAAATATACATAGGCTTTGATGGCTCGGTAGAGCTC
>JAUSMU010000415.1 GCA_030645995.1 Gammaproteobacteria bacterium | reverse complement strand
AGGCGACACCATCACCACCATTACCGGTGATGAGCTCGTCGTTCTTGAAGTGCTGCCTTATCAAGACACCGTGATCTATCACGCTCATCAGAAGGACAATCCCGCCGAGACCATCAAGCTGCCCGAGTCCTTGCTCAGCGACACCCTGGTGCTGAACAAACCCACCGAGCGCTTGTTTTCCGGACAAACCGACGCGGCACCGTGGTTCTACCTGCGCAAACACACGCTGGAGCGCCTGGCCGACATCGAGAAATCCCCCGTGCTGGGTCTGTGCAGCGGCCGCACCGATCTCATTCCGCACCAGCTCTACATTGCCTCAGAAGTCGCCAGCCGTTTCGCACCGCGCGTCATGCTCGCCGACGAAGTGGGCCTGGGCAAGACCATCGAAGCGGGCCTGATCCTGCAGCAGCAACTGGTCAATGGCCTGGCCAGCCGAGTGCTGGTGATCGTTCCCGAGGCGCTGTTGAATCAGTGGCTGGTGGAAATGCTGCGCCGCTTCAGCCTGCACTTCAGCATTTACGACGAAGAGCGTTGCGGCGAGATACTCGAAGCCATGCGTGAAGATGAAGACACGCCGCTTTCCAAACAGCGCAATCCCTTCCTGGAAGAGCAACTGGTGTTGACCAGCATTGACCTCTTCCACCACCAGCCGGAATGGTATGACTTCGCGCTGAAGGGCGACTGGGATTTGTGCATCATCGACGAAGCGCACCACCTCCGTGACGATGCCCGCATTGCTGACAATGCGGATGCGAAGTCTGCGAGGAAACTCAACGATTACGCCCGCATCAAACAGATCGCCGAATCCAGCAAAGGCATCTTGCTGCTGACCGCAACGCCGGAACAGATGGGTCAGGAGAACCACTTCGCGCTGCTGCAATTGCTCGACCCGAATCGCTTCCGTGATTACGCTTCTTATAAAGAAGAGCATGAGCATTACCACGGCCTCGCCACCACGATCAACGCGCTGGTCAGCCAACAGGCCCTCACGCCGGAGCACCAGCGACAACTGGAATCCGTGTTGAGCAAGAATCACAAGAAGGAAGCCATCGCCGCGCTGCTCAACCCATTGCTGCCTTCGTCGAAAGTGTCGGCAGCGGACCAAAGCGCTACTCGTCAACGGCTGATTCGGCTTCTGCTAGATCAACATGGCACAGGTCGTATTCTGTTCCGCAACACGCGCAAATCCTTGACTGGATTCCCGAGCCGCACCGTACATGCACACAGACTGGAGCTGCCCGAGTCCTATGCAGAACTGTTGCAGCAGCAGCCCGACAAAGTCGACGCGCATCTGAAGCCGGAGAGCGCCTTCATCAGCGCCGTCGCCGGGTTGGACGATGACGAGGAAGCCCGCACGCTGCCCTGGACCTCGTTCGACGAGCGCGTGAAATGGCTGGTTGAATTCCTGCAGAGCAAGCGCGGCGAAAAGGTGTTGCTGATCTGTGCGCAAGACGTCACCGCCATCAGTTTGGAGAAATATCTGCGCGTGACTGCCGGCATCCGCAGCAGTGTCTTCCATCGTCATATGGACCTGCTCGACCGCGACCGTGCCGCCGCCTATTTTGCCGGCACCGAGAGCAGCGCCCAGATTCTGGTGTGTTCGGAAATCGGCAGCGAGGGCCGCAACTTCCAGTTCTGTCGCCACCTCGTCCTGTTCGATCTGCCTTTGAATCCGGACCTGCTGGAACAGCGTATCGGTCGACTCGACAGAATCGGTCAAAAACACACCATTCAGATTCATCTGCCAATGTTTGCGGGCAGCGCCCAGGAGGTTCTCTACCACTGGTACCAGGACGCTCTTAATGCCTTCGAACAGGTAGCCCCGGCCGCCTACCGCATTTATCGACAACACAGCGACACGCTGCACGCCTTCATGCTGGCAGGTGACGCCAAAGCGCCTGCATTCAAGACTTTTGTTGCCGAGGCACGCGCGCTCAACGCCGAACTGAATGCCGAGCTGGAACAGGGCCGTGATCGACTGCTGGAAATAAACTCGTTCAACAAGGAGATCGCGGAGCGCACGGTGCAACAGATTCGTGAATTCGAATCCGTCTGTACGCCCGAGACGTACATGAAAGAGGTTTTCGATACTTTCGGTATTCACTACGAACACAACTCTGACGACAGCTACGCCGTGCAGCCCACCGAAGAGATGATTGTGTCCTCGTTCCCGGCACTGCCAGACGATGGCATGGATGCGACCTTCAACCGTCAGCTCAGCCTGCACCGCGAAGATATACAGTTCCTCACCTGGCAACACCCGATGGTGCGCGGTGCCATCGATCTGGTGCTGGATTCGCCTCAGGGTGGCGCGGCCGTCAGTCTGCTGAGGGCGCGCGATCTTCGCGATCTGGAGGGAGACGAGGCCGATCTGGCAGAGCATGAATTCATCGTGGAGGCGATCTTCCGTACACTGGCACCGGCGCCGAAACATCTGCAGATGTCGAGATTCCTGCCCACTACCAGTTTCCACTTCACATTGGTGCCGGAAGTTGAAGGCGAGCGCAGCAGCCTCGTGAAGCTCGGCAAAGCGCGGCAGAAGTTGCGCTTCATCGACAAACACGAAGCCGCCGCTCTCGTCAGTGAGCAACAGTCACGCATCACGCAGTTGCTGCAACAGGGCGAGAAGCGTGCCCAGCTACAGATGAGTGAGGCGGTAAACGCCGCCGCTGCCAGCATGCTGCAGGTGCAAACTGGCGAGATCAAGCGCCTGGTGGCACTGAAACAGGTCAACCCCAATGTGCGGGAGTCGGAACTGGAATATTTGAAAGAACAGACCATGCAATTACATCAGTGCATGAAGCAGGCCAGCGTCGAACTGGTGGCCGTACACGTCATATTCACGCAGTAATTCACCCAGCGAGAGAACACAATGATGAGAACTGAACATACTGCCCAGGCGGCTCCGGTCAATCCGGTGGCTGGCACCTGCCACCCGGCTTTCGAGTGGATACGCAGTCAACGCATTCCCACGTTGAACGTCGACATGCAGGAGTACCGTCATCGCGTCACCGGCGCCCTGCACTTTCATCTGGTCGCCGATGATGTCGAAAATGTTTTCCTCGTAGGCCTGCGTACGGTGCCGATGGACTCCACCGGTGTCGCCCATATTCTTGAGCACACAGTGCTGTGTGGCAGCCAGAAATACCCGGTGCGAGATCCGTTCTTCATGATGATCCGCCGCTCGCTCAATACCTTCATGAATGCTTTCACCAGCAGCGACTGGACCGCCTATCCGTTTGCCAGCAAGAACCGCAAGGACTTCAACAATCTGCTGGAGGTCTATCTGGACGCGGTGTTCTTCTCACGTCTGCACGAGCTGGACTTCGCACAGGAAGGCCATCGCCTGGAATTCAGCGAGCCGGAAAACCCCGTGAGCGAGCTGCAATTCAAGGGCGTGGTCTACAACGAGATGAAAGGTGCCATGAGCTCCACCAACTCGATTATGTGGCACACATTGAGCAAGTATCTGTACCCCACGACCACTTACCACTACAACAGCGGCGGCGAACCCGAGCATATTCCCGACCTGAGCTACGCAGATCTGAAGGCGTTCTACGAGACTCACTACCACCCAAGCAATGCCG
>JAUSMU010000405.1 GCA_030645995.1 Gammaproteobacteria bacterium | reverse complement strand
ACCGAAAGCACGCTGCTGCCCAAGGGCACCGAGTTGCAGAGCAGCCTCATGCTGACCTGGCAGGTCGGCAAGCATTCCGCAAGCGCGGTTACTCATTACTTTGATTCATTCGAAGAGCTTGGCAAGTTGAACCTTGAACAGTTGAACGAGATCGTTGGCAACATGACCACACTCGACTTGCAGTACGGCTATAACCTGAAGGCGGGCAAAGAAGGTCAGGCGGTGTTCTCTGTCGGGGTCCGCAACCTCTTCGACGCCAGGCCGGATCAGTTGCTGGAGACTCGCCCCGGTGCCATCGAACAGACTGGCCGCGTGGCTTACGGCACCATCAAGTATCAGTTCTGATCGCTTCTCAATAGCCGCCTCTCAATTGTTAGCCCCCAGATTTGTCACCACACGCACGATGGCGTCAGTCAGTCGTCGCAACTGTGTATTGCTGATGATGTATGGCGGCATCACGTAGACCAAGCGGCCGAAGGGCCTGATCCAGACCCCCTCTGCGACGAAAGCAGGCTGAATTCGCGCCATCACCACCGGCTCGCGTAACTCCACCACTCCGATTCCACCAAGCACCCGCACATCGGCGACCTGCGGCAGCGCTGCGCAGGGGCTCAGTTCTTCGCGCAGCTGCGTTGCAATGCACTGCACCCGTGCCTGCCATGGGCTGGCCAGCAGGAGATCCAGGCTCGCGCAGGCCACGGCACAAGCCAGGGGATTGGCCATGAAGGTCGGGCCATGCATGAAGACCCCGCCATCGCCCGAGATGCCCTGTGCGACACGGTTCGTGGTCAGAGTTGCCGCCAACGTCATATAGCCTCCCGTCAAAGCTTTGCCCACACAGAGGATATCCGGGCTTATGCCAGCGTGTTCGCAGGCAAACAGCTTGCCCGTGCGACCGAAGCCGGTAGCAATCTCATCGGCGATCAGCAGGACATCGAAGGCATCACAGAGGCGCCGCGCTTCCCGCAGATATTCGGGCGAGTAGAAGAACATGCCTCCAGCGCCCTGCACGACGGGTTCGAGGATCACGGCGGCGATACTGTCGCTGTGCTGTTGCAACTGCTGGCGCAGACTATCGATGTCTGCCGGGTTCCATGGCTCCGCGAACCTGCAGGTAGGCGCGTCGGCGAAGAACTGCTGCTGCAGGGTATCGCCGAACAGGCCGTGCATTCCGGTGATCGGGTCGCATACCGACATCGCAGCGAAGGTATCGCCGTGATAGCCCCGGCGTAGGGTCAGCATCCGACTCTTCCTGCCTTGACCGAGTGCTTGCCAGTATTGCACAGCCATCTTCATGGCAACCTCGACCGCTACCGAGCCGGAGTCGCTGAAGAACACTTTGTCGAGCCCCTCCGGACATATCGCCAAGAGCTTGCGCGCCAATTCGATGGCGGGCTCATGGGTCAGCCCGCCAAACATCACATGAGACATTTTGCCGATCTGCGTCACGAGAGCCTGATTGAGAACAGGATGGTTATAGCCGTGCAGCACTGACCACCAGGAGCTCATGCCATCAATGAGGATGCGACCGTCATCCAGTTGCAATTCGACCCCTGAAGCAGAGCGGACGAGCTGGTTCGGCAGAGGGGATGTCATGGAAGCATAGGGGTGCAGCAGGTGTTGCTGATCAAAGTGGAGCAATTCTGCGGCCCGTTGCGCAGGCGTGATTTCTGACATTGTAGATTCCTTGCTGATGCCGGAGAGCGTGGTGGCGATGGAGTGAAAATCGGCAGGCCGCGATCATAACCGGCACACCCGGGCATGAGAAGAGTGCAGGAATCAGCTTACCCGCGCCAGGCACAAGACATCGATGCACGCGATACCGGCGCTGCGCAGCATGCGAGCCAGAGTGTCGACGGTCGTCATGGTGGTGACGACATCATCGACGATGGCGACGTGCAGCAGCTTTCCCCCTGCGCACTCGCCGTGCAAGGTGAAGGCATTGCGCAGGTTGACAGCGCGCTCCTCTGCCGACAATCCCTTCTGCGACGGAGTTGCCCTGGAGCGCCGACAATAACTCGTATCCACCGCAATGCCGCAGTGTTGACCGATGACGCGCGCCAGCTCGATGCTTTGGTTGAAGCCCCGCTCACGCAGGCGCGAGACGTGCAGAGGCACGGGCAGAAGCCTCTGGGGTTTGCCCAGAGTCTCGAATTCTCGACCAGCCCGCTCGGCCAGCAAGCGGGCCAGCGTCCGGCCTTCCGCAAAACCCGCATGGAACTTGAATCCAGCGATCAGCTCGCGAACGGGAAACTCGTAACGGAAGGCAGCGATGCAATGGTCGAAGCTTGGAGGTTCGGTGAGGCAGCGTCCGCAGTAGCCGTGCACGGGCGGGGTTGGGCCCAGTTCGACTCCGCAGCGCTTGCAGGCGCATTCGGGGCACGGGAGTTCGAGTGCACATTCAGTGCATAGCGCGATGTCCGTTGACGTGCAGTTTCCGCAGAGGATGCATTGTTGGAAGGCTGGCTTAAAAGTGGTCATAAAGTAGCCATAGGTAGACTTTAACAATTTATAAAGTTGACAGGGTCTCTCGTGTTCATAGAATAAGCCCCTTTCCAGTATAGACGCGCTTCAGCGCATTGCCCGCAAAGGCCTTTCAACCACTATTCTCAGCAGGTACCGAAGGATGTCAGCAGATTACACCGCAGCAACTCAACAGCAGCGCCACGATTGGGCGCGAACAGAGATCAGAGCCTTGTTTGAGCAGCCTTTCATTGATCTGATGTTCCAGGCGCAGAGCGTGCATCGCCAGTACTTCGATCCGAATCGTGTGCAGATGAGCACCTTGCTCTCGATCAAAACCGGTGCCTGTCCGGAGGACTGCAAGTACTGCCCGCAGAGCGGCCACTACAACACCGGTTTGGAGAAGGAAAAACTGTTGGCGCTGGAGAAGGTGCTCGAGCAGGCCCGTCTGGCCAAAACCAACGGCGCCTCACGCTTCTGCATGGGGGCCGCCTGGAAAAACCCCTCTGCAAGGGACTTCCCGCATGTGCTGGAGATTGTCCGTCAGGTGCGGGCGCTGGGCATGGAGACCTGCATGACACTGGGAGCGCTGGATCAGGAGCAGTCCGACGCGCTGGCCGAGGCTGGGCTGGATTACTACAACCACAATCTGGACACCTCCCCGGAGTTTTACAACAGCATCATCACCACCCGCAGTTTCCAAGATCGTCTAGACACGCTGGAGCGCGTGCGCAAAGCGGGGATGAAAGTCTGCGCAGGGGGCATCGTCGGAATGGGTGAGAGCGCTGAAGACCGCGTCGGCCTGCTGCAGGAGCTGGCCAACATGCCTGAGCATCCCGAGAGCGTGCC
>JAUSMU010000395.1 GCA_030645995.1 Gammaproteobacteria bacterium | reverse complement strand
TGTTGCAGCACAGCTCCCGGGCCCAGATCGACGCTGCCGCTGCTGAACGAGACGAGAAAGCTGAACGCTGTCAGCACCAGCAGCAGTGCCAGCAGTATGTAATGGTGACGCGTTATCAATTATTGCTATCCCACGGGGAATTGCGTGGCCTGGCCGGCCACGATATACCAGCTGACAAACAGCGCGTTGATGAACGCTCCGGGCAGATAGCTGGCAGTGCGACGATATGTATAGGTGCTGATGATAGCGACGATCGTCAGCAAGGGCACGAACTGTATCATCACGATGGTGTTCAACGACTCCGCAGGCGTCAGCAGCGTGCCGCGCAGAAACAGATTGCCATACTGCAGCAGCAGAAATGCCAGGAACCCGCCAGCAAGGGCCAGCACATTGCCGAGGTATTGGTTGCGGCGTGAATCACCAAAGACCGTCAGCCCGCTGTGCAGGGCGCGCAGTGCGAGCAGGAAGAAACCGGTAAAGGGCAGCAGATACACGAGCATGATTTGGAGCTGCGTAAGACTGAGCGCCTTGACGCCCACGAACCAGAAGCGGAAATCGATCATGAAGAAGAATTGCGCGAGCATCACGGCCAGATAGCCGATGCCCACGGTGGCGAGGCTGATCAGCAGCATAGGCACCAGTGCCCGCATAAACCTGACAGGCGCGGCACGCAGCACCAGCCCCATGCCGGTAAATATCAGCCCATTCACCACGCCCCAGAATGCTACCTGCGTCGTAATGGTCTGTGGCAACCATGCCGATGTGCCCAGCAATTGCCCGCCCCAGCGCATCAGCGGATAGAAGGTGAGCACAGGAATCACGGCACTGAGTGCGGCGGTCAACCACCAGCGTCCCGAGCGGCTGGAATGCGCGAAGGTGTCAGGATAGTTTCTCAGGCGTGCAAAGGCGGGAGTCGCCAACAGCAGATTGAAACTGCCACACAGCAACACCACGAAACCGATCAGCGCCAGCAATGTGCCCAGCTCCTTGAAGAACCAGATCTGGTCCGAGGCAGGACGTGGAGTGCCACCTTCCAGAGTCTGTGCGAACCAGTCCAGCGCATGTCCGATGGCGACATGGGAGATGTGGTCGCCGGGATGAGTAACGGGTGGCGAATGCAGAATGCGAGCCGTGCCCAGCGAAATGTCTCCGTAGAGCCTGTCAACCATCACAGTACTGCCGGTCCCGAACAGCGCCTGCAGATTCGCGCTGTTGCCAACCTCGCTGCCACGGGGCACCTGCCACATGGTGGGCGCAAATTCATCAAATTGGGAAAACACCACGGCGACATTGCGTGGCCAATTGGGCGTGCCCGGAGCGGACCTGCCGCCACCCGTGCTGGAGCCCTCCAGCACCACGGCCTTGTATCCGTCCGGAAAGGCATTGGCCGCTGCGAGTATTGTCCAGCCACCCATCGAATGGCCTTCAAGCCCGATGTTGTCCTTGTCGACGATGTCGAGGCTGCGCAGATACGTCAAGCCTGCCGGGCCCCCATAGCCATTGGCGAAGGCGGGTGCGTCGGAGTAACCGTGGCCAGCCTCATCCATAGCCAACACCACATAACCGCGTCGTGCAAATTCGATAGCGAAGCCGGACTGCACTTCGCGGGAATTGATGTAACCGTGGACTGCCAGAATACCCGGCGCGGGCGCTTGCGGCGTAACACCCGCAGGAATATAGAGGTGTGCAGCGAGAGTCTTGCCACCGCTGCCCGTGAAGCGCACATCCTTGATGGTGATACCGCCAGAGGTCTGAATGAAGTGTGCCAGCAGAGAACCGAGCAGAATCAGGACCCATCCAGACACGAACGTGCGCCAGTGTTGCTGCATATTATTATTGTCCTTGCAGAGGTGGTTTTTGACTTGATGGACAGGAATGGTAAGGGATCGGCCCGCTGGCTTCAATCAATGCTTTTGTGCTGGCGGTGAACCATGTGCAGTGCATCAATGCGCTGCAGAATGGCCTCGTTAACGCTGCAATTGAGCCCGTGACTGCGGGCCAATTCACACAGATAACCGTTCAACTGTGACAGCTCGGACACCTTGCCGCGTCGAAAATCCTGCAGAGTCGAGGAGAAATTCTGCGCGGTTGCCGTGAGCACGGCATCCACTTGACTGACCAGATTGTCGAGTGTCGGCGTTTCCGGTAGCGCGGCGTACAGCGCCTCGATCTCGGCACACAGAGCGAGCAATTCTCCATGTGCCTGCGGGTGCGTCAACAGCTCGCCATTGCGGCAGTCATAGATGACGGTGAGGGCATTGACCGCGCAGTTGATTGCCAGCTTGCGCCAAAGCCGACCCTCGATATCCGGATCCGTCCTGATGCCCATGGCGGCAACTGGCAGACTCTGCAAGAGTGCGGAGTCAAGAGTGTCAGCGAGGCCGAGTCGTCCCAGCCAGGTCTCTCCACTGCCCGCATGAACGACATGCAGCGGCGCGCGCAACCATGCCCCCTGGCTTGTGCTGAGACAATAGACTCGCTGTGCGCCGAAGACGGCTGACGCGCGTCGCTGTGCCTTGATGCCATTCTGCAGAAGCACGATGTGGGTGTGTGGAGCAATGGCGTGACGCACACTGTCGAGCGCGGCCTCGACATCCTGTGACTTGGTGGCTATCAATAGTTGTCGGATCGGCATCGTCACATCCGCTGCGATCTGTGCCTGCACAGGAATGCGTTGCAACACACCGTGTTCTTCCAGCGTGATTTGGCCGCTCGCTTCCGCATGGCGCCGGAGGTCCCCTTCGCCGCGCAGCAGAAGGGTTATCCTGGCACCATGCTGCGCAAGACGCGCGGCCCACAGACAACCCATGGCGCCAGCGCCGAGGACGTGCCAGTGATTGCTCTGCGGTGGGGTGGAGACGGGTGTTGAGTTGATGGTGTGCTTCCTTCAGAGATATTGGGGCTGGTTTCCAATCCATGGCAATCGCGGGCGGGCCTTTATGCCCTTTGGGTACGCTCCCACATCCGGGCGCGCGGTGGTAGTATGGCGCGCATGTTTGCGTTTTCAGTGAAAGAGAGTCAAGAGGTCAGATCATGCCATCGTTCGACATCGTGTCAGAAGTAGAAATGCCGGAAGTGAACAACGCCCTGGATCAGGCGCGCCGTGAAGTCGGCACCCGTTTCGATTTCAAGGGCGTCGATGCCACCTTCGAGATCAAGGACAAGGAAATCACGCTCACGGCGGAGTCCGACTTTCAGCTGGAGCAGATGCTGGACATCCTCAAGGGCAAGCTGGTCAAGCGCAATGTCGATGTGAAATCTCTGGAGATTGGTGAGCCCAAGCAGTCCGGCAAACAGGCCTTGCAGGTCGTCACCATACAGCAGGGCATCGAGGCCGATGTGGCCCGCAAGCTTGTGAAGATCATCAAAGAATCCAAGTGCAAGGTGCAGGCCGCCATTCAGGGCGACAAACTGCGCGTCACCGGCAAGAAGCGTGACGACCTGCAGGAGTGCATCGCGCTGGTTCGTGAGAGCAGCCTCGACGTCCCCGTCCAATTCAACAACTTCAGAGATTGAGCCTGCCAGAGCCCGAGATGAGCCAAGGGAAAGCAGCGCCCGCTGTCGGTATGAATACGTGGAGAGCCTTGGCTGTCTATCGTGAGCGTACCGCCGTGGTCATGCTGCTGCTCGGCTTTGCTGCCGGTCTGCCCTTCCTGCTGATTTTCGACACGCTCTCCGTCTGGCTGCGCCAATCCGGCCTGTCGCTGCAAACCATCTCCATCTTTGCGCTCGCTACTCTTAGCTATGCGCTCAAGTTCGTCTGGGCGCCGCTGATC
>JAUSMU010000394.1 GCA_030645995.1 Gammaproteobacteria bacterium | reverse complement strand
GTCAATCTGCGGCAGCACGTTAAAGGCGATCTGCTTGGGATATACGTTGCAGGTGACCTGACGACCATTGAGCAGATCGGCAGTCTGCTTCGCCAACTCCTCGATTGCTTCCTTGCCAGTGCCGGAAACGGCCTGATAGGTGGCAACGTTGATGCGGGTGATGCCCACTTTGTCATGAATGGGCTTGAGCGCTACCAGCATCTGGATGGTCGAGCAGTTCGGGTTGGCAATGATGTTGCGATTCTTGTAGTCCGCAATCTTGTGTGGATTCACCTCTGGCACGACCAGAGGAATATCGTCCTCGTAGCGGAAATGCGAGGTGTTGTCGATGACGATGCAACCTGCTCTGCCGGCCTTTTCCGCGTACTCGGCAGACACGCTGCCTCCGGCCGAGAACAGACCAATCTGTGCCTGACTGAAATCAAAATCTGCCAGGTTCAGCACGGTGATTGGCTTGCCTTTGAACATCACCTTGCTGCCAGCCGATCTCTCGCTCGCCAAAGGAAACAACTGGCCTACTGGAAAATTTCTCTCTTCCAGAATACTGATCAGCGCTTCACCAACCGCACCGGTTGCACCTACAACTGCCACATTAAACGTCTTCATTTCCGCTTTCCCGTTCATTTAAATTGCTCTATTTTCTTGATTTGCAGGTCGGTTAAACCCCGAAATACCAAGGTGATGCTTCCTTCCAGCGCTTCTCGAATGCCGTAATGTCTCCGGCGTCCTGCAATGTCAGCCCAATGTCGTCCAGTCCGTTCAACAGACAATACTTGCGAAAGCTATCCACGTTGAATGCGATTGAAGCACCTGATGGACGGGTGATGATCTGCTTCTCCAGATCCACTGTCAGCGCATAGCCTTCCTGCGCTTCCACTTCCGCAAACATTTCGTCCACAATTTTTCTATCAAGAACAATAGGCAATATCCCATTCTTGAAGCAGTTATTGAAAAAAATGTCGGCGTAACTCGGAGCGATGATGATCCTGAATCCATAGTCATCGAGTGCCCACGGGGCATGCTCACGGCTTGACCCGCAGCCAAAATTTTCCCGGGCCAACAGGACTGAAGCACCTTTGTAGCGCGGCTGGTTCATCACGAAATCCGGATTCAGTGGACGGCCGCTGTTATCGCGTCCCGGTTCCCCTTTATCCATGTAGCGGTGTTCATCGAACAGATTGACACCAAATCCACTGCGTTTGATGGACTTCAGAAACTGCTTTGGGATGATGAAGTCTGTATCAACGTTTGCCCTGTCCAGCGGCATTACCAATCCGGACTGCACTGTAAATTTTCTCATTTCTATACTCAGTATTCGTTAATTTTCAATTAATTGAGATCTATTCATCAACTTATCTATCAAGAGTAAGCAGGATATCCCGGACGTCAACAAAGTGGCCGTGAACCGCCGCAGCTGCCGCCATGGCCGGGCTGACAAGGTGGGTACGTCCGCCGAAGCCCTGTCTGCCTTCGAAGTTGCGGTTGGAGGTCGACGCGCAGTGTTTGCCCGCACCCAACTGGTCAGCATTCATCGCCAGACACATGGAGCATCCTGGTTCGCGCCATTCCAGACCTGCTTCGATGAAAATCTTGTCTAATCCCTCGGCCTCGGCCTGCTTCTTCACTAGACCAGAGCCCGGCACGACCAGCGCCATCTCGACGTTGGCAGCGACCTTGCGACCTTTGACTACAGCCGCTGCGGCGCGCAAATCCTCGATTCGCGAGTTGGTGCAGGAGCCTATGAAGATACAGTCCAGCTTGATGTCCGTTATGCGGGTGCCCGGAGTCAGGCCCATGTACTTCAACGCCTGCCGCATATTGTCGCGGCGGCTTGGATCAGTTTCCTTCTCCGGGTCAGGCACTTCACCGGTAATCGGCGCCACCATCTCCGGCGACGTTCCCCAGGTGACTTGCGGAATGATGTCTGCGGCGTCCATGACGACTACGCGGTCGAAATGCGCATCCGCATCGCTGACCAGGCCACGCCAGGCAGCGGCAGCGCGCTCCCACATGTCGCCTTTGGGCGCAAAGGGGCGACCCTTGATGTAATCCAACGTTGTCTGATCGACAGCGATCAATCCGGCGCGAGCACCGGCCTCGATTGCCATGTTGCAGACGGTCATACGGCCTTCGACGCTCAGGGAGCGAATGGCCTCACCGCCAAACTCAATGGTGTAGCCAGTGCCACCGGCAGTACCGATCTCACCGATGATGGCCAGCACGATGTCCTTGGCGGTAACGCCCGGATTCAGACGTCCATCCACGCGGATCAACATATTCTTCATCTTGGTCTGCAGCAGACATTGCGTGGCCATGACGTGCTCGACCTCGGAGGTGCCGATACCATGCGCCAGTGCGCCCAGCGCGCCGTGGGTGGACGTGTGGGAATCCCCACAGACGATGGTCATACCGGGCAGCGTTGCGCCCTGCTCAGGCCCAACCACGTGCACGATACCCTGACGAATATCATTCATATCCAGTTCGAAAATGCCAAATTCGCGACAGTTGTCGTCCAGAGTCGTCACCTGAATGCGGGAAATTGGATCACGAATACCTTCCAGCCCCTGACGACGCTCTTCCTTGGTCGTTGGAATATTATGGTCCGGAGTAGCGAAATTGGACTCTGCGCGCCAGGGACGTCGGCCAGCCAAGCGCAGACCGTCGAAGGCCTGCGGAGAGGTCACCTCGTGAATCAGCTGTCGATCAATATAGATCAGCGCGGTGCCATCGTCACGCTGCTTGACCAGATGAGAGTCCCACAGTTTGTCGTACAAGGTTTTACCAGTCATAAGAAATTACCAATTGAACAGTCACGATATTAGGTAGAAAAACTATACTCGCCCGCATTGCATAACCAAAATGAAACTATTTTATCCATTGCATAGAAATTCGTAATTCGAAGGGTCAACCGAGTGCAGATCCGATCACGGGCGTTCCGGATACCACACCCTGATTTTGCGCGCGGTGTCGCAACAAGTGGTCCATCAAGACGATGGCCATCATGGCCTCGGCAATTGGTGTTGCCCGGATACCGACACAAGGGTCGTGACGGCCGGTGGTAATCACTTCGACAGGATTGCCGTGGATATCAATGGAACGGCCAGGAATCCGCAGGCTGGAAGTCGGCTTCAAGGCGATGCTCGCCAGAATATCCTGCCCCGATGAGATGCCGCCGAGTATCCCGCCTGCGTTATTGGAGAGGAATCCCTGGGGAGTCATCTCATCGCGATGCTCTGTGCCTTTCTGCTCGACACAGGCAAAACCCGCCCCTATCTCCACGCCCTTGACTGCATTGATACTCATCAGGGCGTGTGCGATGTCGGCATCCAGGCGATCGAAGACCGGCTCACCGAGTCCAACTGGCACCCCGGACGCCACCACATTGATGCGAGCACCAATCGAGTTGCCTTCCTTGTTCAGCGCGGCCATGTAAGCCTCCATCTCCAGCACCTTGGTGGCGTCCGGGCAAAAGAAAGGATTTCTGTCCACTTCATCCCAGTCGAAACCGTCGATGCGGATCGGACCGAGCTGGCTCATGTAGCCGCGCACCTGCACAC